>JBOGTA010000149.1:0-13834 GCA_050695855.1 Candidatus Limnocylindria bacterium
CTGCTCAAGGCACTGGAGGAGCCCGGCGATCGGCATCTCTTCATCCTGGTGGCCGAGGACACCGGCCGGCTGGTGCCCACCATTCGCTCCCGCTGCCAGGCTCTGCGCCTGGCCCCGGTCGGGCAGGACGCCCTCGCGGCCTGGCTGATCGAGCGCGAAGGACTCCCCGGGGAGCAGGCCACGGCTCTGGCGCGTTTGTCAGGCGGCCGGATCGGCCGCGCCGTTGGGTACGCGCGGGCACCGGAACGCGTGGACTGGCGGCGACGCACACAGCATGAGCTGCTGGCGCTCCTGGAGCGTGGCCGCGCCGATCGGCTGGCAGCGGTGCGCGAGCTCCTGGACGATGCCGCGCGCCTGTCGCTGGGGCCCGATGCCGCCAGCGACCCGGTCACGTCCGAAGGTGGCGGCCGGACACCTACAGTGGTCCAGCGCGCGGCAGCGCTGGCCATCATCGAGGCCTGGGTCGATCTGGCGCGCGACCTGGCGGTGGCTGCCGCCGGCTCGCCGCACCTGGCCGTTTCCGAAGAGCTGCTCCCCGAGCTGCCGGCAGCGGCGCGGCGCCTCGGACCGGACGAGATAGCTCGGACGGCCGCCGCACTGGAGCGGATCCGCGATGCGCTGGAGCTGAACGTCAGCCCCCGCCTGGCTCTGGAAGTGGCCATGCTGGAGTGGCCCGCGGTCGCCGCCCGCGCGTGAGCGATCTCCAGCGACTGACGGCCCGGGTCACTGGCCGCGTCCAGGGGGTCGGGTACCGATGGTGGGTGGTCGACACCGCCACGCGACTCGGCCTGGTGGGTTGGGTCCGCAACGCCGACGACGAGCGCGCCGTGGAGATGGTGGCTGAAGGCGAGCCGGCGCCGCTCGACGCCCTCGAGGCGCAGCTGGCCGATGGCCCCGGAGCGGCATGGGTCGACCGGGTCGAGGCCAGCCGCGGACCGGCCTCGGGGGGCATGACCCGGTTCGAGATTCGCCGATGAACTGGCGGGCGGCGGGCTGCGCGGTGCTCGCGGCGGCCTTCTTCGTCGGTCTGGGCCTGTGGAGCCTCCAGATGGCGATCGGGCGCCCCGGCTGCCCTGAGACGCTCCTGTGGGGCGATCGCGTCTACACCGCGGCAGGGGATCCGACGGCACTGCCGGTGGTGGGCAGCGAGGAGCCCGTCCGGCTGGGCACGATCCTTGTGGGGGTGGTGTCGCGCGAGGTGTATGGCCCACCGGGGAGTGCCCCGTCGCCGAGCCCGGAGGATCGACCTGACGAGATCGCGCTCGAATGCGGCGACGGCACCTTCGTGAGCTACAGATTCACGTCCGTGGTGCCGACGGCTCCTTCGTCACCCTAACCGCTCGGCCGTCAATCCGAACAGACGGTCGGAAGCCGTCTGGGCGTATCGGTCCGTCATCCCGGACACGTAGTCGGCGACCTGGGTCACCAGGTCGGCATCGGTATCCCGGTACGAGGCCGGGAGCTCGTCGGGGTGAGCCAGGTGGTGGTCCATCAGGCGCCGCAGGAGGCGCACGGCGACCTGCTGCTGGGCCGCCTGCTCGGGACGCAGGTAGACGCGCTCGAACATGAAGTCGCGCAGCTCGTGCATGAGGGCCAGCGTCTCAACGTCCATCCCGATCGCGCCCGCCCGCAGGCTCTCGTCGATGACCGCGGTGATGAGCTCGCCGATCCACCGTCTCCCCGGCGGCCCGAGCCGCTCGATCAGGTGGGGTGGGAAGTCGGTATCGGCCAGGACTCCGGCGCGGAGCGCGTCGAGGGCGTCATGGCTGAGGTACGCGATCCGATCTGCGTAGCGCACGCACAGCGCTTCCGGCGTCTGTGGGGGAGGCGTGATCCGCCAGGTGTGGGCCCGTATCCCGTCGCGCACCTCCCAGCTCAGGTTGAGGTCCTCGAGGACTTCGAAGATCCGGACGCTCTGCGCCGCGTGATGCCAGCCCGCAGGCGGGAAATAGGGCGCCAGGGCCTCCTCGCCGGTGTGGCCGAACGGGGTGTGGCCCACGTCGTGACCCAGCGCGATTGCCTCCGCCAACGCCTCGTTGAGCGCCAGCGCCGCGGCCAACGAGCGCGCGATCTGGGCGACCTGGAGGGTGTGGGTCAGGCGGGTGACGAAATGGTCGCCCTCGGGGTTGAGGAAGACCTGGGTCTTGTGCTTCAGCCGGCGGAAGGCCTTGGAGTGGATGATCCGGTCCCGATCACGCTCGAAGGCCGTGCGGAACGGGTCGGGCTCTTCGGGCCGAGCTCGGCCGCGCGACTGACCGGATCGAGTGGCCGCTGGAGACAGCCGCTCCTCCTCCACTTCGCGCATCTGCCGATCTCGGCGATTGAGATCTCCCACATCACCGATGATGGCGGATGCCGGCCGCCCTTCGCGCGACGAGCGGGTTCAGGGCCCGATCGTACTGGGCACACCGGCCCACAGCCGATCATGTCCCGGGTCGGTAGGGTGGGTCTGAACCGCGCAGGACCAGGGAGGCTTGGCCAGCCCATGCATTTGACCGCCGTGATCGCTCGTCCACTCGTGGCCGCCCTCGTCATGGCGCTGGTCATGACCGGTGTGGCGCCGGCCGCCCCCTCCAGAACACCCGGCCCGGTCAAGGTCCGTACCTCGGAAACGACCCACGCGGTCGACGGGAGCTTCGACTTCTCCCTCGCGATGGGCACGACGCACATCGTCATCCATTGGTCCGGGCATCCGGAAGCACACGTAGACGCGGCGTTTAGCGCTGACGGGGCGGTTTTCTCAGAGCCGGCCCACGTCCACATCGACGAATTCGGAGCGTCCACAGCGGACGGCGAGACCTACGGCTCGGTGATGGTCGCGGGCGGCATGCGGGC
Source organism: Candidatus Limnocylindria bacterium (assembly GCA_050695855.1). Lineage (GTDB taxonomy): Bacteria > Chloroflexota > Limnocylindria > QHBO01 > QHBO01 > DASTEQ01. Next base: position 2,836 of record JBOGTA010000149.1, read on the forward strand.
GGTCCGCGTCACGGCGGATCAGTCACTGCCGGACGTCTCGGTCCTCGCGATGAATGCGGCTGGCGAGACCGATGCCCCACCCGGGCTGGGAGCCGGAGCGGCCGCGCTGAGCACGATTCCCGGAGTCATCCCCCGCAGCGGCTGGGGCGCCGACGAGTCCATCCGATTCGACAGCCTGGGCGAGGAGCGCTGGACCCGAGCGTTCTACCCACTCCAGAAGCTGGTGGTTCATCACACCGCCGGCACGAACGGAGATCCCAACCCGGCGGCCACGGTGCGCGCCATCTACCACTACCACGCCGTCACCCTGGGCTGGGGCGACATCGGCTACGAATACCTGATTGACGCGCAGGGCCGGGTCTACGAAGGACGCTACTCGCGCGAGTACTGGAACGGCGTTATTCCCACCGCCGACAACGAGGACGGAGATGTCGTTGAGGCCGGCCACGCGCTGCACCACAACCCGGGCAGCATGGGGATCGCGCTGCTTGGCAACTTCACCTCGACGCTGCCCTCGGCTGCGGCCCGCGCATCGCTGGTGCGGATGCTGGCCTGGGCGTCCGCGGCCCACGGGATCAACCCGCTGGGCTCCTCGACGTATGTGAACCCGGCGACCGGGGCCAGCATCACCACGATGAACATCACCGGCCACCGCGACTACCAGAACACCGGTTGCCCGGGCGCGCCGCTCTACAACCTCATGCCCTCGATCCGGGCATCCGTGGCGGCCGAGATCGCCAATCCGCCAACCGAGGTCTACAACCCGCACCGCGCCCTGTCGTTCGCGGCGGGCACGTACGTGGGTCGGCAGTTCAACGCCAGTGGGACGATCACCGCCTCCAAGTCGTTCACCCTGAGCGCCGCGTCCTCGGCGCCTACGAACCAGAAGAGCACCATCCCCAACCAGAGTGGGAACTGGTACTACATCACGGCCGGGGTGTGGGCCGGCTACTGGATCGTGGAGTCGGCCTCTACCACGCTGGGCCCTGCTCCGGCTCCCCAGGTGGCTGAGTCGTACCAACCCTGGAGGCCCCTGAACTTCGCCGCCGGCACGCATGTCGGGCGTCGGTTCAACACCTACGGCTCGGTCTACGCCTCGAAGTCGTACACCCTGGTGGCCGATTCGTGGGCCCCGACCACGGAGAAGAGCACCATCCCCAACCAGAGCGGGAACTGGTACTTCATCACCGCCGGCGTATGGGATGGCTATTGGATCCAGGAGTCGGCCGGCACGACGCTGGGCGCCGTGCCACCTCCACCCCCGCCTCCGGTGGTCGAGAACTATGACCCGCCACGGTCGCTGTACTTCGCCGCGGGCACGCATGTCGGCCGCCAGTTCAGCGCGACCGGAGCGATTACCGCCTCCAAGTCGTACACCCTGGCAACGGTCTCAAACGCGCCGACGAGCATGAAGAGCACGATTCCGAACCAGCCGGGCAACTGGTTCTACATCACGGCCGGGGTATGGGCGGGGTATTGGATTCCCGAGTCCCCGGTGGTGACGCTCGGAGAGCCGCCACCTCCGCCACCTCCGCCGGTGGTCGAGAACTACGACCCGCCGCGGCAGCTGTACTTCGCCGCGGGCACCTATGTCGGCCGCCAGTTCAGCTCGACCGGCGCGATCACGGCCTCCAAGTCGTACACCCTCGCCACGTCGTCCAACGCGCCGACCAACCAGAAGAGCACGATTCCGAACCAGAGCGGGAACTGGTACTTCATCACCGCCGGGGTGTGGGCCGGCTACTGGATCCAGGAGTCGGCAGGGACGACGCTTGGCCCCTAGCGGGCCACGGTGCGAGGCACGTGCCGGCTCGATCACGTGCGATGGCGCGCCGGACAGGATTCGAACCTGCGACCTCTGGCTCCGGAGGCCAACGCTCTATCCACTGAGCTACCGGCGCGGGAGCGGCGAGTCTAGCGGATAAGAGAAGGCCCCTCCGAAGAGGGGCCTTCATTGCTGCCGGATTCGCTAATCGCGGGGGCATCTTTCACGCGCGGTTTCCCGCACTACCCTTACCCAAACCTACCCATGACCCTGCGACCAGTGGTGAATCGCTGTGCGAACAGCGAAGCCATGATATCCGACCCCCCAGGTCAGGGTCAATGGATGGGAATGAAGAATCCTTTACTTTTCGGAGCGGTATTTCGTACTCGGGGCGGCTTCAATCGGGCGTACTTTCAGGCGCCTCGACGACGACCCGATTGATGACGACGGGGTCGACTGGGACGTTGGTCACGGCATTGCCGACTTCTATCGCTCCGATGGCATCCACGACCTCGGTACCCGCCGAGACCAGCCCGAAGATCGTGTACAGACGCCCGGGCAGCTGGGCGTCGATAGCAGTCAGGCAGATGAAGAACTGGCTCCCGTTGCTGTCCGGCTCGCCCGAGTTGGCCATTGCCACCGTGTAGGGGTCGTAATTGATCCCCTCGGGCGGCAGCTCGATGGCGAATCCGTAACCCGGTCCGCCACTCCCCAGGCCCTCGAAGTCACCCTGGTTCTCACGCGTATTGGGGTCGCCGGCCTGGGCGACGAACCCGGCGATGACCCGGTGGAAGGTGATGCCCTCGTAGAAGCCGCAGCGGGCCAGTGCCACGAAGTTGGCGGCGGCGATTGGCGCCACGTCGCCGAGCAGCTCGATCGTGAAGCTACCCAAAGTCGTCTCGAAGCTGGCCGTGCCGGTGGTGCTCGCCAGGATGTCGGCTGCTTGGGATGCCGACGGCGCGTCGGTCGGACAATCGTGCGTCGTGATGCCCGGGCCACCGCCCTGGCAGGCGACCGCCAGGACAAGGAGCGCCGCCGGGCCGGCACGGGTCCCGCGCCGGACGGCGCGCATCGGTCGGATCAACGGTCGAACAGGCGCCGAGCGTACGACACGGGCATCGTTCCGCCGTAGATCAGCGTGTCGTGGAATCCCTTCAGGCTGAAATCGGCGCCCTGCCGCCGTTCGACGTCGCGGCGGAGGGACTCGATCATGTGCCGCCCGTAGAGGTACGACAGCTGGTAGGTGGGAGTGCTCGTGTAGCGCTTGACCTCGGCCAGGGCGGCCGGATGCTCGAACCCGGTCTCGGCCACCAGGCGCGCGACCCCCTCCTCGAAACCGATCTCGCCGCGGTGCAGGCGAACGTCCAGGATGATCCGGGTGGCGCGCCAGATGACGTCCGTGAGCTGGATGTACCGATGGGTGGGCGTGTCATCGAAACCGGCTTCCTTCATCATCCGCTCGGTGTAGAACGCCCAGCCCTCGGCGAACTCCGGCGACCCGGAGAAGAGGCGCACCAGGCTGGGGTTGGTGATGGCTGCCGACAGCTGCTGGTGATGCCCCGGATAGGCCTCGTGGACCGAGGTGTTGGAGATGGACGAGTAGTTGTGCTCGCGCATCATTTCCGGCGTTTCGGGGGGCGTGACGATGTAGGTGCCCTGCGGGATGGGGTCAAAGCGGGCCGGCTCGAAATAGGCCGCGAATGGCACCAGGTGGCGGATGAAGCTGGGCGTCTCGATCACGACTAGGGTGTCGTTGGGGGGAACCGTAGCCAGGTCGTGCTCGACCACGAACTCGCGGGCGCGGTCCATGGCCCGCCGGTACTCCTCGAGGGCCTCGTCGAAGGTGGCAGGGTAGTCGCCTTTGACCCGGTCGGCGACCTGGGCCGGGGTCAGGCCGGCGTCGATCTCGGCACAGACCGCGTCGCGTTGGGCGTGCGACTCGGCCAGCATCTCCTCGCCAACCGCCAGGATCTCGTCTCCGGTGGCGTCCAGGGCGCGGAGCCGGACCATCTCCTCGAACTGCTCGTGGCCGGTGACCCAGTCGGCGGTCGAACGAGGCAGGACGTCGTCGCGCAACCAGGCCTGATGGGCCTCGAGGGCGGATACCGCCGAAACGATGGCCGCCTCGAGGCGGCTGGTCACCGCCGACGGCGCACCCTGGGTCCGGGCGGCTTCGAGGATGGTGTCCAGGAATTCGGGGAGGGCTTCGCCGGACTGGATGTCGATCTCGGTCCATAGCTGCACGGGCCGGTTCACGCGGTCGTGTGTCTCGACTAGGTACTGGGGGGCAGCCTCCAACCGGGCGGCGATGCTTTCGAGGCGGTCGGGGAGCGGCGCGTAGTCTCGGGTGAAGAGCGGGAACAGGGCGCCGCCGATGGCTTCAGCAGCATCCGAACGTCCCTGCCATGAGCGCCGCTCGGTCAGCTCGAAGAGGTTGAGGCGAGCCTCGTGGAGGACCAGGTCGCGGTCCAAGGCCCGGTTCGGCGACAGGTCGGCGCGATCGAAGGTCTCCATCGCGGACATCGCCGCCCGGGTGAAGGCGATGTCCTGCTCGATCCCGTCGCGCCCGCCCGGGGAAAGGCGGTGGTCGTGCTCGTGGATGCCCAGGTAGGTGGCCCACTCGGGCTGAAGCTCGAGACGCTGCCGGAACCATCGCTCGATCGCCTCGTCGAATCGCGTGTCTTCGGCGCTCAGGGTGGCGTCCGGTTGGGCGATCGTGGTCATCGGTCTCCTTCGAGGATCATCGGGCGCCGAGCGCAGCCCGGTCAGGGACTCAGCGTGCGGGCCAGGAAGCCTAGCACCCAGGCCCGCACATCATCGGGGCAGGCATCGAGCAGCTGAGAGTGGGCGGCGCTGAGGCAGATGTGGACGTCTGCCTGGACGCCGGCTTCGCTGGCCGCAGCCGCGAGCTGATCCGCGCTGGTGGGGTCGATGGCGAGGTCGGCCCCGCCCTGGAGGATGAGGACCGGGACGCTCCCGACGTTGTCGATGTTGATGATCGGGTCGGCCGCGGTCACGTCGACGCCGGTCCGGAACAAGGTACCGAGGATGACCGCCCACGACGCCGGGAGTGCCAGCGGATAATTCGCGTTCACGATCCGGCGCTCGGCCGAGCTGGCCACGCTGGCCGGGCTGGAGTCCAGGAGCAGGGCCTGCACCGGCAGGCTCAGGGCGACGGCGTGGGTGGCTGTGATCGCGCCCATGCTGGCCCCCAGGACCGCGACTTGTGATGGGGCGAAGGTCGCCCGGAGCCACTCGACGACTGCGTCGAGATCCGTCGCTTCGCGGACCCCGACCGTGGTCTCGGTCCCGAAGCTCTGCCCGTGGTTACGCTGGTCGAACAGGACCAGGTTGTAATCGGGGTGCAGCACTTCGGCCCAGGGGAGCATGGCGTTCTTGTTCGAGCCGTGGCCGTGGACCAGGACTACCGTCGGGCCCTCAGGGCCGATGGGCGCGGCGGCTGGGATGTACCAGCCGGCCAGGCGGGTGCCATCGGCCGCCATCAGATCGGTGCCCGCCGGCTGACCGACCGAGGCGCAATTGGACGGATCGGCCTCCGCGGCCAGGGTGGCGTCCGAGGCCTGGTCGTAGTTGATGGCCTGGTACTCCCATCCCAGGGCGGACGGGAGGCGACAGACTCGGCTGCGGTCGGGATGGACGAGCTGATCCGAACCCTCGAAGCCGGCGTAGCCGAGGTAGGCCAGCAGTGCGATCAAGGCCGCCACCAGGAGGAACGTGGCCCAGCCCACGAGCCGTGCCCTGCGTGCTTCTCGTGGATCGACCGGCATCTGGAAGGCCATTCCGCGGCCGAGTATAGGCGGGCTGGTCCACGGGCTTGCCGTCCCCTACAATGCGCGCCGCTCCCCGGAGGACCGCTTCATGACGACCAACGCCGGCGGTGGTTCGGCTGGTCGACCCCACTCCCTGGCTCCAGCTGAGCTGGGCGACGTGCGTGCCGGCGCCGCCCTGGCCATTGCCGTGCTGGGCGTTGCCGTGTTCATCGCGGGGGTGGGGATCGTGGTCGCGGGGCTGACCGCTGGCTCCGCATACGACCCCGCAACAGCACCACCCAATGTGGCCGACCTCGGCACGTGGCAGGTCGTCGGGGGTTTCGTGCTGTTCGTCGTCGGGGTGGCCTTGGCGGGCGGTGCCCTCGGCCTGCTGGCGGGGGGCCATCGGGCGCGGATCCCGACCGCGATCCTGGCCTTGGCGTCCGCCGTGGCCGCGATAGGAGCGGGTATCGCGATCGTCGTCCGCGGCCCGTCTGACCTCGTCCTGGCGATCTCGCTGTTTGGCCTCGGCCTGGGCCTGGGTGGCGCCGGGCTGCTGTTGCTGCGCCCTCGTCGCTGACGGGGTGCGGTGGTGGACACCCTGCCGCGTCGCCTGCGGCTGGCCTCTCGTCTTCTGTTCATGCTGTCCGCACCGCTCCTGGCGGCCGGTGTGGTGTGCGCCATTGGCGGCGCCCTGGCGGCGGAGGACATCGCCGCCCGCCTGCTGGCGCGCCTCCTGGCCGAGATCGACGCCGAGACCCTGGCCGGCCTGCCGGCTGACTTCCTGACTCCCGCCACCATCCGACGCGCGGCGTTCGCGCTCGCCGCCGGACTGGTGTTCGTCGGGCTCGTCCAGCTGGCCACCGCGGTGGGGCTTCGCCGCGGCAAACGGTGGTCCTACGCGGCGGCCGTGGTGGGCGGATTGTTCGTGGCCTTCACCTCCGGCGGCACTGCTGTCTTCATGCTGGCGGCAACTTCCGCGCAGCCGCAGGCGGCACTGCTGTTGACCGTCGGCGCCGTCGGGTTGGGTGGCGTCGCGCTCATGTACGGCACCATCGCCGCTCTCACGGCGGCCGCTCGGCGCGAGCTGGAAGCCACGCCGGATTGAGCGATCCGGAACCGTCTGCCCCGTCGGACGAGCGGGAGGCCTCAGCCGACTGAGGGAGGCCCCGGGGGTGGGCTTGGTATACTCCGCCCCCGCCGCTGCGGGCCCGTGGTGTAGCGGCCCAACATGCCAGCCTGTCACGCTGGAGATCGCCGGTTCGAATCCGGTCGGGCCCGCCACAGAAGCCCTCGGGCGGCCTGTCAACGGTCCCGGATCAGGTCCTCGTTGAGCTTGTCGTCCGGCACGTTGTGGCGTGATTCACGGCGGTCCACGATGACCCGCACCACCTCGTCGACATCATCGGTAATGGTGGCCAGGTCGAGATCCTCTTTGCTGACCTTCCCCTGCTTCAGGACAGTGCCGGCCAGCCAGCGCATGAGTCCCCGCCAGTATTCGCGACCGATCAACACAACCGGAAAGTGCTCGACCTTGCCCGTCTGGATCAGGGTCAGGGCCTCGAACAGCTCGTCCAGGGTGCCGAAACCTCCCGGGAAGATCACGAACGCCTCGGCATACTTCACGAACATCGTCTTGCGCACGAAGAAGTAGCGGAACTCGATCCCCAGGTCGACATAGGCGTTGATGTCCTGCTCGAAGGGCAGCTCGATGTTGCATCCGATGGACAGGCCACCGGCCTCCTGGGCCCCCCGGTTGGCGGCCTCCATGATTCCCGGTCCGCCACCGGTGATGACCGCAAAGCCCTCCTTAGCCAGGCGACCCGCCAGCCGCCGAGCCAGCCGGTAATGGGGGTCCGACCGACCGACGCGGGCCGACCCGAAGATGCTGACCGCGGGGCCCACCGCGGCCAGCGCGTCGAAGCCCTCCACGAACTCGCCCAGGATGCGCAATGAGCGCCATGTGTCGGTGAGCTGGAAATCGGCGCTGACTCGCCTCTGGAGCAGCTCCTGGTCCTCGGTTGGGCGGCGCACGGGCCCGCGCATGACCAGCGCTCCGGCCCGTCTTAGGTGGTCCTGCTTCGCCATTCGTCACCTCGCTGGTCGCCCGATCGTCCTACCTGGAGGTCGGGCAAGGGGGCCCCGAACATGGTAGGGTCCGGCCCGACGTCGTAGTCGCGCGGCGCCCCCCGGGTGCCCCCATGTGACCGGCAGCGGCGAGCCGGATCCCGACACTGTGCCCGAGGATCATATTGCCGGACCTTCTTCGACGCGGAGCCGTCCACGTCATCGTTGTCGCGCTCATCGTTGCGGCGCTGGCCCCCCACGCGGTGGCCGTCACCCCACCGGACCACGTCACGCGGCGCCTCCTGGCGGCGGTTGAGGCCTCGCCGGCATCGCTCACCTCGGTCCGTGGGACCACCTCGCAGCGCAGCCTCGCGGCGTTCGGCCCCCTGCCGGTCAGCCTGACCGCTGGCGCCGAGCAATTTCATCCGAACGGCGTGGCAGCACCCCCCAGCGTGACAACATCGGCCAGCCTCATCGGCTTCCCGACCCAATGGGTCACCCAGCCGGGCGGAACACCCACCATCAGCGGCAAGGCGAGCTGGTACTGCTGCACGCGAGGCTGGGGCGACGCGGCCGTCGCGGCCCTCCCCATCGCCCTGGGTGGCCACTGGTACCTTCCCCCGGGCGGGTTCTCGGTCACGGTCTGCGCGGATCGCTGCGCCGTCATTCCGGTCGGCGACGCGTGCGCCTGCCATTGGGGTCAGGTGGGGCAGAAAGTGATCGACCTGTCGCCCGCGGCGTGGGCGGCCATCACCGACAGGGATCGCTGGGTCTACGGGGTCGTGAACGTCACCGTCTATCTCGACTAGCATCCACCTCGTGCTGCAGCCGATGGGGGTCGGTCACGTCGTGCTCAAGGTGCGCGACCTCGATCGATCCCTGGCCTTCTATCGTGATCTGCTCGGCTTCCAGGTGTCGAGCGAGCTGAGCAACGTCATGGTCTTCTTGACCGCCACCGGCGAGAACCACCACGACCTCGGGCTGGTGCGGGTCGGTGACCAGGCCCCCTCGCCTATTCCTATGGCGGTGGGCCTGTACCACGTGGCCATCCGCCTGGCCGACCTCGACGCCGTCAAGACGGCCCATCGCCTGCTGACCGAACGGGGCCTCCTGCGCGGGGCCTCCGACCACGGCGTGAGCAAAAGCCTGTACACCGTCGACCCAGACGGAAACGAAATCGAGCTCTACTGCGACGCCCCGCGCGACGAATGGGAGGGCAAGGTCGCGGAGGTCATGACGGTCAAGCCGCTCCGCCTGGATTGAGCCAGGCCGATGCGCCCGCGCCCCGACGGGGGCGCCGATGGCGGTGGGTCGGGGTGGGGCTGGTGGCGGTGGTCGTGCTGCTCATCGCCTGGCCGCCGTCACGAGTTACCCTCCAGACCCTGGCCCTGATCCCCTCATTGGTCGAGCTGGGGCCCCAACCCCTGGCCCTGGCGCCGGCTCCCAGCCACCACCTGGTGACCTACCGCGACCCCGACGGAACCGCTCTCCCCGCCGACCTGTGGCTGCCATCCACCGCATCGGGCGAGCGCCCGGTCGGGGCGATCATCTTCGTGTCGGGGATCAACGACCAGGGGCGGGCCCACCCTGCCCTGATTCGGATCGCCGAGGCCATGGCTCGCGCCGGAGCCGCGGTGTACATCCCTGAGCTGCCGATCTTCTTCGATGTCCGGGTCGAGTCCGCCGAGGTGGGTCGCATCGTGGCTGCCTTCGAGTCTCTCGCCCGCCGCCCTGAGATCGATCCTCAGCGGATCGGGATCATGGGCATCTCCGTGGGGGGCAGCCTGTCGCTCATCGCGGCGGCGGATCCGCGCATCGCCGACCGGCTCAGCTGGGTGGGTGCCTTCGGCGCCTACGCCGATGCGGGCGAGATCATGGTCAGCGTGATCAGCCATCAGTATCGGCTCGACGGAGAGCTCGTCGACTGGGAGCCGACCCTCCTGGTACGGCAGGTGGTGTTCGGCCTCGTCACTGAGCGGGTCACCGACGGGCGGGACCACGGCTACCTGTACGGCGCCTACGACGAGCTGAACAACCAGAACGTCTACCCCCTGCCCGACGCGGACCTGCCCCTCCGCACGGAGGCCGGTCTCGCAGCGGAGGCGCTCCTCCTGTCGGACACGCTGCCCGAGGCCGAGGCGGCCCTGGCACTGGCTCCACCCGAGGTTCGGGGCCTGCTCGACGGTATCAGCCCGCTGGCGTACGTGGCCGACATCCAGGCCCGCGTATACCTCATGCACGACACCGGCGACCAGCACATCCCGTATTCGAACTCTCGCGAGCTGGCCGCGGCCATGGAAGCCGCCGGCGTCGACGTCCGACACGGCGAGTTCCGACTCTTCGACCATGTCCAGCCCGACACGAGGAACCTGCTCGCCGCCGCCCCCGAGCTGTGGAAGCTGTTCTGGTACCTCCGCGACGTCTCCGCCGAGACGCTGTGACCCGATGGCGAGCTACCGGATGGAGCCGAGGATCCCGAAGCCGACGACCAGGACGAGCCCGATCAGGACCACCACGATGGCGTAGGTCCGATTCGGGCGCTTGGGCATGGGCTGATAGGGCCGCCCGCGTTTCCGCCTGGTCATCGGTCCACCCTCATCGGCTCATATTCACAGGCTCACCATTCCCGACGGAAGAGGAACGGGGTGGTCAACGCCTCGCGGGTGCCGACCGATCGGAGCTGCTTGCGGACCCGCTTCAGGAGCCGCCCGTGGTAGGTGCCGTCGCCGTATGGCTCGTGGAGGCGGGCGACATCCCATTCCCGGATGCCGCTGACCGCAGACGGGGGAAGGTAGCGGTCCAGGATCGGCCGTGCCTCGTCGATGGCCACGAATGTCCGGGCTCGGCCCCCGTTGTCGAGGACGGTCAAGAGGTCCCCGAAACTGGCGTCCACGTCCAGCACCAGGGTGGTCAGGCGTTCCATGGAGCCGGGCATGCGTTCGGGCTTGAACAGGCTGGTCAGCAGGACCTTGCGCTCGGCCGTCGGCAGGTCGGCGAGCGCCTTCCGCAGGTTCGGGACTCCCGCCTCCGGGTCGGCGATGGGGACCGTGTAGTCGTAGAGCCGCACCATCATCGGTCCGTCAGGGTAGCCGTTCCGGCGGCCGGTACAATCGGAGCCGCATGTTGCTGGCGGGCAAGAAGGTCCTGGTGACCGGGGTCCTGACCGATGACTCGATTGCGTTTTCGGTCGCCCAGGTGGCTCAGGAGGCGGGCGCCGAGATCGTCCTGACCGGGGTCGGCCGGGCCATGAGCCTCACCCAGCGCATCGCGAAGCGCCTCGACCCGGTGCCCGACGTGCTGGAGATGGATGTCAACGACGACGCCCAGATCGCGGCGGTCGCCGACGGCCTGGAGGGTCGCTGGGGGCGGCTGGACGGGTTGCTGCACGCCATCGGGT
>JBOGTA010000150.1:0-6641 GCA_050695855.1 Candidatus Limnocylindria bacterium
GCTCGCCCTCGATGCGCCGTTTGGGGAGGCTTGCCAGATACGCGCTCGACTCGGCGCTCAGCACCCCGGCCGTCCAGGTGATGGCCGCTGCCGCCGCTTCGTTGAACCAGGTCACGTCCACCAGGCCGACCGCCGCGCCGTCATGGTTCCCCATCACCGCCCGCGCGTCGCGCGCGCGGATGCGGTCGATCACCTCGTTAGGCTGCGGCCCGTAACCCACGATGTCGCCGCACACCCACATCTGGTCGATGGGTGACTGGGTCGAGAGATCGTCGAGGACCGCGTCGAGCGCGACCAGGTTGGCGTGGATATCCGACAGGACCGCGAGGCGCATCGGCCGGCGAGTGTACGGAAAATGCTCCCTCGGCGCCTTTCGGTCTTCCCGGAAGCGGGCGGTTCGCGGCCGGCTCTCGCATCGGCCCCGCGCCGTCCCCGGTTACCCATACTCGGCACCGCGGAAGCAGGACCGCCAGTTTCCCGCTCGTCTCCACCCTGGGCAAGGCAGTTATCCACTAAACGCGCAGAGAAGCCCGGATCTGTGGATAACTGACCGGGCTATACTGGCCTCCGATGGCGCCTCACCCCCACGGGGCGAGTACGATCGGGACTCGGTGGCACTGCTGAGCGAAACATTGCCACCGCGCTTCGCTCACGACAGCGAAGCCGAATTGGCCAGAGTTCTTGACTACTACCAGGTGTCGTGGCGCTACGAACCCCATGTCTTTCCCATCTCGTGGAGCCCGGCGGGGGCTGTCGTTGAGTCATTCGCGCCCGACTTCTACCTGCCTGAGCTGGAGCTGTACGTGGAGCTGACCACGCTGCGGCAGGCCCTGGTGCGCAAGAAGAACCGCAAGCTGCGCCTCCTGCGGCAGCTCTATCCCGACGTGCGGGTCAAGCTCCTGTACGCCCGCGACTTCCAGGCGCTGATGGTCAAGTACGGACGCCTGGACTTCCTGCTGGAGATGAACGGCACCAACGGCCACGGGCCGATCGGGATCGCCGCCACTGGCAATCGAGCCAGAGCCGAGGGGACATGACCAACAGCGAAGCCACGATGGCCACCATCCACGCCGACGTTGAGGAAATTCTGCTCACCGAGGACCAGATTCAGGCGCGGGTGGGGGAGCTCGGCGCCCAGCTGACCACCGACTACGCCGGGCTGGACCCAGTCCTGATCAGCGTCCTCAAGGGCTCGATCGTCTTCCTGGCCGACCTGGTGCGCGGGGTCGAGCTGCCCCTCTCGATCGACATCATGGAGGTCAGCAGCTACGGGGCGGCGACCGAGACCAGCGGCCAGGTGCGCATTCTCAAGGACCTGTCCAATCCGATCGAGGGGCGGCACGTGATCGTGGTGGAGGACATCATCGACACCGGGCTGACCCTGAACTACCTGCTCCGCTACTTGCGCGAGAAGGGCCCGACGTCGCTCCGCATCTGCTGCCTGCTGGACAAGCCCGCTCGCCGGCTGACGGAGATCCCCATCGACTACGTGGGGTTCACCATCCCGGACCGATTCGTGGTCGGCTACGGGCTCGACTACGGGGAACGCTACCGGAACCTGCCCTACGTGGGCGTCCTGCGTCCGTCCGTCTACGGGCTTGATCGCCCCGAGGGCTGACCGGTGGACGAGCTCGGGCGACCACGCCGCTACCGGGTCGCCATCCTGCTCGGCAGCCTGCTCATGATCGCGGCGGCCTTCCTGCCGTGGTGGCGCGCCGGCGGCGAGCGGGTGAGCGGCGTCGAGCTGCCCGCCTCAAGCGGCATCGGCCTGGAGGGACCCGGCCTGGTCATCTTCGCCTCGGCCATCCTGGCCCTGGCGCTGCTCGACATCGGTTACGCCCGAGGACGGTGGGGTTTCGCCCTCGATGCGCCGGGCATCTACCTCATCCTGGGCCTGGCTGCGGCGGGTGCCCTGGTGTGGCGCGGCTGGGAGCTGTGGTCAGTGTCCTACCTCCCGTTGCCCCAGAACTCGCCCGGCCTGATCCTGGCCATCGTGGGGGTGGGCCTGTTCCTGTACGGGGCGGGAACCGGCCTCGGGTCGCGGCGGACCTTCTGACCACCGCGCGCGCGGCGCGGCGAGGGCATCAGCGCGGCACCACGATCGGGCTGAGGACGATCCAGCCGACCAAGACGACCAGCAGCAGGGCTCCCAGCAGGAGCATCGGCCGGATGTCCGGACGGTACGGCGGCCCTGACATCGGTCCCTGATCGCCGCCGCGATCGGTCTAGATCTCGCCCAGGTAGGCCTGGCGGACCTGCTGGTTAGCGGCCAAGTTGGCCGAGGTGTCGGCGAGGATGATCTGGCCGGTCTGGAGCACGTAGCCCCGCGCCGCCAGGTTGAGGGCCATGAGGGCGTTCTGCTCGACGAGCAGCACGGTGTTCCCCTGGGCGTTGATGTTCCGGATGATCTCGAAGATCTGCTCGGTGAGGATGGGTGACAGGCCCATGGACGGCTCGTCCAGGAGCAGGACCGATGGGTGGGCCATCAAGGCCCGCCCGATGGCCAGCATCTGCTGCTCGCCACCCGACAGGGTGCCGGCTTTCTGTGTGCGCCGCTCGGCGAGGCGCGGGAAGTACCCGTACACCTGCTCGAGGTCGGCGGCCAGCGAGCCCTTGCGGCTGAAGGCGCCCATCAGGAGGTTCTCGTACACCGTCATTCGGGAAAACACGCCGCGCCCCTCCGGGGCCTGGGCGATCCCCATGGCCACGATCTCGTGCGGCTTGCGGGTGTGGATGTCCGTTCCCTTGAAGCGGACCATGCCAGAGCGGGCCCGGGTGATGCCGCTGATCGTGCGCAGGGTGGTGGACTTGCCCGCTCCATTCGACCCGATGAGCGTCACGATCTCGCCTTCGTCCACAGTCAGCGACACGCCCTTGAGGGCCTCGATGTTCCCGTAGAAGGTGTGGACATCCTCCAGCTCGAGCAGGTGGCCCATCAGGCAGTCGCTCCCTTGCCCAGATAGGCCTCGATGACGCGCGGGTCGGCGCGGATCTCCTCGGGCGTGCCCTCGGCAATCTTCTCCCCGTAGTCGAGGACCGTGATCCGTTCGCTGACGCCCATGACGACCTTCATGTCGTGCTCGATGAGCAGGATGGTCAGCTTCAGGTCGTCACGCAGGCGCCCGATGAACTCGGTCATCCGCCGAGTCTCTCGCGGGTTCATTCCCGCGGTCGGCTCATCGAGGAGAAGCAGGATCGGGTCGCTGGCCAGCGCTCGGGCCACCTCCAGCCGGCGCTGGTCGCCGTAGGGCAGGTTCTTGGCCAGCTCGTGCGCCACGCGACGCCGAAGCCCAACCAGCTCCAGCAGCTCGAAGGAGCGTTTCCGGATGGCCTCCTCCTCGCGCACGATCGCCGGCACGCGGAAGACGGCCGCGAACCAGGCGCCAGAGGAGCGCACGTGGCGACCGACCATGACGTTGCCCAGGACGGTCATGTTCTGGAACAGGCGGATGTTCTGGTAGGTGCGGGCCACGCCCAGCTCCGCAACATGGTGGGGCGCGACGTTGGTGATGTCGACCCCATCCAAGATGATCTGGCCTGACGTGGGGTGGTAGATGCCACTCAGCTGGTTGAAGAACGTGGTCTTCCCAGCCCCGTTCGGGCCGATGATCGACACGATCGCGTGGCGCGGGATGTTGAAGTCGATGTCCCGATTGGCGACCAGGCCCTCGAACTGCTTGGTGACCGATTGAGCCTCGAGGAGAATGGCGCTCTCCTCAGCCGACCGGGTCGTCTCCAATTCCACGGTGGTCATGCCTGGCTCGGCGCCGCCTGCGACGCCTCCCGCGGGGTGAGGTTCTCGTCCCCGTCCTCGCCTTCTTCCTCTTCCTCCGCCTCGTGCAGCTCGCGGCGACGGGTGACATCCGGGACGAATCCCTCGGGCCGCAGGATCATCATCAGCATCACGACCCCGCCGTAGACGAGGAGCTTGAACTCGGCGAACTCGCGGAGGAGCTCAGGCAGGCCGATCAACGCGAACGATCCCAAGACCACGCCCGGGATGCTCCCCATCCCGCCCAGGATCACGACCGCCAGCACGGTGATGGAGACCAGCACGTTGAAGGTCCCGGGAAAGACCGATTCGAGGTGGGTGGCGAAGATGGCTCCGCCCAGGCACCCGATGGCGGCGCCCATGGCGAAGGCCAGCAGCTTGTAGCTGACGATGTTGACCCCGGTGGCCTGGGCCACGTCTTCGTCCTCGCGCATCGCGTTCCACGCTCGACCGGTTCGGGAGTACTTCAGGCGCCAGGCGACGAAGGCGGCCACCAGGCAGAACCCCACCAGTGGGTAGTACGTGGCGGCTGGGCCTCGAATCTCGCCCAACAGGGGGAGGGCGTAGGTGCCCTCGCCGATGATGTCCGGGATGCTGAGGATGCCCTGGACCCCGCCAAACCAGGGGGCCAGCGCGTCCGACAGGAACAGGACGCGTGCGATCTCCCCGAAGCCCAGGGTGACAATGGCCAGGTAGTCACCTCGCAGGCGCAACACCGGCGCGCCGATGAACAGCCCGATCAAGGCAGAGCCCAACACGACCAGCGGCAGCGCCACCCAGAAATTCATACCGATCCCCAACGATGACGTGGGCGACGTGAGCAAGGCGGTGAAGTAGGCGCCCACGGCGTAGAAGGCGACGTAACCCAGGTCGAGCAGCCCCGCGTATCCAACGACGATGTTCAGTCCCAGGCCCAAGAGGACGTAGAGGCCCACCAGGACGAGAACCTGGGTGATGAAGACCCCGGTGAGCTGGGGCAGGGTCACGATAAAGGCGATGAGCAGGAGCGCGGCCACCCACCGCCACATCCGCTGCGCTCCCGGATCGGCCTCCGCGAAACGCCGGCGCACCTCTGCCCTGGCCGGACGCCAGCCGAGTCCGAGCAGCGCAGAGACCGCGAACACGACCACAGCGGCCACCGGGCGGAGCCCCCGGGCCTGGTACAGGAACGCGACCATATCGTGCAGATCGAAGTCCGTCAGCCGGGGGCGGACGAATGGCTCGAGCATGCTCATCAGGATCATGCC
Source organism: Candidatus Limnocylindria bacterium (assembly GCA_050695855.1). Classification (GTDB taxonomy): domain Bacteria; phylum Chloroflexota; class Limnocylindria; order QHBO01; family QHBO01; genus DASTEQ01. The sequence goes on from JBOGTA010000150.1 coordinate 5,020, forward strand.
CGCCGCCCCGCTCAGCAGGCCGCGGCGCACGCTGGGCGGCACCACCGGGAGGCTGGCGCCCACCAGGCCCAAGCCAACGCCCAGACCCACGAGGAGCAGGGCCCCCAGACCCGGGTCCAGGCCGAACAGGACAAAGCTCAGCAGGCTCTCGTTGATGCGGATGAACACGTCGCGGATGCCCGGCGACAGCGCCACCACGGCCAGGATCCCGAGTGCGAAGACGGCTCCGCCAATGCCTCCGGTGGCCGCCCCCAGCGTCAGTCGCCGCACCACCGATCCCGCCTGGCGGGCCGTGGCGTACCCGCCGATCAGGAGCGGCACCAGGAGCATCAGCTGGCCCAGTGACACGTACCCGGTCACCACGTGTCGCTCTGCGAAGGCGCCGATCAGCCCCACCCCGGCCAGGTACAGCATGATCAGCGCGACGACCAGCCCGCCAGCCGCGGCCCGACGCAGGGCGGCCATCGCCTACTTGCCCTCCGGCCGACCGAGCAGCCCGTACGGCCGGAAGATGAGCACCAGGACCAGCACCGTGAAGGCCACCACGTCTCGCAGCTGGTTGGGCGACGGGACGCCGAACCCGAGCAGGAGCAGGTTGGGTCCCACCGACTCCAGGATGCCCAGGCTCACTCCGCCCAGCATGGCGCCGATGATGTTGCCGATTCCACCCAGGACCGCGGCGGTGAAGGCCTTGATCCCCGGCAGGAATCCCATGAACCAGTGGACCTGGGGGAACACGATGGCGTAGAGGACCCCGGCCGCGCCGGCCAGCATGCCGCCGACTGCGAAGGTGATGGTGATCGTTCGGTCCACGTCGATCCCCATCAGTGCCGCGGTGTCCTTGTTCTCACTGACCGCGCGCATGGCCCGACCGGTTCGGGTCCGTTCCACGAACCAGTACAGCAGCACCATCGTCAGGGCCGCCCCGACGATGACCACGGCCTGGGTCTTGAGGACGGGGATCCCGAATAGATCGAACGTGCCGCGCAGGATGTCGAGCGTTGGGTAGCCAAGGATGCGTTCGCCGTACAGCCCGCGCACGCTGTTGCTGATGAAGAGCGATGCCCCGATCGCGGTGATGAGGGGGACCAGACGCGGTGCTCGGCGGAGCGGCCTGTACGCAAGACGCTCGAGACCGATGGCCACCACCATCGCGCTGATCATGGCGGTGGCCAGCACCAGCGCCATCCCGAAGATGGGATTCGCGTTCAGGGGACTGATCCCGGTGGTCGGGTCGGGGGCCGCCAGGGCGTCGGCGGTGAAGAAGCCTGTCATGGCGCCGAACATGAAGACGTCGCCGTGGGCGAAATTGATCATCAGCAGGACGCCGTAGACGAGCGTGTAGCCCAGGGCGATCAGCGCGTACACCGACCCTTGCGCGACGCCGAAGATCAGGAGGTCGCGCCAGTTCTCGCCGGTCAGCAGGCCGTCTGACAGGGTCAGAAAGGTGCCGAGGGCCACGAAGACGACGACGCCGATCCGGATTCCCCACAGGATGACGTCGACCAAGGAGACGCGGCGGATGCGTCGCACCGATCCCTGTCCTCAGTACGCGGGTTGAGCCAGGCCCCAGGCGTTGGGGGGTGACGGGTCCTTGTCGGTGAGCTGGAAGAGTCTAGCGC
>JBOGTA010000151.1:0-10048 GCA_050695855.1 Candidatus Limnocylindria bacterium
CCGCACGACCAGGCGGAGGCGCGCATCGCCGCCGCAGTGGCGGCGGGCGGTCGGGTCGTGGACGACTCGCACGCGCCCGCGTGGTGGACGCTTGCCGACCCCGAGGACAACAAGGTGGATATCGCGACCTGGATGGGGAGGGGCTGAGTCGCGAGCGAGGGCGGCGCGAGGACCCTTCCGTAGCGTCGGTCGTGGGGTTCGAATCCCACCGTCGGCTCCATGCCGCAGTCGGCATCGGTAACTCGCAACCGAGCCGCGTAAGATCGGGTCATGGAACGCCCGCCGCGGATCGTCGTCACCGTCCAGTCGCCCCAGCACGCCCGCAACGAGGAAGTGGCGTGGCGCAAGAACGACCGCTACTTCGAAGGCGTTCGGCGGCACGGCGGCGAGGTCATCGTCCTGACCGAGGACAGCAGCCCCGCCGAACGGGAAGCGGCGTTCGCGACGATGGATGGGCTGCTGCTTTCCGGCGGCGCTGACCTGGATCCCGCCCTGTACGGGGAGGAGCCCCACCCCACGACCGTCGTCGAGCCCGGTCGCGACGGCCTGGAGCACGCAGCCTTTGCCGCAGCCGAAGCCCGCCAGGTCCCCGTCTTCGGCATCTGTCGCGGCATGCAGGCCATCAACGTCTTCCGCGGCGGGTCGCTGGCCCAGGACGTCGAAGGCCACACCAGCCCGGCCTATCCCGCGCCAGAGGCCACCTCCCATGACCTGGATATCGAGCCGGGCACGCGCCTCGAGGAAATCCTGGGCGAGACGGTTGCCACGGTGAACACCTATCACCACCAGGCTGTCCGACCCGAACAGGTGGGGCAGGGCCTCCGCATCAGCGGCTACAGCGCCCACGCCGACGGCGACCTGGTCGAGGCCATCGAGGACGCCGATCCCGATCGCTGGCTGATGGCGGTCCAGAGCCATCCGGAACGGACCGAGTTCACCTCGCCCGAGTTCGAGAACCTATGGGCCTCGTTCCTGGCCGCCGCCCGGGAGCACGCCGCGCGATGACAGCGGTGCGGGCGAAGTGCTCGTGGCGGTGGGTCAGGACTTGATGCGGAGCCCCTCCGGGTCGTAGAGAGGCTCGGCGCTCACGGTGCAGCCGATCCACTCCCCGAAGACCTCGACCTCGGCCCGAGCGCCCACCTCTGCCTGCGCGGCGGGCAGGTAGCCGTAGGCGATGCTGGCCCCCACCGTGAAGCCGTACCCCCCGCTGGTCACCCGGCCCACGACCGCACCTCCAACCCGGATCGGCTCATTGCCGAGCGCGCCGGCAAGAGGATCGTCAAGGACCAGGCACGAGAGCTTGCGATCTAGCGGTGCGGCCCGGGCCGCCGCGACGGCCTCCTGACCGATGAACCCCGGCTCCTTGCCCAGCCGCACGGCGAAGCCCAGCCCGGCCTGGTAGGGGTTGTCGTCGGGGGTGATGTCCGACGACCACACCCGGTAGCCTTTCTCCAGGCGGAGGCTGTCGATCGCCCGGTAGCCGCCGGCCATGATCTCGTGCGCCCGCCCTGCTTCCCACAGCGCGTCCCACAGGGCGGCGCCGTCTTCCATGGCGCAGTACAGCTCCCAGCCCAGCTCCCCGACGTAGGTGACGCGGAGAGCCAGCGCGGCAACGTCCCCGACCATGATCGGCCGCGCGGTCAGGTACGGAAACGCCTGGTTCGACACGTCATCCGACGTGACCGATGACAGGATGTCCCGCGCGCGCGGCCCCCACAGCCCGAGGCAGGCTTGCTCGGAGGTGACTTCGACGACCTCGACCGAACCGACCTCCGGAGCGTGGGATCGGATCCACCCCAGGTCATGGTTGCCGAAGGCGGTCCCGGTGACGATGAAGAACCGATCCTCCCCGAGCCGGGTGACGGTGAAGTCGCACTCGATCCCTCCCCGGCGGTTCAGCAACTGGGTGTAGGTGACGCGCCCCACCGGCCGGTCAACGTCGTTGTCGCACAGGCGCTGGAGGAGCGCGACCGCGCCCGGGCCACGGACCTCGATCTTCGAGAAGCTCGTTTCGTCGAAGAGGGCGGCGGCCTGCCGGGTGGCCAGCGATTCGGCCCCAATCGCCGGCGACCAGTGCTTCCCGGCCCAGCCCCGCGGGCGCAGGGACGGGTCGCCGGCCGCCGCGTTGGACTCGAACCAATTGGGCCGCTCCCAGCCTGACTTCTCGCCGAAGGCGCAGCCCAACGCTGCCAGGCGGTCGTAGGTCGGGGACATCCGGAGGGGGCGCGCGGACTGCCGCTCCTCGTACGGGTAGTGGATGTCGTAGTAGGTGGCGTAGTTCTCGGTCGACCGGGCCAGGGTGTAGTCGCGGGATCGGTACTGGGTCCCGAACCGGCGAATGTCCATCTTCCACAGGTCGTACTCCGGCTCGCCGTCCATGATCCAGACCGCCAGCTGGCGCCCCATACCGCCGGCACCCGCGATCCCGTGCGCGGAGAATCCGGCCGCCACGAAGAAACCGCGCACCTCCGACTCGCCCAGGATGAACTCGTTGTCGGGCGTGAAGGCCTCGGGACCATTGATGACCTGCCGCACGCCGGCCTCGGCCATGACCGGCACGCGGTGCTGCGCCCCGCGGCTGATCTCCTCGAACCGCGGCCAGTCCGGCGGCAGGAGCTTGCCGTTGAAATCTCCCGGGATGCCGTCCAGGCCCCACGCTGCGGGGTTGCGCTCGTAGCCGCCCATCACCAGCCCGGCGACCTCCGGCCGGAAATACACCAGGTGGTCCGGGTCGCGCAGCTGCGGCAGGTCGGCGGTGACGCCCGCGATCGGCTCGGTCACCAGGTACTGATGGGCGAACGGGATGCTGGGCACGGTCACGTTCGCCAGCCGGCCGATCTCGGGCGCAAAGATGCCCCCCGCGTTGACGACCACCTCGCAGCGGATCGGCCCGTGCTCGGTCTGGACGCCGGTCACATGCCCGCGCTCGACGCTGATTCCCGTCACCCGGGTCCGGGGCTGGACGGACACGCCACGTTGCCGGGCGCCGGCGGCCAGGGCCTGGGTCAGCCCGGATGGGTCGAGGTAGCCGTCGGTCGGCAGCCACGCGCCCCCCAACACGCCCTCGGTCGACATCAGCGGGAAGCGCTCGCGCGCCTCCTCGGCCGACACCAGCTCCATGTCCAGGCCGTACGCCTTGGCCCAGCCGGCCTGGCGGCGGAGCTCCTCCATCCGTTCGGGCGACGACGCGAGGCGGAGCGACCCCACCTCGCGCCATCCGGGATCAACGCCGGTCTCGTCGGCCAGCTGGCGGTAGGTGGCCACCGAGTCGACCATCATCCGGGTCAGGGTCGGGCTGGCCCGCAGCTGACCCACCAGGCCGGCGGAATGGAAGGTCGACCCCGATGTCAGCTCCGCCCGATCGACCAGGGCGACATCGGTCCAGCCCAGGCGGGACAGGTGGTAGGCGATGGCCGCACCGCCGACGCCGCCCCCGATGATGACCACCCGAATGGCGTCAGCCACCCGCGACCTCGGTCAGGGCGCGCTCGAAGCGGCTCTCGGCCACGTGGCGCAGCAGCCGGTCGAAGTGCTCGTCAGCGTACTCGACGAAGTCCACATCCAGGGTGCTGATCGCCTGTTGCAGGACACCCCACATCGCCTCGCGAAAATCGGACACCACGCGCATCAGCGTGAGGCGCGCCAGGCGCGCCGGGTGGGGCGCATCGGTCTGGTCGTACGCGGACAGCAGGGCCGCATCTTCGTCGGCGGTGAGCTCATGGTTGATGCTGAAGTTGCCCAGGTCGAAGAACGGGTCGCCCATGCCGGCGTACTCCCAATCGACGATGCGGATTCGCTCCCCGTCGTCGATGAAGTTAGCGTTGAGCAGGTCGTTGTGGCAGGGGTGGAGGGGGAGCGGCGCGTCGAGCAACGCGCGCTCGATCCGCCGGCCTGCGGCGTGGGCGGCTGCCCAGCCCGGGGGATCGGCGATGCCACGGGCCGCGGCCAGGGCCCGGTAGGCCTCGACCACGCGGAGCGGGACGAACAGGCCGGGGATGGCCGGGCCGCCGTGGATGCGCCGAATGGAATCGGCCACTCGGGCCGCGGTCGCCGGCTGGTGAACCTGCTCCAGGGACACCGGCGTGCCCACGATGAAGCGCGTCAACAGGTAGCCCTCGGGCCGAATGAAGGCCACCACCTCGGGCCCGATGCCCACGCCGGCGGCGGCCACCGTGGCGGCGTGCTCCACCTCACGACTGATACCGAGCAGGAAGGTGTCGTTGCCGGCAAGGCGGATGACATACCGATCGGCTTCGCCGACGACGGTGACCTGGTAGTTGCGATTGGTGATTCCGCCGGAGAGCGGGACGAAGGTGAGCTCCCGTCCGGCCGTCTCGGGCACTCGCTGGAGGGCGTCGGTCAGCTGTTCTGCCAGCTCGCCGCGGAGTGGCTCGTCCAGGTCAGTGGACCTCGTCAACATCGGTCCACCATTTGACGCGCTCCCCGATCCGGGCACGGGCGCGCCACCCCAACGACTTCGGCTCGGCGGCCAGCCGGGCCGTGAGCGCTGTCAACTGGCTGCTCACTCGTTCCCTGCGAGGCGAATCCAGCTGCGGGTACGACTGCGCAAGCGTGGATACCTTGTCAAGGTTCAGCGTCGTTGTGCGCCACAGACCCCAGTCCGCTGCGCACAGCCTTGCGATCCGGTCGATGTCGATCGTCCCCGCGTCCGCGTCTGCCAGCTCATGGTCGAGCAGCAGCAAGATGATGTCGACGACGTCCTTCTCGTTGATCTTGACGATCTGGAGCTTCGACAGGAGGAGCTCGGCCAAGGGCACGGTCGGTGTATCCCGTTCCAGACGGCCGTCCAGCGGGATCGGGTGGCAGAACTCGAGGCGGTCGTAGAAGACGTCGACGTGGATCCCCGTGGCGGGATGATCGTAGAGGCCCCGCCGGCCCTCCGAGGTAATTGCCACTTCGCGGTCCTCCACGTAGCCGATCGATGCCAGCAGGGCAGAAACGGTGGCCGCGTGGCGCCGATAGCCCGCGAAGTCGATGTCCGCGTAGGTTCGCGCGAAGGCCGGCAGGAGGGGAGCGGAGATTGGACAGTGCAGCGACACGCCCAGCGACCCGAGGACGCGGAGCGGGACGCCCTGGGCGTCGAGAGCGTCCACGATCTGTCCAATCTCGGTCTCGAGCGCCGAGCGTGCGATTCCATCTGGCGGGTTGCCGGGACCTGGCGACATGGGCAGTCTCCGACTGGGACAGGCAGCGCATTGTAGGAGCGGTGAGGTCGCAGGTCGCCTCCGGAGCGCTGCGCGGGGATTCACAATGCGCAGGTGCGCCAGCTCGCCGGACGCGCGCGCGGGACGCGAACGAGGATCTTCTACGCCACGGACGTCCACGGATCTGAGCGGACGTGGCGCAAGTTCCTTGCCGCGGCCAAGTTCTACCAGGCTGACGTCCTGGTCATGGGCGGCGACGTCATGGGAAAGCTCGTCATTCCAATCATCCGCGAGCCGAACGGCCAGCATCGAGCGACCATTCACAACCGGGTGGAACGGCTCGAAACCACGGCGGAGGTGGAGCGGGCGCGCGAGATCATCCGGTCGCTTGGGTTCTACGACGTCGTGATGGACGACGACGAGTACCGGAGGATGCGCGACGATCCGGCGGCCACCGACGATCTGTGGCGACGCCTCGCCGTGGAACGCCTGGCTCGTTGGATCGAGCTGGCGGAGGAGCGGCTCGGGCCGGACGCGATCCCGTGCTTCGTTTCGGGCGGCAACGACGATCTTCCCGAGGTCATGGAAACGCTTCCGGCCGGAAGCACCCGCTCGTTCGTCGCCTGCGAAGGCCGCGTCGTCGCGGTGGATTACGAGCACCGGATGATCAGCATGCCGTACGTCAATCCCACCCCATGGCATACGCCGCGCGAGGCATCCGAGGACGACCTGGCTGACATGATCACCACTGCTGTCGATGGGATCACCGATTTCGGGCACGTCATCTTCAACTTCCACGCTCCCCCGATCGACTCCACGCTTGACACGTGTCCGATGCTCGACGCGACCACCGACCCGCCGTCTCAGATCGTCCGCGGCGGGCAGCCGGTCCTGTATGGAGCGGGCAGTTCGGCAGTGCGGGCCGCGGTCGAGACATACCAGCCCCTGCTCGGACTGCACGGCCACATCCACGAGGCGCAGGCCGCCGCTCGGCTGGGACGAACTCTGTGCATCAACCCGGGCAGCGAATACGGTGAGGGCGTGCTGCGGGGCACCCTCGTCAACCTATCGAACGGCAAAGTGGAGAGCTATCAGATGACCGCCGGCTGACCGGCACCCACTGGTGGGGGGTTGGATGCGGCGAAACGGAGGTGCGATTCGGAAGAGCCACCTTGACGGTCCGAAGGGCCGCCACATTGGAGGTGACGTGCGCCGCGCGCCGTCACTGGCTGCAAGGCCGTCACTGACGGCAAGGAGGTAGAAAGGGTGGCGACAGCGACCACGATCCCTGCCGCGGCAGCGCCGGAGGTCTTCGTCCGGAAGTCGTCCGGTCTTGTGCGCGTGATGTCCCCCTCATCGGCGTTCGTCTACAACATCCTGACCATGGGCCTGATCTTCCCGTGGACCTACCTATGGGCCCCGGGCGCCTTGCCCGGTGGTCGGCTGGTCGAGGGGATTCTGCTAGCGATGATCGTCGAGATTCCGATCGCCCTCTCGTATGTCTGGCTCGCGACCGCCTTTCCACGAACCGGTGGAGACTACGTCTTCCAGAGCCGCGTGCTCGGAGGCGGCGTGGCGTTCACGCTCGTCTTCTCTGGCTTCGTGATCTGGATCCTTCAATGGGTGGCCCTGTCCGGCTGGCTCCTGGCGACGCTCGGATTCGCGCCGCTCTTCCTCGGCCTCGGCGCGTCATTCACCAACGCTGGCCTGGTCGACTTGGCGGCCTGGTTCACGACACCCGTCGGCATCATCGTCACCAGCATCGCCAACGCCCTGCTGGCCCTCGTCATTCTGGCATCCGGATTCCGCAACTACGTCCGCGTCCAGCGGGTGATGTGGGTTGCGATCCTTGTGTCGTTCGCGACGATGCTGGCGGTGCTGGCCACCACCTCGCCGAGCGAAGTGCCCGGCCGCTTGGACGCCTTCTCGGCAGCCGTAGGCGGCTCATCCACCTTCACCGCCGAAGCGATCGCAGCGGCGGAAGGCGCCGGCGTCGACCTCAACCCGTCCTTCAGCCTACTGGCGACACTTCTCATCGCGCCGATCGCGTGGACGTCGCTCCAGTGGGCGACGTACTCGAGCCAGCAGAACGGCGAGATCAAGTCGGCCGGCTCGTTCCGCAACCAGGCCTTCATCATCGTCGGCGCACTGGTGCTGACCGGTGTCCTGCTCGCCATCCTGGCGTTCGTCCTCCAGCAGGCGGTTGGCTCGCAGTTCCTATACGTTGCGGGCTCCGGGTATTGGAGCGGCGTCTCCGAGGCGACTCTCGCCGGTTCATACCTGTGGCCCAACATCCTGGCCACGGCGATTGCCTTCAGCCCGGTCGTCACCCTGTTGATCGCGGCCGGGTTCATTCTCAACGGCCACCAGATCGTCCACAACTGCTACATCGGGATGACCCGGGTGATGGTCGCGATGTCGTTCGACCGGTTGCTCCCCGAGTGGATCAGCCGGGTGAGCGAGCGGTTCCGAACACCAGTCAATGCCCACGTCGCGTACTTCGTGGCGAGCATTCCGGTCATTTGGCTGTACAACACCTTCTCGTACGGCGACACGACATGGACGTCTCTGACGCTGGGCGTGACCTTTGCGTGCGGCTACGTCTTCGTCGCCACGGCGTTCGCCGGGGCACTCCTGCCGTTCAGGGCCAAGGCCGCCTATCACGGGTCGCCCGGCGCGAAGTACACCATCGGTGGCGTTCCGCTAGTCACGGTGGTCGGCCTGCTGGGGACGGCTGCCGGTGTCGTCTTCCTGTACCTGTTCCTGACCAACGGCCAGCTGGGCCTCACCAGTCAACTGGCGTACACGGTCGTCGGTGGCGTGCTCCTGTTCTCCGCCGCGTGGTACTTCATCGCCAAGCAGGTTCGGCGCAGCAGGGGCATCGACGTTGCGTACGCCTTCAAGGAGATTCCCCCCGAGTAACCTGCCGCGTCCGGCCCTGGCGGGCAGCTCCGCCGAGGCCGACGTTCTCCGTCCCGATTCACGAGCGGCCCGGACGCCGAGCGCCGGGCCGCTCGCATTTGGGCGGGCGAACGAACTCTAGCGGTTGCGAACCAGCTGGGCCGGGGTGATGGCCGTGAACTGGCCCTTGTTGCGTACCGCCTTGGCCAGCGCCACGTCGTGGGCGCGGGCCTCTTCGGCGTCGTCCAGGGGCGCCAGCTCGACCGGTTCGCCCATCTTCCGTTCGAGGGCGATCTTGATCAGCTGATCGGCAAGCCACGGGTTCTTGGGCAGGACCGGCCCATGCAGGTAGGTGGCGTACACGTGGTCGCGGACCGCACCCTCGGTCCTGTCGCGGCCGTTGTTGCCGGCCCCGGCCACGATAGTTCCGAAGGGCTGGGCATCCGGACCCAGCGTCGTCAGGCCCGAGTGGTTTTCGAAGCCGACCACCGTCCCGGTTTCGCCGTTCAGCGTGACCTCCACCGCCGCGTGCTGCATGAATCGCTGCGATCCGGCGCGCGTCTCGAGGTCCAGGATCGCCGCCCCCTCCATCGGCTCGCCAACCGATGGGATGTACCGATGCCCGAGCAGCTGGAGCCCGGCGCACACCGCGAAGATGACCACGCCCTGGTTGGCCGCCTCGGTGAGGGACGGCACCTTGAGCCCGAGGTCGCGGGCCACCACCTGCTGCTCCACGTCCTGGCCGCCATGGAACAGGATGAGGTCGAAGGTCGTGAAGTCCGGAGTGTCCCCCTGCTCCACCTCCACCACCTCGGTGGCTATGCCGCGCCAGGCGCAGCGCTGGACGAGGGCCATGACGTTGCCGCCATCCCCGGCCACGTTCAGGAGCGACGGGTACAGGTGCGCGATGCGGAGGGTGGGATAGTCCATCAGGCCTCCCAGTATCGCCCAACCCAGCCCCGCCGACGCATCTCCTCGCGGAGCTCGATGGTCGGCGTGTAGCTGGCCAGGATGGTGAGCGTGCCGCCCGGCTTGACCCGCGCCAGCGCGAAGTCGAGGGCCGGTACGCGATCGGGGACGAGGGTCATCCGCTTGGGGTCCATGCCGGCGTATTTCAGGCGGTTGGCGATCTCATCGGCCCGCAGCCCGGACACCGTGGCGTGACCGATCCGGCTCACGGCGCTCTCGAAGTCGACATCCCACAGCCATGCGAAGTCCTCGCCATCGACCAGGGTGTTGCTGACCGCGATGAGCAGCTCATCCGGGAGGCCCTCGGTGGCGAGTGCCCGCAGGGTGGTGTTGTACGAGGTGGGGTTCTTGGCGAAGCCCAGGACCACGTGGCGACCGTCGCCGTTGATCCGCTCCAGACGGCCAAAGGCAGGCCCCACCGACGCCAGGGCCTCCGGCGCATGGCCCACCGGGACGCCCAGACCCAGCGCCAGGGCGATCGCCCCGGCGGCGTCGTAGGCCACGTGGATGCCGGACTGGGGGATCGCCAGGTCGAGCTCGCCCTCCGGCGTGCGGACCGCGAACCGGGTCTCCGCCAGGCCGCGGACTTCCAGCGCGGTCACCGCCACGTCGAGCGGCGGTCGCGCCAGGCCGCACGCCGGGCATCGCCACTGGCCCATGTGCGACAGGTACACCCGTTCATACTCGAGGTCGGAGCGGCAGCTCGGGCAGCGGATGGTGTCCGCGGCGCGGCTGATGGAATCGGTCGAGTCGGGGAGTTCCAGGCCAAAGGTGATGCGCCGGCCCGCTCGGCCCGAGGCCAGGCCAGCCACGATCGGGTCATCGGCGTTGACGACCAGGACGCTGTCCGGGGGCAACCCCATGGCGACCGTCTCGAACGTGTCGGCCACGGCATAGATCTCACCGTAGCGGTCCAGCTGGTCACGGAAGAGGTTGGTGACCAGCAGGCCTCGGGGCCGGATCTCGTCCACGACCAGCGGGAGGGCGCCCTCGTCCACCTCGCTGAGCATGAT
>JBOGTA010000152.1:0-4750 GCA_050695855.1 Candidatus Limnocylindria bacterium
CGGGGTCAGCGCCTGCGCGACCTGTGACGGATTCTTCTTCCGCGACCGCGAAGTGGCGGTCGTGGGCGGCGGGGACACGGCGTTGGAGGAGGCCCTGTTCCTCACCAAGTTCGCGTCCAAGGTGACCATGCTCGTCCGGCGCGACGAGTTCCGCGGGTCGAAGATCATGCAGGACCGCGCCTTCGCCCATCCCAAGATCGAGGTCCGCTGGAACCGCGAGATTGCCGAAGTCCTGGGCAACACAACGGTGGAGCGGCTGCGACTGCGGGACACCCTGTCGGGCGAGGAAGATGCGCTCGACGCCCAAGGTCTGTTCATCGCCATCGGCTACAAGCCCAACACCGACCTGTTCGTCGGACAGCTGGACCTGGACGAACGCGGCTACTGCGAGGTCTCAGGCCGTGTCGCCGGAGAGACGAGCTCGAACATCGAGGGCGTGTTCGTGGCGGGCGACGTCCACGACCATACCTACCGCCAGGCGGTCACCGCCGCCGGCGAGGGCTGCAAGGCGGCCATCGACGCCGAGCGCTGGCTGGAGTCCATCGGCGAGCACGTGGCGACCACCGCCACCAACTGGTAATCGTCGCCGCCTTCAGGCGGTGAGCTGGGCGGCCAGCTCGGTCGTCATTCCTTCCCGCCCGGCGTCGGCCAGGTGCTGCAGGGTGGCCCGCCAGCGGGAGTCGGCCGCGAAGGCAATCTGCAGCTCGCGACGGGCCGCATCCAGCTCGCCGCGCTTCGCGTGCTCGATCCCCATCCAGAAGACGAGCTCCATCGCGTCCGGCGCCCGCTCCCGTGCCTCGGCGTATCGCTCAGACTCGCTGCGACCGGCGCGTGCCGCGTCGCCCTCCTCGTCGAACAGGGCGTAGCTCTCGTACAGCCCGACGAGCCGGCGCAGCTCGGGGACCGGATCCGGATGGTCATCGACCCGCGCGTCGAGGATGCGGCCCTTCCAGCGAGTCGTCTGGAGGGTCGACTCGACGATCATGATCGCTGCGCTCTGCCGGCCGCGGACGTCGCCGCCCTCCGCTTCGGCCGCCTCCAGGGCCCGCAACAGCCGTTCGCTGAACGACAACCCCGCGCTGAGCCCCGCCTCGTATGCCTCGGCCATGGCCGGCCAGCACGTGTCCCGTTCGAGCAGGTTGCCCTGGACGGTGAAGCCGTCTCGCACGAGGTGGCCCGCCGCGGGAATGGTCTCCGTGCCGGTGAAGGCGGCCGCGCTGCCATCGGCGTCCACCACCCCGACTTGACGGACCTGGGGGGTCATGTCGCTGGCGACGAGGGCGGCGACGACCTGCTCGGCTTTGCGTCCGTTGCGCAGCAGTTCGAGGCCGATCGGTCCAAACGAGACATCCACCTGGGCCTGGGTGGCGATCGCCCCGACTCCCGGCTCGAGCCAGGGCACGACCGGACCGACCCCGAGGTAGTGGGACTGGACGGCCACCCCGAGGCGCCCGGTCGCCGGGTCGCGTGCCACGATGCTGTAGGTCATGCGCGGAGGGTAGCGGCCCGCGCCACGTCGAGCCAGGCATCCAGCGAGTCCTCGGCGGGCAGGCCGCGGATGACGACGGTGTCGAGAGCGGACCGATACGGGACGAGTGCCGGCGCCACCCCGCCGGGCTCCTCGGTCGCGATCCCGACCATCGATTCCCCGCGCGCGACCTGGTCCTCGATCACCCTGCGATACGAACCTCCATACCCGGCGTATCGGGCCTGCTCCCTCGCCAGCTGCTCGTCGGCACCGGGCCCAACGGCAACCCGGACATACCCCGCCATCCGGGGCGGCTGGCGGCCAGTCCCACGCGCACCGGCTTCGACCGCAAGGCGGCGTTCCCACGCCAGGCGCGGGCCGGCCCAGTTGAGCAGGACGACGTCGGCCATGGCGCCGCCCAGCACCGCCATCCGGGGGCCAACCGCCGCCAGGCCGATGGCATGCTCGGGCAGCAGGCGGCGCAGCTGGGTGACGCCCATTCGGACGGCGGCCAGCGCGCGGCCCGAGCCGCTGCCCACGCCGACGGTGAGTCGATTGCCCGCAAGGCGCGCCGCCGCGACTCGCTCGGCGATCACGGCGGGGGAGGACTCACTGAGGGCCATGACCCCCACCGCCAACCGGAGCCGGGGTGCGGCGTCCGCCACCGCGGCCAGCGTGTCGAGGCCCGACGCGCCGCGGACGTCGTTGCTCCACAGCTCCTCGTAGCCCAGGGCGTCGAGCGCCACGGCGAGTTCGCCGAGCCAGGGACGCGGGCCGGCGCTGATCCCGAACGCCAGCCGCGGCCCGGAAGGGCTACCGGTCATCTTCAGCTCCCCTGATGACGCTGGCCGACTTGAGGTGTACGCTCCGGATCACGAAAGGTGCCGATGCGCCATGTGAGGAGGTCTGAGCCATGCACGTCTTCATCATCGCCCCCGAGAACCGGCCGGGGACCCTGGCCACTGCGCTGGAGGGCATCGCCCAGCGCGGCGTCAACGTCATCACCGGCGGTGCCGCCACCTGGGGCGACAGCGGGGCCATCGCCCTCCAGACCAACGACGACGAGGGCACGCGAGCCGCGCTCCAGGCCAGCGGCGTCCCCTTCCGCGAGGTCGAGGCCGTGTCCGCCTGGCTCGATGACCGTCCCGGAACGCTGGCCGACGCCGCGCGGCGGCTGGGCAACGCCGGCGTGAACATCGAGGCCCTGTTCCCGATTGGGATGAACGGTGGCAAGGTTGGAATCCTGTTCGCCGTCGACAACGCCTCGGCGGCCGGCGCCGCCCTGGGCGAGCTGACCGGGGCCGCCGCAGGCTAGGCGGGCCGTCCTACGCGGGGCGGGGGCCCAGCGCGGCCCTCGCCACCTCCGGAATGTCGGTGACGAACCCCCACGCGCCGGCGGCGGCCAGCTGCTGCATGCGAACCGGCTCGTTCACGACGTAGCACCCCACCCGGCAGCCATACGCGGTGGCGAGCTGGATGTTGGCGCTCGCGTCATAGCCCAGGTCCGCGTCGAAGGGCAAGACCGCGGCGTGCCCGTGCTCGACCACCCATTTCAGGCCGCGCTCGAAATCGTCCCCGGGGACGAGCAGGAGGCCGGTCGGCAGATCGGGGACCAGCTCGCGCACCCGCTGGAGGGCGGTCTCCTGGAAGCTCATCACGGTCACCAATCCCGCCGTCCGGACCTCGGAGCCTTCGAGCGCCGCCACCACGCCTTCCGCGGCCTCAGCGGCCTTGATCTCGACGGCCAACCCGATGCCCGCCGGCAGCCACTCCACGACCTCGGGCAGCGTCGGCACGGTGAGTCCTCGACCACGATACGGGTAGTCGCCGTCCGGCCCGGCGAAGGCCCATCCCGCGTCCGCCGCCTGAATGGAGGCCATCGGTGCATCGGCCACGGTCGTCGTTCGATCCGTGGTTCGATCCAAGGTCGCGTCGTGAACGACCGCCAGCTGGCCATCCCCGGTCACGTGGACGTCCAGCTCGATCGCATCGGCTCCCGCCCCGACGCCCAGCCGGAAGGCCTCCATCGTGTTCTCCGGGGCACGTTCCGAGGCGCCCCGGTGGGCGACGACGAGGGTCATGTCGAGCTGGGTGCTCCCGCCAGCACCGCCTCCGCCTCATCCGCCTCATCCGCTTCCTCCGCCGGCGGCTCCGGCACGCCCCGCACGATCCAGTAGCCAATGACCATCAGGATCAGCAGCGACAGGATGGCCACCTGGTAAGCGACCCTGTCCAGCGAGTCGACCAGCACGAACACGATCGCGCCAAACGCGATGGGGCCGATCACCGCACTGAACTTCCCGGCCAGCCCAAACAGCCCGAACATCTCCCCCACCCGAGCCGGCGGCGTGAGGCGCAGCAGGAGCAGGCGATCGGTGACGGCCGTGCCGCCCAGGCCAGAGCCCAGGATCGCACCGGCGACGGGGAACACGGTCTTATTCGGGAACAGGCCGATGATGAGCAGGCCTAGCACCCACGAGGCCAGCACGGTCAACAGCGTGCGCTTAGGGCCCCATCGATCCGCCAGGTAGCCCCAGACGAACGAGGCCAGCACGGCGACCACGGTCAGGCCGATGAGGACCGACAGGGCCTCGCTCTCGGTGAAGCCCACCGCATTGATCGTGAACAGGCTCATGACCGCGATGGCGGTGTTCACGCCGTCGGAGTAGAAGAACCGGCCGACGATGAACCGCTGGAGTCCGGGGCGCTCCCCGGCGTGCGCCCATGTGACGCCCAGCTGCCGCCATGAGCCCAGCGCGTCGGCAACGCGAAACGGCGTCCCGACCCGCGGGCGCTCTTGGACGACCAGGAACAGCGGGATGGCGAAGACGGCGAACAGGGACGCGACCAGCATGAAGCTGGCCACCGTGGTCAGTCCGGCGTCGTCGGTCGTGAAGCGGAGCAGGAGCCCCGACACGATGGTCCCCAAGTAGCCGAGGCCGACGCCGATCCCCGACAGGCGCCCGCGCTTCTCGGGGAGCGCCACGTCCGGGAGGATGGCGTCGTAGTAGATGAGCGCGGCCTGAAACGCGAAGTTTGCCATTGCGAATGCCAACAGACCGAGCCAGATGTTGACCAGACCGATGATCGCGGTCGGCACCACGCACATCACGGTGAACACGAACAGGTAGCGCTTCCGTCCGCCCGTCCGGTCGCTCACCGCTCCGAGGGCGGGCGAGACGAGGGCATTCAGCAGCACCGACAGGCTGCCGGCCACAGTGAAGGCCAGCGTCCCGTTGGCTTCGCCCAGCGCCCGCACGGTCCAGGGGCCCATGGCAAAGC
>JBOGTA010000153.1:0-4964 GCA_050695855.1 Candidatus Limnocylindria bacterium
CTTCTGGGGCGCGCACGACGAGGACGAAGAGGCCGAGGCGGTCACCGTCGAACGGTGAGGGCGTGGGCGAGATCCGGCTAGGGATTCTCCCCTGGACCCAGGCCACCTCCTGGGAATCCATCGAGGCGACGGCGCGCCGGGTCGAGGAGCTCGGCTACGAGCACCTGTGGGCCTGGGACCACCTGCAGGCCATCTTTGGCGATCCGGACCAGTCGATCTTCGAAGGCTGGATGACGCTGGCAGCCTGGGCCAAGGTCACGAATCGGGTTCGCCTGGGCCTGCTCGTGGGCGCCAACACGTTCCGCAACCCTGGGCTGGTGGCCAAGGTGGCCACCACCCTCGACCACGTCAGCCATGGGCGCGCCATCCTCGGATTGGGTGGAGCCTGGTTCGAGCACGAGCACATGGCCCACGGGATCGAGTTCGGAACCGGCTTCGGCCAGCGGCTGGACTGGCTGCACGAGGCGGTGGGAGCGATCCGAACCGTGCTCGATGGCGGCGCGGCGACCAGTCCGGAAGGGGGTCACTATCGGTTCCGGGAGCTGCGTCAGCTCCCCCTGCCGATACAGGCGCGTCTACCGATCATGATCGGCGGGTCCGGCGAGAGGAAGACCCTCCGGACGGTGGCCATGTACGCCGACATGTGGAACGCGATGGGCAGCGCCGAGCTGCTGCGGCACAAGGTCGAGGTCCTGCAGGAGCATTGCGCGACGGTGGGCCGGGACTTCTCGCATATCGAGCTGACCGTGGGCTGCAAGCCGCTCATCCGGGACACGGAGGCCGAGGCGCGGAGGGCCTGGGAGGCCCAGATGGCGTTCAACCGGACGCCGATGGCCGAGGTGCTCGACGACGACTCGTTCTGGATCGGTACCCCTGAGCTCATTGCCCATCGCATGCGCGAGTGCCGCGACCTGGGGTTCGACACCTTCATCGCCGAGATGGCCGCGCCCTACGACGCCGAGACGCTGGAACGCTGGATCGGTGAAGTGAAGCCCGCGGTGGAAGCCTGACCGATGGTGGCCGGCACACGGCGCCGGGTGAACCGCGGCGGCGGCGTGGGAAGAAAACGCGGCGGGACGAGGAGCGTGACGGCCGTCGATTGGCTCCTGGCATCGGACGAACCGGCCATTCGGGGCAGGGCGCGTCGTGACCTGTTGGGGGAGCTCGCGGTTGACGATCTGAACCGCACGACCGAGGGCCCGATGGTTCAAGCCCTGCTCGCAGGGCAGCAGCCGGACGGCGGGTTCGGAGGACATCCATACCGGAAATGGACGGGCGCCCACTGGCGCCTCGTCTCCCTTGTGGAGCTCGAGGTTCCGGCCGGCGAACCGCGGGCCATGGCGGCGGCCGAACGGGTCCTTGGTTGGCTGTCCGCTCCGGGTGCGCCCCTCCGCTACGTGAAGGGCCTTCCGCTGTCCCACGGCTCGATCGAGGGCAACGGGCTGGGTGCCTGCAGCCGGCTGGGGCTGGCCAATGATCCCCGATCCCAGTTCCTCGCGGAGTCCCTGGTCGAGTGGCAGTGGCCCGACGGCGGATGGAACTGCGACGAGAAAGCGAGCGGCCGCCGATCGTCCTTCCACGAGACGCTGTCCGCGATCTGGGGGCTGCACGAGTACGCGACCGCGGCTGGGAACCGCGATGCTGCGGCGGCTGCCCGACGAGGAGCCGAGCTCCTGCTCAACCATCGGCTCTTCCGCCGGCACGGGACCGGCAAGCCGATCCATGGCTCGTGGCTCAAGCTCCACTACCCGGCGTATTGGCACTACGACATCCTCCAGGCGCTCCACGTCCTGACTCAAATGGGGCTGGCGACCGATCCGCGAGCGTCGGATGCGCTGGACATCGTGGCCGAACGACGGGATCCCGACGGGCGGTGGACTCCGGGCGGCTACTGGTGGCGCCCGCCGGGGTCCGGTGGCATCACCCCCGAGGTTGTGGACTGGGGTCGGGATGGTCCCAGCCCGATGCTCACCCTGAACGCGTTGCGAGTCCTTCGGGCGGCCGGCCGGCTCGACGGCCAGGGAGCCCAAGGGGAGTAAGCCGAGGAGACGGATATACTCGCGGCCGACCCATGCTGAAGCTCTTTTCTCGGGTGGTGGACTCCAACGAGCGTGAGATCCGCCGCCTGGAACCCCTCGTCCACCGCATCAATGCCCTCGAACCCGAATACCGCTCCCTCAGCGACGACGATCTCCGGGCCCGGACCGCCGTGTTCCGCGCACGCCTGGCGGAGCAGCTGGGCGATCTGATCCTGCCGGCCGGGTCCCGAACCGAGGGAACCGACGAATCGGAACTGGTGGGGGGCGACCCGGCGCGCCGCCTCGAGCGCCAACGGGAGCAGCGCAAGCAGGAGATGGCGCAGATCAACGCCGCGTTGGAGAGCATGCTGCCCGAGGCCTTTGCCGCCGTGCGGGAGGCCATGCAGCGAGCACTCGCCAAGCGCCATTACGACGTCCAGCTGCTGGGCGGAATCGTCCTGCACCGAGGGTCGATCGCCGAGATGCGGACCGGCGAGGGCAAGACGTTCGTTGCGCCGCTGGCCGCCTATCTCAATGCCCTGGCCGGCCAGGGGGTCCACGTCGTCACCGTCAACGACTACCTGGCCAAGCGCGACGCGCAGTGGATCGGCGCCGTATTCCATCGGCTGGGCATGCAGGTCGGGTCCATCCAGCACGAGGCGGCCTACGTCTTCGACCCGGACTACCCCGCCACCGACGAGCGGCTGCGTGAGCTGCGACCGGTCACTCGGCGCGAAGCGTATGCGGCCGACGTGACCTACGGCACCAACAACGAGTTCGGGTTCGACTTCCTGCGCGACAACCTGGTTACCGATCTCAATCTTCGCGTCCAGCGCGGCCACTTCCTCGGGATCGTGGACGAGGTGGACAACATCCTGATCGACGAGGCCCGGACCCCGCTCATCATCAGCGGCCAGGCCGAGCAGTCGACGGACCGATACGTCCAGTTCGCACGGCTCGTGCCGCGGCTCAAGGCCGAGGACGATTACCTGGTCGACGAGAAGTTCCGCCAGGTGGCAATCACCGAGGCGGGGACCGAGAAGATGGAACGGATGCTGGGCGTCGCCAACCTGTTCGACGACGACTTCGGCATGGCTCGCCACCTGGAGCAGGCGCTCAAGGCCCAGGCCCTGTACCACCGCGACCGCGACTACGTCGTCAAGGACGGCGAGGTGATCATCGTCGACGAATTCACCGGTCGGCTCATGCCGGGCCGGCGCTGGAGTGAAGGGCTGCACCAGGCCGTGGAGGCGAAAGAGGGCGTTCGCATCCAGAGCGAGTCGCGGACGCTGGCCACGATCACGTTCCAGAACTATTTCCGGATGTACCGCAAGCTGGCCGGGATGACGGGTACGGCTGAGACCGAGGCCGAGGAGTTCCACAAGATCTACGACCTGGAAGTCGTCGTGGTCCCGACCCACCTGCCCATGATTCGCGACGACTTCGCGGACCTCGTCTACGCCAGCCAGAAAGGCAAATGGGACTCGGTGATCGAGGAGATCAGCGAGGAGCACGAGAAGGGGCGTCCGGTTCTGGTCGGCACCATCAGTGTCGAAGTCAGCGAGATGCTCTCGGACCTGCTGAAGCGGCGGGGGATCAAGCACAACGTCCTCAACGCGAAGTTCCACGAGCGCGAGGCGGAGATCGTGGCGCAGGCCGGACGGAGTGGAGCGGTCACCATCGCCACCAATATGGCTGGGCGCGGCACCGACATCCTGCTGGGCGGCAACCCGGAGATGCTGACCGCCGACCTCCTCCACCAGCGGGGGACCAACATCCTGGAGGCGTCGCCCGAGGACGTCGCCGCGGCTCGGGCCGAGGCGGAGCGGATGTGCGAGGAGGATCGCGAGCGGGTGGTGGCGGCCGGCGGGCTCCACATCGTGGGTACCGAACGCCATGAGGCCCGACGCATCGACAACCAGCTCCGCGGACGTTCTGGTCGCCAGGGCGACCCGGGCAGCAGCCGCTTCTACCTTTCGCTGGAGGACGACCTCATGCGGCGCTTCGCCAGCGACCGGGTGCAGGGGCTCATGAAGACGGTGGGGTTCACCGAAGACATGGCGCTCGAGTCGGGGATCGTGAGCCGAACCATCGAGGGGGCTCAGACCCGGGTGGAGGGCTACAACTTCGACCTGCGCAAACACGTGGTCCAGTACGACGACGTCATCAACCTCCAGCGCGAAACGATCTACGCCGAACGCGACCACGTCCTGGGAGCGGACGACCTGTCCGGGACGGTCCTTCAGCTCGTCGAGGCCGAGATCCGGGCGACGGTTGACGAGATGACCGCCGATGATGCGGAGTGGAACCGCGACGGGTTGCGGGCCCAGCTGAGCGGCATGGTCCCGACCCTCACCGGCGCCGAGCTGGCGATCATCGACGAGGCGCACGACGCCGAAACGCTGGTCGGCCAGCTGGTGGCACTGGCCGAGTCCCACTACCAGCGGAAACGTGATGAGCTGGGCGAGCAGGCCATGGCGAGCCTGGAGCGGATCGTCCTGGTCCGGGTGATCGACGGGCTGTGGGTCGAGCACCTGACCGCGGTGGACGACATGCGGCGCGGCATCGGCCTGCGGGCCTACAGCCAGCGCGACCCGCTCAACGAATTCAAGGTCGAGGCCTTCCGCATGTTCGACGAGCTCAAGGGCATGATCCGCCGCGACGTGGCCCGCACCATCTTCCGTGTCACGATCCACCGTCAGCCGGCGCCCACACTGGCGGCGCGCATGGTCGAGAGTCGGCCGGATGTGAACGGCGGGCAGGCAGCGGCGGGAGGAGCGGCCGCAGCGGTCGCGGGCGCGGTGGCCGGCGGACGACAGCCGGTGCGGGCCGCCACCAAGATCGGCCGAAACGACCCCTGCTACTGCGGCTCGGGCAAGAAATACAAGCGCTGCCACGGCGCCTGAAGGGGCCGGCGCCTGATTTTGGGGGGTGACAGGCTGAGCG
>JBOGTA010000154.1:0-8191 GCA_050695855.1 Candidatus Limnocylindria bacterium
CAACGGCGATGACCGGCTCGTCGTCCAGGATCCAGCCGATCTCCGAGGCGGGGACCACGGCCGGGCGCGAGAGCGCAGGGATGGCGTCGCGCCACGGGAGGGCCCGGACGAAGTCGTCGAGCGATACGAAGTCGGCGAGGTGGTCGAAGTCGGTCCGCCAAGGATTGACGATCGGCGAGTCGGACGCCACCGGCCGGACCGATGCGGGCTGTGAGACCGGAGCCGGCGCGGCGCAAGCCGCAAGCAGGAGGGCGGCGATGATGGCCAGGACGCCGCCGCGAGGCACGTTCAGCCCTGTCCGGGCTGCCAGATTCGGGTATCGGGCCGGAAGACCGCCCAGGCAAACCAGAACGGCGAGTCGGCAACCAGTAACTCGAGCTGCGTTCCTGCCAGCGGGCCGGCCGTCGCGCGGCCATCGAACGACCAGCTCGACCCGGTCTCCGCGTCCCGCATGACGCCATCGCCGGCCGGCTCGAAGGTGAGGATCGTTACGCCGATATCACGGCTGAAGGCATTGGCCGCTCCGACGATCTCCCCGCCGGCCACGGTCGGTCCGCCGAGTCCAGAGGCGGCTCCATCGACCCAGAAGACTACGATCGGCTCACCGCCAACCTCGTCGTTGACGACCCGGTGCTCGGCCATGAAGGGGAACGGGTAGGCGGCCGCGTCGTCGCCGATGACGATGCCGAGGACTCGGACCTTGGGCGACAGTCGACCATCAATGAGCGTCTGGTCCATCAGGAAGGGGTTGGAGTCGACTCGGTCATAGCCGGGGTACGGATTGCGGTCGTAGTCGCGAGGATGCCCGGTCTCAGGCGACAGGACCGTGCCGGTCGGATGAAGGTCTCTGAACTGTGCCCAACTGATCAGTTGGCTCGGAAGGAACTGGAGCTGTGCCCCGGCAAGCTCGCCGACGATCGCCTGGCCCGTGGCCTGCTGCCACCACGACTCAGTCTGGCGGTCATACATCACCAGATCCGAATGGCGGAGGTTGCCGGTGGTCCCGAAGTCCAGCACCCGCCCGTTCAGGTGACGGTCGAAGGCGATGGAGGTGTGGCACAGCGGGCAGAAGGTAATGGCCACCGGCACGCCGGCGACAACGTCGTTCACGATCTCGTGCCAGATGAGGATTCGGATTGGGTACGCGCGCCAGTCGCCATCGATGCCGAAGGCGATGACTGGCTCACGATCGACCAGCCAGTCGACGCGGTCCACCGGATAGAACTTCGGCTCGTCGATGGCCGGGATCCCGTCCTTTCCGGGTCCACCGCCGATGATCTCCTCGAGCGGGACCTCGTGCCGCGAGAAATCCGTCCGCCACCCGACCGTGGGGACCCGAAGTCCCGTCTCGACCGGGTCGAATGTGGGAGTAGCGGGACCGCCAGGCGAGGGCGCCCCCTCCGACCCACGAGGTTCCACGCAGGCGGCGGCGAGTACGGTGAACCCGATCAACACGCCAAGCAGGCGCCGCACGGCACGTAGTTTCTCGGGCAAACCCCACCGGCGTCTGTAGGCCTCCTGACGGGCGTCAAGGCGTGGCAAGCCGTTTGGTCCATGATTGGCGCCATGCTGAAGCGGATGTTGCGGCGTGCGGACAGCGGCGAAGGGGACGTCCCCACCGGGGCCCCGTTAACCGATGTCGAGCTGAAGGCCGGCCTCCTGCGCGAAGTCGACCTCTTCGCTGGATTGAGCCTCGACCAGCTGAAGGACATCAGCCAGACGCTGCCGATGACGACCTGCCGGAGCGGCGGGCTGGTTACCTCACCCGATGAGAACGACGAGCGGCTCTACATCGTCAAGCGCGGTCGAGTCCGCCTCTACCGGCTCACCCCCGACGGCAAGCAGCTGACGCTCGACATCCTGGACAAGGGCCGGATCGTCGGTCGCATGTCGTGGCTGGGACAGGAGCTGAACGAGATCTACGCCGAGGCGATCGAGGATGCGGTGGTGTGCACCTTCACCCCGGATGAGCTGCGCCGCCTGATCGACCGCTTCCCGGGCATCGGCCTGAACATGATCCGCTACCTCTCGGACCGGCTGGCGGCCTCGGAGCGCGAGCGGGAGTGATGGCCTTCCGCTCGGTGGAGCAGCGCCTCGCGGCCCGGCTCGTCGAGCTGGCCCAGCGGTTCGGCCACCCGGATGCTGATGGAGTGGCGATCGACGCGCGCCTCACCCAACAGGAGCTGGCCGACATGATCGGCACCTCTCGCGAGACGTTGGCGACGACCGTGTCCTCGCTTCGCGAGCGTGGATTGCTGGAGATGCAGAACCAGCGTGTCGTCATCCGCGACATGGACGGGCTGCGCGAGCTGGATGCATCTTAGGCACGCGACGCGCCGGCGGCATGTGGGCCGGATTACATCGGTCGATGGCCTGGCGCCCGATCATCGGCGCCATGACCGTCCCGACCCGAGCCACATGGTCTCGCTGGCAGCTCCCCGATCTCCCTAGCTCCTCGACGCCGGTCCCGTCGGTCGACCGCGACACGATGCTCGCGGCCGACCACATCGCCACCGACCGCCTTGGCCTCGGGCTGCTGCAGATGATGGAGAACGCCGGCCGCGAGCTGGCGGATCTCACACGCCGTGCGCTGGGGGGAACCGTGGAGGGGCGTAGCGTGGTCGTCCTCGCCGGAACCGGCAACAACGCCGGCGGGGGGCTGGTCGCGGCACGGCGCCTGGCGGGCTGGGGGGCCGAGGTGCGCGTCGCCTTCGCCCGACCCATTCTGCGGCTCCGGCCTGGGCCGTGCGCACAGCTCGAGCCGCTGCTGGCGGCCGGAGTTCGCACGGCGGTGGCCCGCCATGATCGATCGTATCCGGAGCTGGGCGGCGAGGTTCTCCGCGCCGACGCGGTGATCGACGCGCTGATCGGCTATAGCCTGCGCGGCGCGCCGGACGACGCATACCAGCCGCTGATCGGTTTGGCTGCCCTGGGGGATGGGCCGGTCATCAGCCTCGATGTTCCGTCCGGAATAGACGCCACGAGCGGAGCACGGCCGGGGGCGGCCGTGGTCGCCGACATCACTCTCGCCCTAGCCCTTCCTAAGCGTGGGACCGCGATCGGCGAGGGCCGGCGCTTTTCTGGGGCTCGCTACCTGGCCGATGTCGGCATCCCGCCGTCGGTCTTCGTCGAGCTTGGCATCGAGGCCGTCCCGACCTTCGCCGACGGCCCCCTGCTGCGAATCGACTAGGGGGCCGCAAGCAACGCATCTTGTGCGCCGCGATGCGGGTCAACATGACGCCGATCCAGGCGGCGCATCCGTCAGCCCGGGCCCTGTCAGCGCCCCTACGGCGGGTTGCCGGAACACGTCCCACCCGGACCACTGACCGCGGTCTGGAGTGAAGAGGCCGATGCGACGCTTCTCCCCTCTCAGGCAGAGTTCGACGCCGCGGCACGCTCGACACCGGCGGCATGGGCTTCGTCGTCAACTGCCCCAGCCCGATCGTGGCGCCCGATGACTTCGAGGTCACCTGATGCTGAGTTGCGTCGCGGCGCAGCTGCTCGGGCGCGGACCATCCCCAGAACCTATAGCCGTTGTAGATCGTGTGGAGGATCCGCCCGGGCTCGAGGACCGGGGTGTGGGGGATGACCCACTGTCAAGTTGGAGTGCGCCCCGATCTCAGCTTGCAGGGCGGAGGATGCGGTATCGATGCTCGTACGTATCCATGTCGAACTCGCCCAGCCACGTCAGCGGAAGAGCTGCCAGCCAAGCGTATCGGGCATCATCGGTGACGAACCTGGCCGCCGCGGTGACCACCCAGCGGGTCGGGGCGGTCGCCGGGTCCGTGACCTGGCCGAAGCCCATGGACTCAAATGAGATGGTCGTTCCCTCCTGGGTGCGGACGACGCCCGCGAAGAACATCTGGCACGCGTCGGGCCCGATCTGCTCGTTGAGGTCCCAGCGGATTGTCCCGTCCAGACCACGCCCGGTGATCGTCCCGTCCCCGCTGCCCAGGTACTCGCCTGGCTGATCCCGCGGCCTACCAACTGGAGGCATGCCCGGCCGATAGCGCATCTCCACATCGAAACGCAGTGCGGCCGACGAATCGGCGGTCATCGCGATCCTCCAAATCTTCTCGTCATGCTGACGTCGGCGCTGCGGCTCAGGCCTTGGCCGCAGCTTCTTGGTCCAGCCTCTCCTGAGTCTCGAAGTCGGCGCCGCAGGCAGGGCACTGAAAGCTGACCGGCGCCTCGACGCGCTGCTTTGCGGTAGGTGACTGCCGTGACGTGCCCCGCTGTGGCTCGGCCTTGAGCTCATCGACGCGTTCCTGTACCTCGAGCTCCGCCCCGCAGGCGGGACAGGTGAAGCTTCCACTCGCACTCATCGGTACCTCCTGACCTGGTCGAATCACGGGCGAAGCGGCCAGCGGCCCCGCTGCGATCTCGGGAGCGAGACGTCGCAGCAACCCGCGGGCAGTGCCTTCCATGCCCTCGGCCAGAGTCGGGAAGATGCCGACCGCGGCGGCCAGTTCGTCGATCGTGCCGCGCTGGCGGATGACGATCGTGGCGCTCCACACGAGGTCGGCGGCCTGTGGACCGATGACATGGCACCCCAGCACTCGGCGGCTGCCTCGCTCGACCACGTACTTGATGAGGCCGATTTCGGCGCCCATGAGCTCGGCCTTCTCGATCTGGTCGAAAGTCACCAGGCCCACCGCCACCTCATGGCCGGCGGCCCTCGCTGCGGCCTCGGTCATGCCCACGCTGCCGATCTCGGGATCGGTGAAGATGCCATGCCCCAGGCTCGTACGGTCGATGCGCAGGTCGGCACCCTCGAATGCATCGGCGTAGGCGATCTTGGCCTCCTCCTGGCAGACCCGGGTGAAGGGCTGTTGGCCATTGATGTCACCCACGGCCCAGATGCCGTCGACGTTGGTCCGGAGCCGGTCGTCTACAGCGACGGAGCCATCGGGTCGAGTGGCGACCCCGGCCGCTGGCAGATCCAGCATGTCACTGTTCGGCTGGCGGCCGATGGCCATCAGCACGTGCGAGCCCTCGAAGCTGCGCTCGCTGCCGTTCTGGGCGCGGGCCACGACCCGGACCGTATCGCCGGAGCGCTCCAGGCGCACCGCCCGGTGGTCGACCACCAGCTCGATCCCATCGGCCCTTAGGCCTCGACTCAGGAGGCGGCTGATGTCGGGTTCCTCGTCGGCGCACAGCAGCTCGGGGCCGTGGATCAGGGTCACATCGGATCCAAAGCGGCGATAAGCCTGGCCGAGCTCGCAGCCGATATAGCCGCCGCCGAGCACGATCAGGTGCTGCGGGACTTCGGTCAGCTCCATGATCGTCTCGTTGGTGTGGACGTCGACGTCATGGATGCCGGGCAGATCGGGGATGAGCGGCCGCATGCCGCTGGCAATGAAGATGCGCTCGGCCGTGAGTCTTCGCTCCCCCACAGCCACCTCGCGAGGCGAGACGAACTTTGCCTCACTCTCAATCAGTGTCAGGTCGCTGGCGCGGCGCGCGTTGCCGAGCGCCTCGGCATGGTGCTCGGCGATGAGGGCGTTCTTGTCGCCGACGATCGCCCCCAGGTCGACGCTTGGCGCGCCACCGCCACCGATGCGGAAGCGCGCCGCCGTCCGCACCGCGTGCGCCACTTTGGCGCGGTGGATGAGGAACTTGCTCGGCACGCAGCCGACGTTGACGCATGTGCTGCCGTAAGGCTCGCGGTACACCATCGCCACCTGGAGGCCAGCGGCCACTGCGCGGCTGGCCACGACCGCGCCGGCCTCGCCGGCGCCGATGACGATGGCGTCGAAAGACTCGCTCATGCGGACCCTGCTGGCGCGCCGAGCACATCGGCCGCCGGCCGTCGGTCGGTCGCGTAGGCCTCGTCTATCATCGCTTTCCGAAGCCTAGACCTTCGAGTCCGCTCGAATGTCAAGCGCTCATTTCGGCTATGCTCTAACCATGCGCATTGGTGAACTGGCACGACGCAGCGGCGTGGCGCCCACGGCGCTGCGCTACTACGAACAGGTCGGGCTGGTAGCCGCCCCGCAGCGTACCGAGGCTGGCTACCGAACCTACGGCGATGACGCGCTGGAGCGGCTGGCCTTCATCCGCTCGGCCCAGGCCGTTGGGCTGACGCTGGCCCAGGTCCGCCAGGTGGTTAGCATCCGCGACGCGGGTGAGGCGCCGTGCCGTCAGGTCACCGAACTCATCGACCGCCGCCATATCGAGGTCCGTCGCCGGATCGCCGACCTGCGGCAGCTGGAGCGCCAGTTGGCCCAGCTGCGCGCGCGTGCCGAGCATCTTCGACCACGCGATTGCGATCCATCCGGGGTGTGCCACGTGATCCCGCGGCTGGACGCGGCTCCGGCACACTGAGGCGCGCCCCCCCCCGGTTCCCCGACATGCTGGCGTAGCACCGGATCGTCGGGCACCGCTACATCGGCAGGCGCCGGAGGTGAGAGGTTCTGCAGCGGGGCGGGTGTCGGCCACCGCGCCCTTGAGGGCAGTGGCCAGGCTCATCCGTGCGCATCCCCCAACATGGTTACCCGGTCTAAGGAAATCCGGCGCAATCGCTCCGAACCGTCTAGCTCACAACCGGCGTACCAGAAAGTTCTTGAAAGAAATCCGGGAGGCGGTGTCGGATCGGGGCACAGGTGTTCGTAGCAGGGGTGAGAGGCGGCCGGAGTAGGCCGCCGGAAAAGGAATGGGATGACGCAGTACATGATCTCGTTCGATGACGGCGCGATGACCTTCCCCGAGGAGGAGCTGCCCGACGTGGCCAAGGCCGCGCACGAGGTGGTCCAGGAAGCCAAAGATGCAGGCGTGTGGTTTTTCAGCGGCGGGCTGAGAGGCCACGAGGTGAGCGTCGTGGCCACCGACGGGACGGTCACCGACGGCCCGTACCCGGAGAGCAAGGAGCACCTCGGCGGATTCGCGGTCGTCGATGTGTCCTCACGCGAGGAGGCGCTGGAGTGGGCTGCCAAGATCGCCGTGGCGTGCCGCTGTGCGCAAGACGTCCGGGAGTTCCTGCCCGACCCTGACGCTCCTAGCGAGGGCCTGAGGCGTGGCCACAAGCGGCCGATCCCAGCAGCGGAGCGATCGATGTCAACGAACGAAGCGGCGGTGCGGCGGTATTGGCGTGAGACATGGACCGAGGGCAGGTTCGACCTCGTCGATGGGTTCTACGCGCCGGAATATCGCGAGAATCGGACCCAGCTCACCCCGGAGGCGTTCGCGCGGAACGCCCGCAGATGGCGTGCCCACTTCGAGGACTTTCGCGTCGAGGTCGAGGAGCTGTTCTCGGTCGGTACACGGGTGATCTCGCGCGTGACGTACCGCGGCCGCCACACCGGCGACTTCGACTTCCTCCCGGCTCGAGGACGAAGCTTCGAGCTCTCCGGCATCGACGTCTTCGAGTTCGTCGACGACCGGGTCGTGCAGCACTGGCACGAGACCGACCACCTCGAGCTCTTCGAGCAGCTCGGGGCGGAGCTCCACCCGACGACCACCTAACTGGAGGACGGCGACCGACGGCGGGTCGCGGAGTGAGCCCGGTGTAATCGGGTCTAGCAGCGTCACACGTCCGTCTAGGGACACTGCACCGAACGACCTAACTCCTCACACGCCAGCGCAGTCGTCGCTTCATGGCTCAACGACGCTCACGTCCCGCCTAGGGGCGGGTCAGATGCGTGGGTCGGAGGGTTCACGACCCCACCCGCCCACACCGAGGGCGCAACTCGCGCCGGGAGACCGTCTCGCATTCCCCTGCAGCGAGCCCGCGCGTGGATCGGAATAGACGCCATCCGGATGCGCATGCGACGGCGCACATGGGTCCCGAGATGTCTGGCCGGAGGGGAGGCCTAACGGTACGCTGACCGGGTTACCGCACCAGGGAGACCTCGATGCTCTACGGCCGGCTCACCGTTGTTGCTGGGGATCCAGGCGAGGTCGACGCAATCCCACAGCCGCAAGAGCGCCCGCTGCGCCCCGGCGAGAGCCCGGGCCTGCGCGCGGTCTATTGCCTGGTCGATCGGAAGTCCGGACGGGCGGCGGCCCTGTCGATCTGGGAAAGCCGCGAGGCGATGGAGGCGGCCGAGGCACGCGGCGACGACCAGCGCACCCAGGCGGTGCAGAACTCTGGCGGAACGCTGATCAGCGTGGACCGTATGGAGGTCGTAAATGCTCTGTGGGCCCAGTGAACGGGCCATCGGGCGACGATGCCTGGTGCCAGAGCCAGCCC
>JBOGTA010000155.1:0-3673 GCA_050695855.1 Candidatus Limnocylindria bacterium
GAGCTGCGCCGCAGTCAGGCCCGGCTCCAGGCCCTGCTCGCCGATCCCGCATTTGTCGCTCGGGCCCCGGCGGCAGTCGTGGAGGGGGAGCGTCAGCGCCTGGCGGAGATCGAGGAGCGACTCCGCCAGATCGGCGAGCCGACCGGGTCGGGGTAGAATCGCCCCCGACTCAGACGCAAACAGGGGATTGGCTTGGGATTTCTGCGCCGCGGCAAACGCGAACCGGCGCCGGAGGCGTCGGCGCCCAGTCCTTCGTACGCACCGATCGCCGGCCGTCAGTATTCGCTGGCGCTCGCCTACCTGGCGCGCAGCGGAGACACGATTCGGCTGGCCCCCGGGCCTGAGGTCATCAAGGCGCTGCCGCGGATCGTGGAGCCGCTCGCCCTGGAGGGCATAGAAGTGGTGCCGCCGCTGCCGCTTGAGCTGGCGCACGCCGCCCCGGCCATGGAGCGACTGTCCGACCTCGAGCAGTGGATCGTGGCTCGGCGCCAGGCCAGCCCGGTGACGCGCCACGCCCTGTTCGTTCTTGAGCAGACCGAGGCCGTGGACATGACGATCGACACCCTGGTCTGCGGGTTGTTGCTGGGGGAGACGGACACGTCGGGCTATCCGACCTATGACGCCATTTTCGGCGGGCTGGCCAGCCATTTCGATGACCTGACCGGGGAGCTCGTGGTGCGGGCCGTGGTCGGCTGGGGCGGCAAGGGCCAGCGGGGTGACACCGAGCGCAACGGGCAGCGACTGCTCAGCAGCCTGCACCAGCAGGTCCTTGCGTCGGGCCTGGCAATGAGCACGGCCGGATCGCCCGCGGAACGTGACGTGGGCGAGGGCGAGGTCTGCGTCCATTGCGGGTTCGACGCCCGCGGGACTGGAGCCTTCTACTGCCCGAAGTGCGGGATGCGCCTCCGCGGAACCGCATAAGGCATCGGTACATTCGTCCCATTGCCCGTACCTGACCCGGGCGTGGAGACTGGTGCCCCGAGTCACCGCACCGAAGGGCACCAATGGAAGGTCCCCGCGTCCTGGTCGCCACCTACGACGATGCTGCTGCCATCGCCGGTGCGCTGGCACGCGCCGGATTCGATGTCCTTTCCGGGGAGGAAGACCTCGAGGTCGCGCTGGGCGGAGCGCGCCACCCCGAGCTGGCGGTCATCGACGCCGATCTCCCCCCCGAGATCGTACGCCGCATCCACGGCCGACTGAACGAAGATGGCCCGGTAGCCTCCCTCATCCTGCTCGGGGACGAGGCGGGCGAGCTGGACGACCTGTGGCAGGTGAGCGACGAGTTCGTGGTCAAGCCCATCCTGCCCGACGCCCTGGTCTACCGCCTCCAGGCCCTCCTCATTCGCGCCGGCTCCGCATCGGCACCCAAAGTCGATAGCGACACCCCCCAAATCGGTGCCCATGACCCGGCCGACACGCGGGTGATCGCCGTCTTCGCGCCCAAGGGCGGGGTGGGTAAGACCACGGTGGCGGTTAACCTGGCCGTTGCGCTGCGGGTCCAGACCCGCCAGCGCGTCCTGCTCCTCGACGCGGATGCTGGGGTGGGAAACGTGACCGCGGTCATCGACGTGCCGGCCCGGCGCGGCCTGGCGGACATCGCGGACAGTCCCCCCGAGCACTGGAACGACGACGCCTTCGAGTCCCTGGTGGTGAACCATGAGCCAAGTGGGCTCGACGTCCTGACCTGGGGCTTCGAACCGGCCGATGCCGAACGCATCGGCCCGGATCTCCTCATCGCGGGGGTGCGCTGGGCGCGGCAGCACTATGACCAGGTCATCGTGGACACCCATCCGGGCTATGACGATCGGACGGTGGCCATGCTGTCAGTCGCCAACGAGATCCTGCTCACCGTCACTCCCGAGGTCGGGCCGCTTCGCAACAGCGCCCAGTTCATTCAACTTGCGTATGAGCTGGGCATCGATGACACGATCAAGGTCGTCGCCAACCGGGCCAACCACGGGGTCAAGATTCGCGACATGGAGAGCGCCCTCGGCCGTCCGGTGATGGCGACCATCGTGTCGGCCGGAGCGACCGCCGTGATGGCGGCCAACGAGGGCCAGCCCCTGGTCCTGCGCTTTCCGCGCGAAAAGATCACCGCCGACATCCACCGCCTGGCGCGGATCGTGGCCGGCACGGAAGTGGCCGGCCCGGTCGTCCAGCCGGATCGGCGCCGCTGGTCGGTGGCCTCACTCCTCCGCGCCGGAGCCTGACCTTCGGTTGGCGGCGACGCCACCGGCGTTGCTCGGCCTCCCCGGCCCTGCGATCATCCCGAGGCGTGCCGACCTACGACTACCGATGCCGCGACTGCGGCCACACCATCGAGATCATCCACTCCATCCTCGAGGACGGGCCGGAGGTCTGTGAGCGCTGCCGCGGACCGATGGAGCGGGTCCTGCACCCGGCGGGGGTGATCTTTCGGGGCAGCGGGTTCTACGTCACCGACTCCCGCTCGTCGAAGACAGCCCCGGGCGAAGACTCGTCTGGCAGCTCGGGGGAACGTGGCGGCACCGCCAAGACCGGTTCGAGCGAGGGTTCCGGCGAATCGCCGGCCAAGGGCCCTGCCGGCACGTCCGGCAAGGACTGATCAGGCGCTGAGCGTCTGGGGGGCGCCGCAGCGGCGGCAGAATCGCGCGGTTGACGAGACGGTCAGGCCGCACGACCCGCACGGCCGTAGCGAGGCACGCTGGGCGCCGGCCTCCAGGGCCCGTGTCGACGCGTCCCACACGGCGGCCAATGCGGAACTGCCTCCGACCGCCGCACCAGCGCCACTGGACCGGTAGGGCAGGGTCTCGCGCTGGCCGACGGGAACGGTCCCCTCGCCCGGGTCGTCGATTCCGAGGCTGTCGAGCTGGCTTCGCCGTGCCGCGAGGCTCTCCGGCTCGCCGTCCCTCGACGCCGCGGCCGGGCGGCGGATTGGTCCGCGCACGAACGTGTCGCGCAGGTCTCGACGCGGGGTGGTGACCGGTGTCTCGGGCGGCGCTTCTGGCGTAACCGGCGCCTCTGGCATGACCGGGGCCTCGGGTGTGACGGGCGCTTCTGGCGTGACCGGCGCCTCGGCGGCGACCAGAGGCTCCGGTTCGGTCTCGACCTCCGCTGCTGGCTCAGGAACGACCACGTCTTCCGCCCGGGCCGCCACCGGTTCCGCATCGGCACCGGCGCCGTCCCCGGCCGCCGCCGCCGACGAGATCGCATCGACTGCCGGCCACGCGTCGGGTGGCACATGCTCCACCGCCGGCCAGGACAGGGCATCGCCGGCGGCCGGGCCGAGACCGTCGGCCGGGATCGCCTGCGCCGGAGCCTGCGCCATGCGCTCGTCGAAGCCGGCAATGTCGTCCACGCCGGCAAGCGGCATGCACGAGCGGCACCGGCCCGCGTCATCGTTCCAGCAGCTCACGCACGTGTAGCGACGGCAGTCGAGGCAGAAGTTGAACGCCTGCTGGAAGGCGTCGATCTGGATGGCGGCGAGGGTCTCCTCCTCGGCGCGCATGGCGTCGCCGATGGAGTCCGACAGGCTGTCCTGACTCATGATGAACTGGCGGAGGCCGCTCACCAACCCGCGTGTCTTCTGCTTGGTGGACAGCGGCTCGGGCGCGCCGAATTCATAGCGCGTCCCGCACCGTTCGCAGAAGGATTCAGTCAGGATTTCAGTCATCAGTCAGGACCCGTCTCG
>JBOGTA010000156.1:0-17569 GCA_050695855.1 Candidatus Limnocylindria bacterium
CCGCCGGGTCCGCCGCGAAGCGGCGGACCAGCCAGCGACGAAAGTTGGTGTCCACCGCGCCCACCGGCTCGCCGAAGGCGATGGACGCGATGGCTCGCGCCGAGTAGGCGCCGATCCCCGACAACGCCTCGAGCCCCTCGACCGTCCCCGGCCAACCATCGGCGGCGATCGATCGAGCAGCCGCGTGGAGGTTGAGCGCGCGGCGGTTGTAGCCGAGCCCGCTCCAATCAGCCAGGACCTGGGCTGGCGTCGCGGCGGCCATGGCCGCCGGCGATGGGTATCGGTCCATGAAGGCGTTGAAGCGTTCGGAGATTCGCGAGGCCTGGGTCTGTTGGAGCATGACCTCGGCCACCAGCACCGGCCACGGATCGCGGCTGCGGCGAAACGTCAGGTCGCGATGGTCGGCCAGGTACCAGTCCAGGATTCGCCGTCGGACGGCGCGGAGCGTGGCGGGGCGAGCTCGGGGAGGCACCCGGCGAGGGTAGCGCTACAGTCCGCTGCATGACGCCCTCCGGACCGATGGTGGTCGACAAGTTCGGCGGATCGGTGCTGACCAGGCCCGAGGACGTGTCCGCCGCCGTGGACGTCGTGGTCCGCCAGCGAGCGGCGGGCCTTCGCCCGGTGGTGGTCGTCTCGGCGTTCGAAGGCGTGACCGATGCCATCCTGTCGTCGGCCTCGGTCCTGCTGCCCGATGGCGGGGCAAGCCTCCGGGGAGATTCGGCGCACGCGCCCGATTCGGCGCTGGCCCGCGAGACGGACCGCGCCCTGGCCACCGGCGAGGCGTTGTCGGCGGCTCTATTCGCGCTGGGCCTCGAGGCGCGCGGCATGCCTGCCCGCTCGTTCAGCGGCGCCGAGGCAGGAATTCGGACCGCGGCCGCACACCTGGGAGCAGCCGTCCGACGCGTCTACTCGCGTCCGTTGCGAACCGCGGTGGCGGAGGGCCTGGTACCGGTGGTTGCCGGGTTCCAGGGGATCGGCGCCCACGGGGAGCTGACCACGCTGGGGCGCGGAGGAACGGACCTCTCAGCCGTGGCCCTGGCGGTCGCCCTCCGTGCCGACCGCTGCGAGCTGTTCAAGGACACCGGTGGCGTGTGGGAAGCCGATCCGCATCTCGTCCCGGGGGCGCGGCTGTTAGCCGTTGTGGACGCCCTTCAGCTCGAACTTCTGGGGGAGCTGGGGTCGGAGGTCGTCCATCCGGTCGCCGTGCGGCGGGCCCGGCGCGGCCGGCTGCGGCTCGTCGTCCGGTCGTTGGACGATGAGGCTCCGGCGACCGAGATTCCGCCGCGCTCCGCGCGCGGCACGGACGGTGCGATGCTGCTGGCCGTGGATCGAAAAGAGCGGATCGCCAGGATCAGCCTCATCGGACCAGCAGCTCGGATGCCCGAACTGCTGCCGCTTCCCGCCCACGGGGAGGGCTCATTCGACGAAGGCGGCCTCAGGATCGTCTGGGCCGAGGTCCCCGTCGCCCGCGCCGCCCAGGCCGCCCAGTCAGTTCATGCCGCCCTGATGGTCTAGGTGGGGCAGGGCTGGCTGTCGGCCTCGACGGTGATGATCCGGCCCTCGCCGGCGGCGGGGATCTGGATCCGGCTCATGATGCAGTTGTCGGTGTCATCGGTCTCGTAGAAGTCGTTCCCCCAGTCGACGGTGGCCTCCAGGACGTAGGTGCCGCCGGCCACATCGGTGATGTCGATCCACTGGTTGGCGAAGTCCCACCCGTATCGGTCACCCCAGCCGATGGACAGGCCCATCCGGACCCCGAACGAACTCGGCTGACCGCACCACTTGATGGAGTAGTAGCTGGCCGAATTGAACTCGGGCAGGTCTCGGTTGGTGGCGGTGTTGTCAAAGAAGCAGAAGTGGATCTTGTTCCCGTTACGGACCGAGCTGGGGTCCATGACCGGGCTCAGCTCCAAGGTCACGACCTGTTGGGCGTGCCAGTGGTTGTGGTCGTCGCCGGCATAGCGGACGTCGACTGTGGTGGGTACCCGCCGGAAACCGCCTGAGGCGGTGTATACGACCTGGTCCATCAGAAACGATGGCTGGTCCGACGTGGCGCGGCTGCCGCGCAGCTCGAAAGGCCCGTCCCCGTAGTTGCTGAAGATGGTGGTCACCCGCAGCAGGCGGTGACCGTCGCGGAACTCGACCCGCCAGTCGGTGAGCGGCTCCATCACCAGGTTGGGGAGCAGGGCGCCGTCCGGGATCGCCGGCGTGGGCGTGGGCGTTGGCGTTGGTTCGGGCGTCGGCTCTGGGGTCGGGCTGACACCAGGCGTGGGATCCGCAGAGGGCCGGGCCGACCCGAGCGGGCTGGGCATGCAGGCCGCCACGGCGAGGCACAGAAGGGCCAACCCGACGAGGCGACGGCTCTTATCGGTCACGAGGTGGTTAGGGTGGGTCTGGAGTACACCGATGACCATAGATCATTGGTCCTGAATGGTGAGGTGCGACCGTCACGAGGGCAGGATCGAGCCATCCGCGACGGCTTCATGCTCGGTAGGTACGACGCCGGGTCGACGCTGGACCACGATGGCGGCCCCGACGATGCAGGCGCCGCCCACCACCTGGAGCGGGGTCGGGATCTCGGCCAGCAACAGCGCGGCCAGGGCCACGCCGACCACCGGCTCCAAGGTCGAGATGATGGCAGCCCGCGGGGCGCCCAGGATCCGGATGCCCATTATCCAGGCCATGGTCGGGATGCCGGCACCCACCACGCCGGCGAAAATGACCGGCAGCAGGGCGGCGCTCGAGGCCAGCGGCGATTCCAGCGCCCCCAGCTGACCCGTCAGTCCGGCGAAGACAACGTACGCGAGAGCGGCCACCGCGAAGGTGATTCCGCCGGCCTGCGGAGCAGGCACCGATGAGAACCCACGTTGGGCCGACAGCGCGTACACGACCTGGCACAGCGCCCCAAAGAACGCGAGCCCCACCCCAACCATGTCCAGCTGCCCGAGGTCCCCGGCGCCGATGACGACCAGGGCCAGGCCGAACAGGCTCACCCCGAGCGCGATCCATCGCAGCGCGTCCAGCCGCTCCCCGAAGAAGGCGGTCGCGACGAGGGCCACCAGGCCGGGATACGTGTAGAAGATCAGCAGGGTCAGCGCGATGCTGATCCGGCTGATGGCCATCAGCACGGCCAGGTTCAGGCCGGCGTTGATGAAACCGGCCAGGACGTTCATGAGCCGTTGGCGGCGCGGGATGTCGCGCAGCGGTCGGGTCACGACCTGGCCGACGCGGGTCAGCACCAGGATGGTGCCGGCCACGAACAGGCCGCCGATGACCGCCCGCCAGGTGACCAGGGTCAGCTCGTCGATGCCGGCCGCGAACGCGAAGCGCGAGACCGGTCCCAGGGTCGCAAAGCACACGGCAGCCAGCACCACCAGCCCGGCGCCCACGCCGTCGCTCCTCGGGCGGCCGGCGCTCACGAAGCGGTCTCGACGGTCGTCAGTTCGGCGGCCAGCCGATCGCGCTCGGCAGCCAGGGCAGCGGATCGGTCCAGCGCCTGGTTGTGCGTCTCGATGAGCTGGCGCACGAGCGCCGCATCGGCATAGACCGATGGATCCGCGAGGCGTTGGGTGAGATCGGTCAATTCGGCCTGGGTGGCGGCCAGGTCGGATTCGGTGCGCTCCAGGGCCACGCGTGCGTCGCGGGTCAGCCGGTGGCGGCGGTTGCGGGCCTCGGCCTCGGTGCGTTTGCGGGCCGTCGCCTCGTCGGTCGTCTCGCGGCGGCTGCGGGCCGTGACGACTCCCCGGGGAGTGGCCACGCCCTCGGTCGCTCCCGGCCGCTCCACGTCAATCCCGCGGGCATCGGCATAGTCTTCGAAGTCGCCGGGATAGAGAACTGCAGTTCCGCCGTTGACCTCGCAGATGACGTTGGCCACGGTGCGGATCAGGTATCGGTCATGGGTGATCAGGACCAGCGTCCCGCCGAAGGCGGTCAGCGCGTCCTCGAGCACGTCGCGGCTGGCGATGTCCAGGTGGTTGGTGGGCTCGTCGAGGCACAGCAGGTTGGCCGGGTCGGCCATCAGCTTGGCCAGCGCCAGCCGGGTCTGCTCCCCGCCGGACAGGACCTTCACCGCCTTGCGGATGTCGTCCCCCGAGAACAGGAACGCTCCCAGCAGCCGGCGCTGCTCGGCGGAGGTCAGCCGCGGGGCGGCCTCCTCGAGCTCCTCGAGGACGGTGTGGGCCGGGTTGAGGGCCTCGATCTGGTGCTGGGCGAAATATGCGACCCGCACGTTGTGGCCCGGCTCCCGCGTCCCCGCGTCGAACTCCAGGGCGCCGGCCAGGATCTTCAGGAGGGTGCTCTTGCCCGCCCCGTTGGGACCGATGAGGGCCACCTTCTGGCCGCGCTCCAGGACCAGGTTCAGCCCGTGGTACACGGTGTGGTCGGCGTAACGTTTGGTAATCCGGTCGAGGGTGATGACCGTCCGACCCGAACGGACCGGCTGTGGGAAGCGGAATCGGATGGACTTGGTCCGCGTTTCGGGCACCACCAACCGCTCCATCCGATCCAGCATCTTGATCCGGCTCTGGACCTGGCGAGCCTTGCTCTCCTTGTAGCGGAAGCGCTCGATGAACCGTTCCGACTGGGCGATCTTGCGACCCTGGGCCCGGGCCTGGCGCTCCAGCTCCGCCAGGCGGGTGTCGCGCTGCTTGACGAAATCGGCGTAGTCGCCCGCGTACTCGGTGAGCATGTGCCGGCTGAGCTCGCCCACCCGGTTGGCGACCACGTTGATGAAGTCGCGGTCGTGGCTGACCAGGATGAGCGCCCCGGCGTACTCGGCCAGGAACGCCTGGAGCCATTCGACCGATGCCAGATCGAGGTGGTTGCTCGGCTCGTCCAGCACCAGCAGATCCGGGTTGGCCAGCAGGAGCCGAGCGAGGGCCACCCGCATCATCCAGCCGCCCGAGAACTCGCCGATGTCGCGCTCGGCATCCGCCTCGGCAAATCCCAGGCCGGCCAGGATGCGCCGGGCCTCCGGCTCCAGCGACCACCCGCCCAGCTGTTCGAACCGATGCTGGAGCCGGCCGTACTCGTCCATCAGCTCCTTGAGCTCATCGTCAGCCCCAGGCCCCGACCCGGCCTCGACCATCTCCTGCTCGATGTGCCGCATCCGGCGCCCAATGCCGGTGATCTTGCCGGCGCCGGCCATGACCTCGGTCAGGACGGTGTGCCCGCGAGTCTCCGCCACTTCCTGGTGGAGGTAGCCGATGACCACGTCCTTGCCTCGCGCCACGGAGCCGGTGTCGGCCTGCTGATCGCCGGTGATGATCTCGAGCAGGGTCGTCTTGCCGGTCCCATTGGCGCCCACAATCGCGATCCGCCGCCCGGCACTGATCTGGAGGCTGACGTCGCTGAACAGGTGGTGGGCGCCGTGGCTCTTCGAAATCCCGGACAGCGAGACGAGGCTCATCCGCCCGCTTCGCCTTCCGCTGCCTGGCCGGTGCTCAACCGAGCACCGGAGGTGTCGAAACGCAGCCGGGTGGCCATCCCGGCGTGTCCGGCCGCGTTCCACGCCTTCTCGACCGAATGCG
The DNA here is from genome assembly GCA_050695855.1 of Candidatus Limnocylindria bacterium. Lineage (GTDB taxonomy): Bacteria > Chloroflexota > Limnocylindria > QHBO01 > QHBO01 > DASTEQ01. Next base: position 5,529 of record JBOGTA010000156.1, read on the forward strand.
CGGTCAAGGGCGAGTCGCAGATGGCCAGGACCGATGGGCCGGCGCCCGACAGGCAAGCGCCGGCGGCCCCGATCCGGTACGCCGTCTCGATCAATTGGGTCGCGCCGGGGAGCAGCGGCAGCCGGTACGGCTGATGGAGCCGATCGTCCATCGCGGTCCGCAGTAGGGACGCGTCGCTGGTCAGGATGGCCGTGGCGAGGAGGGCGCCGCGGCCCGCCTGGGCGGCCGCGTCGGCGTGGAGGACGCGACTCGGCAGCGCGGCGCGCATGTCCGCCGTGCGGCTCTCGATCTGGGCGATGAACAGGACCGGAATCCACGCCTCCGGGACGCGGAAGCGGCGGAGGGTGACCTCCCCCTGGCGGTCGGTGACGGCCAGGGTGAAGCCGCCGTACAGCGCGGCGGCCACGTTGTCGGGGTGCCCCTCCAATCGCGCGGCGAGGGTGAGCAGCTGGTCGGCGTTGGTGGGCAGACGGCCAGCGCTCGCTCCCAGCAGGACTCCGGCCAGGATGGCCGCGGCGCTGCTGCCCAGGCCGCGCGCGGCGGGAATCATGCTGGAGACCTCGACCTTCCACGCCCCGCTGCCACCCCGTGGGCCGCCGGCGGCGCGGAGGCCCTCCCGGAACGCGCGCACGACCAGGCTGTCCGAGCCGGAGCCCTCGGCCTCCGCCGCCCCCTCGCCGCGGGCGGTGAGCACGATCCCCGGCAGGTTCCCCGCATGCAGCTCAGCCCGCAGCTTCAGGCTGAGGGCGGCCGCGAAGCAGTCGAATCCGCTCCCCAGGTTGGCGCTGCTGGCCGGTACGTCGACCGATGCAATGGGCCTAGCCACGCCGCCGAGTGTATCGGTCAGGCGAGGCGCGCCACCTCGGCGTAGCGGAAGCAGCCGATCTGGTGGTCGTTGACCAGCCCTGCCGACTGTATGAACGCGTAGCAGATGGTGGGGCCGACGAAGGAGAAGCCGCGCTTTCGAAGCTCGCGTGACATGACGCGCGACAGATCGGTCTCGGCGGGGAGCTCGTCCAACCGTTCCCATCGGTTCTGAACCGGTTTGCCATCGACGAAGGACCACAGGTACCGATCCAGGCTGCCGTGCTCCGCCACCACCCTCTCGGCGGCCTGCGCATTGCCGATGGTTGACCGGATCTTGGCCTTGTTGCGGATGATGCCGGGATCCGCCAGGAGGCGAGCCTCGTCGTCCGGCCCGAAGGCCGCCACGGTACCGATGTCGAAACCCGCGAACGCAGCCCGATAGCCCTCGCGCCGGTTCAGGACGGTCGTCCAGCTCAGGCCGGCCTGCGCGCCCTCCAGGATCAGGAGCTCGAACAGGGCCTGATCGTCGTGGAGCGGCACGCCCCACTCGTCGTCGTGGTAGGCGAGCATGTTCGGGGCCGAACCCGCCACCCACGTGCAGCGGTCAGGCACCGATGGCCCGGCGGATGGCGTCGGCGGTGGCCGGAACGGGGGCGAGTTCGCCCAGCTCGCCGGGGGCCGTGTCGGGGTCTTTCAGACCGTGGCCGGTCAGGATGCAGACCACCGTGGTGGACCGATCCAGGCGGCCGGATTCGGCCAGCTGCCGAACCCCCGCGACGCCCGCGGCGGAGGCCGGCTCGCAAAAGATCCCCTCCAGGCTGGCGATGTCGCCCTGGGCGGCCAGGATCTGGGCATCGGTCACCGATTCGATCAGCCCGCCGGACTCGTCGCGGGCGGTCGTGGCGCCTTCCCATGACGCGGGGTTCCCGATTCGGATGGCGGTGGCAACCGTCTCCGGCTCAGGCACCGGCGCGCCGTGCACGATGGGCGCCGCGCCGGCGGCCTGGAATCCCAGCATCCGCGGACTCTGCCCGATGCGGACGAAGCCGCGCCAGGTGGCGGTGATGTTGCCCGCGTTGCCAACCGGAAGCGCCACCGCGTCCGGCGCTCGGCCCAGCGTGTCGGCGATCTCCCAGGCCACCGTCTGCTGGCCCTCCAGCCGATCGGGGTTGATGGAGTTGACCACCACCGCGTCGCCCGATGCGCCCAGCTCCCGCACCGCGTCCAGGGCGGCATCGAAGTTGCCCTCCACCGTGACCAGCCGGGCCCCGGCGGCCAGTGCCTGGGCCAGCTTCCCACGCGCCACCTTGCCCGCGGGCAGGACCACGCCACAGGCCAGCCCCGCCGCCGCGGCGTACGCAGCGGCCGACGCGCTGGTATTCCCGGTGGAGGCGCAGATGACCGTGCCGGCGCCGCTCCCCAGCGCGCGGTTGACGGCCAGCACCATGCCCCGGTCCTTGAACGAGCCGGTGGGGTTGGTGCCCTCGAACTTCAGGTACAGGTGATCGAGCCCGATCGCGTCCCCCAGCCGTGCGGCGTGGACCAGCGGCGTGCCCCCCTCACCGAGCGAGATCGGGAACGCCTCGCCCGGGCGCGCCAACCGGTCCCGGTAGCGCTCCAGGAGGGGCGCCGGTGCGGTCACACTAGGCGAACGCGTCGCGGACGATCCGGGCCTGCTCCGCGACGTGGGCGCCGGGATACCCCTCGGCCGGGCGCGAGCGTTCGGGCCGCGACACGTCACCCAACGGGATCTCGTGTGCGACCAGGGGTCGAATCTTGGGCAGCACGAACTTGCGGGCACCCATGTTGCGTGGCTCCTCCTGGATCCAGCTCACGCGGGTGACGTGCGGGTAGCGGGCCAGGACGTCCCGCAGGACCTCGGTGGGGAAGGGATACAGCTGCTCCACCCGGATGACGGCCGTCCCGGGGGAGGCGGCCCGGTGCTCGGACAGGACCAGGTCGTAGTAGACCTTCCCGCTGCACAGGACGACGCGGCTGACGGCCCCGGCCGCCGCATCGGTCTGGCAGGCCGGGTCATCCACCACCGGCGCCCACCCGCCGCCGGCCAGCTCCGAGCGGCGCGAGGCGGCTTCCTGCAGGCGCAACAGGGACTTGGGCGTCATCACGACCAGTGGGCGCGGTTCGTCATGGAGCCCCTGGCGGCGCAGGAGGTGGAAGTACTGGGCCGCGGTGGTCGGGTACGCGACGCGGATGTTGCCTTCGGCCCCCAGGGCCAGGAACCGCTCCAGGCGGGCGCTCGAGTGCTCCGGGCCCTGGCCTTCGTACCCATGGGGCAGGAGCAGAGTCAGGCGCGACGTCTGGTTCCACTTGGCCAACCCGGCGATCAGGAACTGGTCGACCACGATCTCGGCCCCGTTCACGAAGTCGCCGAACTGCGCCTCCCACAGGACGAGGACGTCGGGGACCGTCACCGCGTACCCGTACTCGAAGCCCAGGCACGCGTACTCGCTCAACGGGGAGTTGTGGACCTCGAAGCTGGCTCGCGAGCCGTCCAGGTGCTGAATGGGGGTCCAGGTGGCGCCGTTGGCCGCGTCGACCAGGGTCTGGTGGCGCTGGCTGAACGTGCCGCGGACCGTGTCCTGGCCGGTCAGCCGAATCGCGACCCCGTCTCGGAGCAGCGAGCCGAAGGCCAGCGTCTCGGCATGTCCCCATTCGATGGCCGGCTCGTCGTCCTTGAGCGCCTCACGACGGCGGCGGATCTGACGGACCAGCTTGGGATGGACAGTGAAATCCTTCGGAATGGCGTGCAGCTGCTCGTTCAGCGCCAGCAGCACGGTCATCTCGACTCCGCTGCGCGGCTCGTCCACGTGTTCCACGGCCAACGCTTCGGGCCCGCGGTCCAGTGGTGGCTCGGCATGCGCCTTCCGCACCGCCGCCTGGCGTGCGATCAGATCCCGTCGCGCCTCGTCGACCAGGTCCGCAGCTCGCTTGGTCGACACCACCCCGTCAGCCACAAGGCGCTCCGCGTACTTCGCGCGAACCGAAGCCTGGCGCGCGATGGCGTCGTACATCCGCGGCTGGGTGTACGCCGGCTCGTCGGTCTCGTTGTGCCCGTAGCGCCGATAGCCGACCAGGTCGATGACCACGTCGCCATCGAACTCGGCGCGGTAGGCCATCGCCAGGCGGACGGCATCGAGGCATGCCTCGGGGTCATCGGCGTTGACGTGGATGATCGGTACATCGAAGCCCTTGGCCAGGTCCGATGCCCAGGTGGTGCTCCGCGCCTCGCCCACCGAAGTCGTGAACCCGACCTGGTTGTTGGCAATGAGGTGGACCGTGCCGCCGTTGGCGTATCCCGCCAGCCGGGAGAGGTTGAACGTCTCGGCCACCACGCCCTGGGCCGCGAAGGCGGCGTCCCCATGGATCAGGATCGGGATGGTGCGGCTGGTCTCCACGCGGACCAGCGGCCCGCCGTGATCGGTCTGCTCCGCGCGGGCGCGACCCTCGACCACAGGGTCCACCGCCTCCAAGTGCGAGGGGTTTGGCATGAGGGTGACTTCCACCCGACCGCGGCCGGTCCCGTGCTTGCCGGTCGCCCCCAGGTGGTACTTCACGTCGTCGATCTCGACGTCCGCGGATCGAGCCCGCTCCACGCCCTTGCCGGCCTCGAACTCAGCCAGGATGGATTCCACCGGCAGGCCCACGATGTGGGCCAGCACGTTCAGGCGTCCGCGGTGCGCCATACCGATCACCGCGCGCCGCGTGCCTCCCTCGGCGGCCTTCTCCAGGACGAGGTCGAGCATCGGGACCATGCTGTCCAGGCCTTCGATGCTGAACCGCTTCTGGCCCAGGTACGCCTTGTGCAGGAAGTGCTCGAGCCCCTCCACCGCGGTCAGCCGGGCCAGGAGACGCCGTTGATCGGTGCGGGTGAGGGCAGACCGATGCTCCCCGGATTCGATGGCTCGCCGCAGCCACATGCGCTCGGTGTGGTTGGCGATGTGCTCGACCTCGTAGGCGATGGTCCCGCTGTATGTCCGGCGCAGGCCGTCCAGCACCTCGGCCAGCGTGTCGCCCCCTACCTGGACGTCGAGGAGGTCGGCGCTGATGCGGTCCAGGCTGCCGGGGTCCAGGCCGTGGAAGGCCGGGTCGAGGGCCGGGTCGCCCGGCGGTGGACTCCCGAGCGGGTCCAGCTGAGCGGCGAGGTGGCCGTAGAGCCGGCAGGCGTCGATGAGAGCCATGGCCGACGCCATGCGGCGCAGGTCGGCGCCCGATACCGTGACGGCGGGGCCAGGCGGGCCGGTCAGGATCGGGGCGGCGGGGGGAGCAGTCCCAGGCGCAGGCACTGGTGCGGCCGCGGGTTGCATCTGCGCCTGCAGCGCGGGGAGTGGCGCGACACCGAGGCTTTCAGCGACCGATTCGTAGAACCCATCGGCGCCGTCCAGCAGGACGGCCACGCGTCGCAGGAATGCCCCCGATTCGGCGCCCTGGATGATCCGGTGGTCGTAGGTCGAGGTGACGGTCATCACTCGCGCGTCGCCGACGTCGCGGATGGCGCCGGTGGCGACGATGCAGCCCTGGCCTTTCATAAGGCGTGGGACCGAGGCAGTGGTGCCCAGGGTGCCGGGATTGGTCAGGGTAATGGTCGGGCCGGCGTAATCGTCCGGGCCCAGGCTGCTGTCCCGAGCGCCGGCGACCAGCTTCTCGTATCGGGCGTGGAAAGCCGCGAAGTCGAGGGCCTGGGCGGCACGGATGACGGGCACCACCAGGAAACGGCTGCCGTCTGGGCGCTCCACGTCCACCGCCAGGCCGAGGTTCACCGCACCAGGGTCGACGGCATGAGGCTTGCCCCCGACCTCGGCGAAGGAGCGGGTCATCACCGGCTGTTCTCCCGCGGCGCGGGCGATGGCGAACCCGACCAGGTGGGTGAAGCTCACCTTGCGGGGGGCCACCCGTTCGTTGAGCTGGCGCCGGCGCGCCTCGAGCGTGGCGACCGGGATGTCGCGGAACGAGGTGGCGGTCGGGACCGCCAGCGACGTCGACATGTTGGCCGCCAGGCGGGCCGCCGGTCCCCGCAGGAGAGTGGCTCCCGGCGGCGCTTCCTCGGAGGGCTCGGCCGGCTCAGGAGCAGCAGGCTCGTCTGCCGGCGCACCGCTTGGCACTGTTGGCGCGACTGGCGCGACTGGCGCGACTGGCGCGACTGGCGCGGCTGGCCGTACGGGGTCGAATCCGGCCAATCCCGCGTCGAACAGGCGCCGCCATTCGGGCTCGACGCTGGCGGGATCGGAACGGTATTGCTCGTACACCGCCGCGACGTAGCCGGCGTTCAACCCCTCGAGGGCGTCGTCGAGCGGGGAGCGGCCATTGCTGTCGTCAGGCGGCACCCGCTAAGAATAGAGGCGCCTCGATCGCCGATCGGGCGCACTATGGTTGAAGGCATACCGATCGGAGGCGTTTCCATGATTGCCCGCATCTGGCGAGGACGAACCGCCGCCAGCAAGTCGGACGAGTACCTGACTTTCCTGGAGCGGACCGGCCTGAAGGACTACGGCCAGACGGAAGGCAACCGCGGCGTCCTGCTCCTGCGCCGCACGTCCGGCGGGGTGGCCGAGTTCACGGCGCTGACCCTGTGGGTCTCGATGGAGGCCATCCGCCGCTTTGCCGGGGATCAGCCCGAACGGGCGCGCTACTACCCCGAGGATCCGGAGTTCCTCCTCGAAATGAACCCGTTCGTGGAGCACTACGAAGTCGCCTGGCACGACCTGTCGGCCTGGCGGCCGGAAGCCGGCGGCTAGCAGTCAGTCCAGGCTCAACCGCACGATGGGCCGGCCCTCGGCGCGCCGCTCGACCTCGCTGAACCCCACCCGCCGGAACATGGCCAGCGTGCCGGTGAACACGTTCGATTGCGCCTGGCGCTCGCCGCCGGTGTCGATGGGGTAGCCCTCCAGGACCCGGGCGCCGCGGGAGCGGGCGTGGTCCACCGCCGCGCGGAGGAGGGCCATGGCGATTCCCTGGCCACGCTGGGCACGCGGCATCCAGAAGCACACCACCGACCACACATCGCTGTCCGCCGCCTCGGGGCTGCGCCGCCCGGGGCCGATGCTGGGTGAGCGGATGACCCGGCCGTACTCCGGCCGCGGCGCGACGCTGATCCAGCCCACAGGCTGGTTGTCGTGGTATGCGATCAGGCCGGGTTCCCGCCCGTCCCTCGTCAGCTCGCCCAGCAGGGCCCTGTTGCCGGCGCCGTGCTGGCGAATCCCCCGTGCGAATTCGCCACCGGTCTGCCGCCACCACGTACACCAGCAATTTGCGGACGCCCCGCTGCGGCCGAAGAGGGTCACCAGGTCGTCCCAGCGGTCGGCGGTGAGGGGGCGGACCTCCAGTCCACCCGTGCTCATGTCGGCTTGTCGGCGTCCGATGGACCGAACAGGCCGCGCAGCAGGACCAGCACGCCGATGGCGACCAGCACGACCGGCATGACCCACTCCGGCAACGGCAGCGGCTCACCGCTGAGGCCGATGACCTGCTCGAAGAACAGGTAGAAGCCGGCGAACAGGGCCAGCCCCACGGCGATCTGCCACAGGCCGGCGGCCCGCATTTGGGCGTTGCCGGTCCGCAGTCCGCCCAGGAAGGTCCCGACACCGGCGGCGGTGGGGCCGACCAGGGTCCACATGTAGGCCCAGCTCTCCCAGCGGCCGGTCATGTTCTGCCAGGCCAGAACCTTGCCGACCGTGAGCACCACGCTGCCGCCGATGATCATCCCCACGTTGGGCAGGATCAGACCCAGCACGAACAGCACCAATCCGGGGCCGATGATGAACGCCGGCCACACGTCGGCACCCTGGAATGCGTCGAGGTATCGGACGGCCAGGAAGGACAGACCGATGACGATCAGGATCGCGCCCAACACGGCGCCCGGGGGCGCCTTCCGATTGACGCTCATCCGCGCATGCTACCGGTCAGGACCGCCTCGAACGTGGCCTCGTCCACGTTGCCGCCGCTCACCACCACCGCCACCCGATGACCGTCCAGCTTCCCCAGCCCGCCGCTGAGCATGGCCGCGATGCCCAGCGCGCCGCTGCCCTCCAGGCGGTACCGCAGCCCTTTCCACGCCCAGCGCATGGCGGCCGCGATGGCGTCCTCGTCGACCAGCACCACCTCGTCCACCAGCCGCCTGGCGAGGCGGAACGTGATCGAGCCCCGTTCGATGTTGCCGGCCACGCCATCGGCGAGGGTCGGCCCAATCGTCAGCCGGCGCGCGCTGCCGGTGGTGAGGAACGCGTGCATCGGGAACGAGGCCTCCGGCTGAACCCCGACCAGGCGGACGGTGGGGCTGACCGACTTGACCCACAGCCCGATGCCGCTGATCAGCCCGCCGCCGCCAACGGGCACCACCACCGTGTCCACCTCGGGCCAGTCCTCGAGCATCTCCACGCCCACGGTCCCCTGGCCGGCAACCACCTCCGGATCGTTGTACGGCGACACGTAGACCGCTGCCCCCAGCTCATGGCGGCGACGGGCCTCCGGTTCGGTGTCATCGGTATCGCGTCCGAAGATCTCGACCGTGCATCGGTCCGTCTCGAGCTCGCGCAGGTGCGCCAGCTTGGCGGGAGAGACGGACCCGCCAACCAGGATGGTCACGGCCAGGCCGTGCCGAGCGGCCGCTCGCGCGACCGCGATGCCGTGGTTGCCGCTGCTGGCGGTGACCAGCCGCGCACCGCTGCCGGCCGCCGCGATCGAGGCGACCCGGGACTCCGCACCGCGGACCTTGAACGAGCCGGTGGGCTGGAGGTGCTCGAGCTTCAGCCGGGTCTCGTCCGCGCCGCTGGCCTGCGCCAGGGCGAGCGAACCGACCAGCGGGGTCCGGCTGGCGGCATCGCCAATCCGCTGCCGCGCACGGAGGGCGTCGAGTGCGGTCGGGAGTGGGATCGGCGCCACTCCGTCAGTCTAGGGCCGGCGCACTCGCTTGCCGGTCGTCAGGACGGTTCGAGAAGCCTGCGTGTTTCCTGCGCGTGCCACGCCAGGCCCATGGCTTGGAACCGGTCGATGGCATCGGAGAGCAGCTCGCTGTCGTTCCGTGCCACTCCCAACGCGCGGACGGCGAATGGCGCCACGTAGGTGTCCGGCCGAACCCAATCCGGGGCTTCCGCCTCGATCCGTTCTCGGTCGTCGAGCAGCACGAGCCCGTCGAGCAGGCCGGCCCACAGCTCCCACGCGCTGGGTTTCAGCCAGGTCGGCTCTACCGAGCTCACCAGTCTCTGTACTTCATCCCGATCTCGGCGATCGATGGCCAGGTTGAGCCACCTCGCGGCGTGGAACCTGGTGTACCCCCCCATGCCGATTGCCTCGGCCTTGGCTAGCAGTCGCGTGGCGTCTGGCTCGCTGCCTCCGTGGACCGCGCCGCGCGCGGCCATGAGCAGCAGCCCAACGTTGAACGGGCATGGCGTCGCCAGGTTGGCCTCGATGGAATCCTCAGCCGTTTTCGTTAGGCCGCGCAGTGCCTGCCAGTCGCCGACGGCGGTCTCCAGCCGCATCCGCATGCCCAGGCCGTGCACCCGGTGATGGGGAGTCAGGCCCGCCACCGTTTCCTCCAGCCGCTCCACCATGCCCCCAACGTCGGCCATCCGTCCAAGGATGCTGAAGAGGTCCGCGGCATTGAGCAGCGCGTCGGCCACTTGGTCGGGATCCGCAATCGCATGGAGGAGGGTCGCGCGCTCGGACGCCACGTGGGTTGCGTCGGCGAGTTGCCCCGATTCCTGCAGGGCGCTCTGCACCGCGCCGAGGGCCACGAAGCGGAATTCGAGGTCTTCTAGCGCACCGGCGGTGGCCAGCGCGGCTCGCGCCGCGTCAAGGTCATCGTGCCAATAGGCTCTGGCCGTGAGTGCCTTGACGCGTTCCGGCGTGCCCTCCGGCGCAGCCGCCACGGCTCGCTCGATCCAGCCCTCGACGAGGCTGTCATCCAGGCGTCGCTGCCACATGCCGGCTCGCTGCGCAGTCTGGTAAGCCAGTTCGGGATACACCTGCGCCTCTGGTGCGCCGAGCCTGAGTGCGGTCTGCATGGCGGCCACGAACGCCTCGCCGTCGTACTTCAGGGCGCTGGCATGACCGATGTCGTACCACAGCGTTGCCTGCTGGGTCGGGTCGGTCTGGAGCACCACCGCCTGGCGAAGGAGAGTGAGTCCTTCGTCGATCTCGTAGCGGCCCACGGCGAGGTCGGCCGCCCGGCGTGACCAAGCCACGGCAGACTGGGCGAGCCGGTCTGCCTTCTCCTCCTCGCCGGCCCAGGCCAGGTCGCGGTCCTGAGGTCGCACTGCCTCGACGTAATGGTGGGCGAGCAACGACGCCAGCTCGTCGCGCCCCTCGGCGCGCCGCTCCAGCCACGCCGCGAAGGCCGCGTGGAGCCGGGCTCGCTTGGCCTTGGGCAGGCTGGCGTAGGCAACCTCCCGGGTGAGGGCGTGCTTGATCACGTACTCGCGCTGGCCAGCCAGCGAGGAGCCCGCGCGGCGGCGGACGAAATCCCTCTCCTCCAGGAGACCGATGTCCGGGCTTTCGCCAGCCACCAGCTCGTAGACCGGACCCGTCCAGAAGGTGCGCCCGATTACGGAGGCGGCCTGAAGGGCGGCCTTCTCGGGGGCTGGCAGCAAGTCGACCCGGGCGGCCAGGACGGCCTGGATCGAGTCGGGAACCGAGAACCCGGCCGGGAGCGCACCGAACAACCAGCTGCCGTTCGTGCGCGCCAGGACGCCGCGGTCGATCAGGGTGCCGATCATCTCCTCGACGAAGAATGGGTTCCCCTCGGCCCGGTCCACGATCAGATCTCGAATGGCGTCCGGCGCGTCGGCACCAAGGAGCTCGCCAATGAGGCGGTCTGTGTCGGGCGTCGGGAGGGCCTCCAGATGCATGGCCGACGTGCGGCCGCCTCCCCACGCCGGCCGTCGGTCGAGCAGCTCGGGGCGCGCCGTTGCGAGCACGAGCAGCGGTCCGCTCCCCTGGGCCACCAGCGTCTCGACCAGGTTGCACAGGTCGTCCTCGGCCCAGTGCAGGTCTTCGATGAGCAGTACCAGCGGCCGATCCTGGATCAGCTCCCCCACGAACGCGACCCACGCGTCGTGGAGCCGCTCGCGGGCCACCAAGGGGTGCAGGTCCTCGGCGACTGGGAGTCCGAGGGTGAGCCCCAGGTACGGGCGGTCAGCCAGTCGGGCACCGACCGCTTCGAGTGGGTCGCTCTCGGATATCCCGAAGTGCTCCTTGAGCACTTCACCCATCGGCCAGTAGGTCGTTCCCTGCCCGTACGACAGCGTGCGCCCGGTGCGCCGGAGCGGCTCCGGCGACTGGGTGCTGAGCCAGCCCCAGATCTCGCGAGTGAGCCTGGTCTTTCCCACCCCCGCGTCACCGAGGATGGAGACCAGGTGCGGCTCGCCGTCGCTCACAACGCGGTGATATCGGTCCCGAAGCTCCTGAAACTCCGCTTCGCGGCCAACAAAGACCGATGGCAGACCGCGCACGCCGCGCGGTCGCATGAGCGACAGCGCGCGCAGGACACGACGCGAGACGATGCCATCCGGTTTGCCCTTGGCCTCGACCGTCGCCGGATCATCGAATTCAAAGGCCCCGCTGGCCGCCGCGACCGTCCGCTCTCCAGCGAGGATCTCGCCTGGTGCGGCCGCCTGCTCCAGTCGGGCCGCCACGTTGACCGCGTCGCCCGTGACGAAGGAGCTCCCCTCGCGAGGTCGCCCGACGATCACGTCGCCGGTATTCACGCCGATGCGCAGCGCCAGCTGCTGCCCGAACAGGTCGGTGAGCCGACGCTGCATGGCGAGTGCGGCGTGCAGAGCGCGCTCGGCGTGGTCCTCGAGTGCCGCCGGCGCACCAAAAGCGGCCATTACTGCGTCCCCGGCAAACTTCTCGACAGTCCCCCCGCAGCGCTCGACCTCCTCCGACATGGCGTCGTAGAAGCGGTTCAGGACCAAGCGCGTGCGTTCCGGGTCCTGATCGTCGGCCATCGCTGTCGAGCCCACCAGGTCGGCGAACAGGACGGTGGCCAGTTTCCGCTCTTCGGCCGGGACCTCCGCCGCGTGCGCCATGGGCTTCCAGTCTCATCGCGCACCAGCCCGTTGGCAAGGCCGAAGGCTGGGATGTGCCCCTGAAGAATGTCAGTCGCGAGTACCGCGTTCGGCTGGGGCTGCCCTCACGGTGCGAGGCTGGGAATCGGCGCCGGAGCGCGCTGGGCCCGGGGCGGCCTAGCCGACCGGTTCGGCTGCCACCCGCTCGGCGAC
>JBOGTA010000157.1:0-33066 GCA_050695855.1 Candidatus Limnocylindria bacterium
CCGTGGCCCGGGCCCGGATCGGAACGGCCGCCACCGAGCCCAGCGCCACGCGGGTATCGGTCCACGCTCCGTCCTCCCCGGCCAGCCACGAGACGGCCATGACGACCTTGCTGATGGCCTGCGCCCGTCGGGTCCCGACTTTGCGGAACCGGACGTGGCGACGGGGGAGCAGGGGGACCCGAACTCGAAGGAGGAGCTCGTCGTCGCGACGGGCGGTTTCCCGGTAGCCGGTGAAGAAGTCCACCGCCGCCACCGAACGCTCGCCGGCGGCACTCCCCAGCACAACCTGCGAGTCGGTCGCCAGCCAGATGGGAAGCGTGTCACCGGCCGGCGAGGCATTGACCAGGTTGCCCCCGACCGTGCCGCGGTTCTGGATCTGGGCCGCCCCGATCGTCGCCGATGCCAACGCCAGGGCGGGCAGCAGCTCACCCACCAGGGCCGAGGCGCGGAGCTCGGTGTAGGTCGTCAGTGCACCGATGACCAGCTCGTCGCCATCGAGGTTGATCCCGCGCAGCTCGTCCAACGCCCAGATATCCAGCACGCGATCGGGCGGAGGACCGAGCTCGCCCGTGATCTGCACCAGAAGATCGGTGCCTCCGGCCAGCGGCCGCCAGGCCGCGCCGCCATCGGCCAGGAGCTGGTAGGCATCCGCCAGCGACGCCGGGCTCTCAACCGGGGGCTCGGCCGGCATCGGTCAGGCCTGGGCCTCGTCCATGCCGCGGCGGCGGGCATCGGCCAGCAGGATGGCGTCGATGATCTTCGTGTAGCCCGTGCAGCGGCACAGGTTGCCGGCAATCGCCTCGCGAACGGTCCCCTCGGTGGCCTCCGCGCCGCTGGCCAGGAACGCCTCGGCGGCCATGAGCATGCCGGGTGTGCAGATCCCGCATTGCGCCCCCCCGGTCTCCAGAAAGGCGGCCTGCAAGGGGCTGAGATCGGTGTGCTCGGCCATCCCCTCCACCGTGTCGACCTGGGCGCCGTCGACCTGGCACAGAGGGATGAGGCATGCGTCGACGATCGCCCCATCGAGCAGGACGGAGCAGGCTCCGCATTCGCCTTCTCCGCACCCTTCCTTGGTGCCGGTCAGCCCCAGGTCCTCGCGCAGGACGTCGAGCAGGCGTCGCATCCCCGGCGCTTCGACCTCGGTGTCCACCCCGTTCACGATGAGCCGATACGTCATGCCGGGCGCTCCGCGCTGATGCCGGGCGGACCCGGCGCCGGAGACTCGGTGAGCGCGGCGAGCACCCGCTCGGGGGTAGCCGGCAGGTCGCAGATCCACACGCCGGTTGCGTCGTGGATGGCGGCCACGAGCGCCGGGGCGACGACGTCCATGGGGAGCTCGCCCACGCCCTTGGCGCCGTGCGGGGCGCCGCTGTACGGGTGCTCCAGCAGGATCGAGGTGATCCTCGGCGCATCCATGGCGGTCGGAATCAGGTAGGTCGCCAGCTGGTCGTTGAGGTAGCGCCCATCGACCAGCTTGAGCTCCTCGATGGTCGCGTAGCCGACCGCCTGCAGCGAGCCACCTTCGACCTGGCCCTCGGCCAGGACCTGGTGGATGACGTGGCCGATCTCGTCGGCGCTGACCACGTCGCGGACCATCACTTCGCCGGTGTCGAGGTCGACTTCGACCTCGGCTACCGCGCACGCCCAGCCGAAGCACGGGTACGCGTCCCCGGTGTAGGTCGCATCGTCGAACGTGATGCCCGGGTACGGCTCGAACTGCTCGTCCACGCGGAGCGGCCCGTGACTGGCCGCGAAGGACCGATAGGTGTCGGCAAAGGAACCTGCGGTGGCATCCTCGACCCGGGAGCGCATCTTCTGGGCCGCCTTGATCAGCAGGCCGCCGACCACCATCGCCGTCCGGGACGCCACGGTCGGCCCCGAATCGGGAACGATGGACGTGTCCTGCGGAGCGATCTCCACCTCGTCAGAGCCGATCTCCAGGGCCTCCGCCACCAGCTGCGGGAAAATCGTCTTGGTCCCCTGGCCCATCTCGGTCGAGGCGGTCAGAATCCGGATCCGGCCGCCTTCCGTGAGCTCGAGCGACGCCACGCTGGCCAGGTGCACCTCGCCCGATCCGGTGAACCCGGCTCCATGCCAGGCCAGAGCAATGCCGATGCCGCGCGCCGTATGGGCATCGTCGCCACGCTTGGCACGCGCCTTCTTGGTGTGCACGGCCACGCCTTCGTATTCGCTGGCCTGGGCAGCCGCTTCTAGCACCTCAAGGCCGGCCACGCTCTCGCGAAGCACCTGCCCGGTGGGCGTGACGCCGCCCTCGCGGTATACCCACCGGCGGCGGAGGGCGAGGGGCGAGATGTCCAGCCGCTCCGCGATGCGATTGACCTGGGTCTCCGCTGCGAATTCGGTCTGCGGCGCCCCAAACCCGCGAAACGCGCCGTTGGGCGGCGTGTTGGTGGCCATCGCCCGGCCCCGGATCCGGACGTTGGGGCACTCGTACGGGCCACCGGCGTGGATCGTGCCGCGGCTGAGCACGACCGGCGTCAGCGTCACGTAGGCTCCACCGTCCATGACGACCTCGATGTCCTGCGCCACCAGCTTCCCGTCGCGGGTCACCCCGGTCCGATGTCGCACCCACGCCGGGTGGCGCTTGGTAGTGGCGCTGATGTCCTCGTGGCGGTCATAAATTAGACGTACCGGCTTACCCACCCGCTGGGCCAGCAGGGCCGCGTGGAGGGCGATGATCGAGGGGTACTCCTCTTTGCCGCCGAAGCCGCCACCCGTCTCGGCCTGGATGACGACGGCCTGGGCATCGGTCAGGTTCAGGGCCCGTTTGAGCGCGCCGTGGATGTAATACGGGCACTGCATCGAGCCATGGACCTCGATTCCGCCATCGGGCCGGGGGACCGCGATCATGGCCTGGTTCTCGATGTACAGCTGCTCCTGGTGGCCGACCCGGTACTCGCCTTCGACCACCACGTCGGCCGCCGCCAACCCGGCTTCCACGTCGCCCTTGGCCAGGTCGAAATGGGCGAACTCGCGAGTGGACAGGAGCGGGTCGAAGACGGCGGGCAGACGCTCGGTACGGAGCGTGACCTGACCTTTCGCCATGCGGAGCAGGTCGCGGTCGGGAGCGGCCAGCAGGCACACCGGCTCGGCCTGGTGCTGGATTTCGCCCCCGACCGGCACCAGCACCGGCTGGTCGTCCTTGATCAGCGACACCACGTTGTCGCCGGGGATGTCCGCCGCGGTCACGACTACCACCTTCGACCAGTCGAACGCCGGATCGAGGTCGATACCCAGCAGGCGGGCATGCGGTTCGGTGGAGCGAACGGTGGCCCCGTACCACGCGCCGGGAAAGACGAGATCGTCTGCGTACTTGGCCAGCCCGGTGAGCTTCTCGGGCCCCTCGCGGCGCAGCGGGAGGGCGGGGCGGGCACGACCGGGGGCGATGGTCCCCGGCGTCAGCAGGAGCGGGGTGTCGGGCGGCGCGGGCGTGCTCACCGCCGCATGGTATCGAGTCTAGTCGCGCCCATGGCGCAGGGCGCGCCCCGGCAGAGCGCCGGTGTGCCGCCCACCATCGACTACCAGCATGCCGTTGACCGCGACGTATTCGATCCCGTCCGGGAACTGGCGTGGTTGGTCATAGGTCGCGTTGGAACGCACCCGAGCCGGGTCGAAGGCGACGACGTCGGCGACGAACCCGTCGCGCAGCAGGCCACGGTCGCGCAGTCCCAGGCGGGCGGCGGGGGCGGAGGTCATCTTCCGGACCGCTTCTTCCAGCGACAGGCGTCGCTCGTCGCGCACGAACTGGCCCAGCACCCGAGGGAAGGAACCGTAGGTCCGGGGCGACGGCTTTGAACCGATGAACGTCGAATCGGTGCCGACCATGCCGACCGGGTGGGCCACGAAATGGGGGAGCGTCTCGGACCATGGCCCGGGCGTGACCTGGTTGATTCGGAGGTCCTCAGCGAGAAGGACCTCGCACACGGCGTCGACCGGGTTCAGGCCGAGCTCGCGACCGACATCCTCCAATGTCAGGCCCTCCCAGCGTTGATTCGCCTCCCCGGCGAATGCCCCGAGCCGCACGTCGCCCCAGCCCAGTGGGGCGCCGTGGGCCGGCCCGTGCCGCTCGATCTCGTCGTGCAGCCTCTTCCTGATCCGAGGGTCCGCCAGCCGCTCCTTGAGCGGGCCGGGACCCCCAGCCTGCACCCACTGCGGCAGCTGGATGAGCAGACGGGTGGAGGCCCACTCATACGGATACGTGTCGAAGGTCACGTCGTGGCCCGCGGCCCGGGCGTCGTCGACCAGCGCCAGCAGCGGCTCGTATCCGCCCGGATAGGTCTGCCGATGATAGAAGTGGGTGAGGTGAACCGGGCCACCGGCCATCTCGCCGATCTGGAGCGCCTCACGGAACGGGTCCAGGTACCGGTCGCCCAGGTCATAGCGCACGTGGGTGTGGTAGAAGCCGCCGTGTTGCGCGGCGGCCGCCGTCAGGTCAGCGAGCTCCTCCATGGTGGCGTACGACCCGGGCGGGTAATCCAGCCCGCTGGAGACCCCGAATGCCCCCTCGGCCATCCCTTCCCGCAGCATGGCTCGCATGTCGGTCATGGCCATGTGGTCGGCCGGGGCGTCGTCCCAGCCCATGGCGCAGATCCGCAGCGCCGAGTTCCCGATCAGAAGCGCGACGTTGACCGCCACCTGGCCGTCGAACCGGCCGAGGTAGCTGGCCACCGTGTCCCAATCCAGCGCCACATCCGGCCGCCCGTCGAGCCCGGCGTTCATCTGGACCAGGGCCGCCAGGTCGGATGCCTTCGACATCGGCGCATAGGACAGGCCATCGACCCCGATGACCTCGGTGGTCACTCCCTGGCGGACCTTGGGCTCGTGGAGCGGCTCGTGGAGGAGCCACAGGCCCGAGTGCGAGTGGAGATCGATGAAGCCGGGCGCCACCACCAGCCCGGAGGCATCGATGACGCGCCCGGCGGGCGGTGTCGCCTCACCGGGGTTCAGGATTCGCAGGCGGCCGTCGTTCACGGCCAACGACCCGGATCGCCCGGGCGCCCCGCTGCCGTCCACCAGCGTGCCGCCGGTGATGAGCAGGTCGGTCACGGGCCGCCAGTCGGTTTGGGCATCGGGCCACCGGCTCGGCCATGCCGGGCGGCAACCAGCTCGGCCACGATGGCAAGACCGATCTCCGCCGGTTCTCGGCCGCCGAGGTCGAGGCCGATGGGCGCATGGAGGCGACCCAGCGCGGCGTCGTCCACGCCGGCGGCCCGTAGGCGGGACCGTCGGTCGGCCTGGGCGCGCTGGCTGCCGATTGCCCCCACATAGCCGATGTCAGCGCCGAGCGCTGCCATCAGGGCCGGCTCATCGATCTTGGGGTCGTGGGACAGGACCACCACCGCATCGTCGGCCCGGAGGCCATGTTCCGCGAACGCGCGATCCGGCCAGTCGGCAATGACCTCCAGGCCTTCGAGCCGTGGCTGCTGGGCGAACAGGCGGCGGGGATCGACCACCAGCGGGGCAAAGCCGGCCCGCGTGGCGTAGGCCGCCACATGCTCGGCGATGTGCCCGGCTCCCACGATCCAGACCCGTGGCGCCGGCAATGCGCGATCGTAGATCGCATCGGACGGGGCGGGGGCGGTGACCGCCTGATGACCATCCAGGACGCGTCGCGTCCCGAGCTCTGGTCCCGTGATGCCGATCTCGCGCGCGGCAGGTTTTCCGGCCGCGATGAGGGCCGTGAACAGCTCGATCAGGGACGCCGCGGAGCCACGGACCGGCTCGATCAGGACCTCGATCGTACCGCCGCACATGAGGCCCACCTCGAGGCCCTGCTCGTCGCTGATCCCGTAGCGGCGCACGGTCGCCTCGCCCTTCCGCAGCGCGGCGCGTGCATGCGCGACCACGTCTCCCTCGACACAGCCACCGCTCACCGACCCCGCCATCCGGCCGTCGGCGCTGACCGCCAGCTTGGCTCCCAGATCGCGCGGCGCGGACCCTTCGACGCGGACCACGGTCGCCAGGGCCGCCTCCTGGCCTTCTCCTCGCCACATGCGCAATGCCGCCAGCGCCTCATCCATCAGGAGTCCAGTATGCGACCGATGGTGGGGCGATCGGGCGTGGCCGCAGTGATCCTCGGTGCTGGCCTGGGGCGGCGGTTCGGCGGCCCGAAGGTCGGCGCCCGGCTCCATGGGCGGACGCTGCTGGAGCACGTGGCAACCCTGGCCGGCGGCGCAGGTTTGGATCCGGTGATCGCGGTGGTGGTCGGTGACGCGGAGGTCCCGGGCCACGTGGTGGACGTGTTGAATCCGGATCCGGAGCGAGGCCTGAGCTCGTCATTGCAACTCGGCATCGGGGCGGTCCCGCCGGGGCATGCGGCTCTCGTTCTGCTCGTGGATCAGCCGACCGTGGCGTCGGAGAGCATCGCGGCCGTGCTCGCCGCCCGCGGCACGCGACCCATCCTGGCCGCCGAGGCCGGCGGCCGCCTGGCGCCGCCGGTGCTCATCGAACCGGAGGCGTTCTTCGTGGTGTCGACGCTGAGCGGAGACGTCGGTCTGCGGGAGGTCTTCGGCGTGAACCCCGAGCTGGTGCGGGCCGTCCCGGTGGCGACACATGCCCCCGATGTCGACACGGCAGAAGAACTGGCCCGTCTGGAATCGGAGGCGGGCTAGACTGCGGCCATGACCATCGAACGGGTCGGCAGCGCCGAAGTCGTCGAGGAAGAGCGCACCCTGGAGGCCACCGTTCGTCCCCGCCGCCTCGACGAGTTCGCAGGGCAGGAACGGATCAAGGAGAACCTGGCCATCCTCATCGACGCCGCGCGCCAGCGGCAGGAACCGGTGGATCACGTCCTGCTGTACGGCCCACCCGGGCTGGGCAAGACCACCCTGGCCACGATCGTGGCCGCCGAGCTGGGGGCCCAGCTGCGGACCACGTCGGGGCCGGCGATCGAACGGGCCGGGGATCTGGCCGCCATCCTGACCGGCCTCCAGCGCGGCGACGTCCTGTTCATCGACGAGATCCATCGCCTGTCCCACGTGGTCGAAGAGGTCCTCTATCCGGCCATGGAGGACTTCGTGCTCGACATTGTGCTGGGCAAGGGACCCGGCGCCCGCACCGTGCGGCTCCAGATCGAGCCGATCACGGTCATCGGGGCCACCACCCGGGTGGGGAGCATCACCGGGCCCCTCCGCGACCGGTTCGGGGTGACGCACCGGTTGGACTACTACACCGTTGCCGACCTCGTCACCATCCTGCGGCGCAGTGCTGGCATCCTCGATATCCCGCTCGACGACGAGGCCGCCGAGCTCATCGCCCGGCGGAGCCGTGGCACGCCGCGGATCGCGAACCGGCTCCTCAAGCGGGTCCGCGACTACGCCCAGGTGCGGGGCGATGAGGACGGGCGGGCGACGGCTGCGGCGTCAGAGGCGGCGCTGGGGCTGCTGGACATCGACGAGCGCGGCCTGGACACCCTGGATCGCCAGCTGCTGACCGCCATCGCCGAACACCACGGCGGAGGTCCGGTGGGCCTGCAGACGATGGCCGCCACCATCAGTGAGCCGGTGGAGACCATCGAGGACGTCGTGGAGCCATACCTCATCCAGGCCGGGCTCCTGGCCCGCACGCCGCGCGGGAGGCAGCTGACCCCCGGCGCCTGGGTCCATCTGGGCCTCACGCCACCCGCTGAAGCGGT
Source organism: Candidatus Limnocylindria bacterium (assembly GCA_050695855.1). Lineage (GTDB taxonomy): Bacteria > Chloroflexota > Limnocylindria > QHBO01 > QHBO01 > DASTEQ01. Next base: position 7,655 of record JBOGTA010000157.1, read on the forward strand.
TCCCGTGGCCACCGATCAGCCGGGTCTGTTCGACTAGGTTTAGCGCCCGAATCCCGGCCCTGTGGGGGCCGCTCTGCGCCGCGAAGCGACCGCGCAGAATTGCCCCGACCCCGCGTTCGACGGGGGGTAGGATCGGCCTCCGGGTCGCGTCACGCGCCTAGGCCCTTGGTGCGGCGTCGGCCCCGGGAGACAGGAGGGTCCCACCAGCGTGGAAGCGTTAGCTTCGTTCTTCAAACTCCAGGAACGGGGCACGACGTTCGGCACCGAAGTCCGGGCCGGCGTCACCACGTTCATGGTCATGGTCTACATCGTGGCCGTGAACCCAGCCATCCTGGCGGCGGCCGGCGTCGACCCGGCGGCAGCAGCGGCTGCCACCGCCCTGGTGGCCGCTGTCGCGACCATCGCCATGGGCCTCATCGCCAACGTCCCGCTTGCCCTAGCCGCCGGCCTCGGTATCAATGGCGTGGTGGCGTTCACCCTGGTGCTTGGCTTGGGGCTGAGCCCGGCCGGCGCCATGGGCGTCATTGTTCTCGAAGGTCTGGCTGTCACCGTGCTCGTGCTCGTCGGCCTCCGGGAAGCCATCATGGATGCCGTGCCCATGGGCCTCAAACGGGCCATCGCGGTCGGCATCGGCCTCTTCATCCTGTTCATCGGCCTCGTGGATGGAGGCCTGATCGTGGGCCAGGAGGGACCGGTCCCGGTCAACTTCGTGTTCCCAATTAGCACGGCCGCTTGGGTGACCCTGGCGGGCCTGGCCATCACCGTCATCCTGTACGCCCGGAAGATTCGCGCGGCGCTGCTGATCAGCATCATCCTGACCAGCATCCTTGCCTACCTGCTGGGAGTCAGCTCCCTTCCCGAAGGCGGAGTCTCGGTGACTCCCGACTTCTCGACCCTCGGGGCGTTCGACTTCAGCGTCTTCGAAAGCCTCTCCCTGGCCGTCGCGCTGCTGACGATCTTCACCCTCATGCTGGCGGACTTCTTCGACACGATGGGAACCGCCACCGCCATCAGCGAGCAGGCCGGGCTGATGACTCCCGACGGCAAGGTCCCAGCCATCCGCCGTCTGCTACTGGTGGACTCGCTGGCCGCTGCGGCCGGTGGGGCCGCCGGCATCAGTTCGAACACGAGCTACATCGAAAGTGCCGCGGGTGTCGCCGAGGGAGCACGGACCGGCCTCTCTTCGGTCGTGGTTGGCCTTCTATTCGTGGTCATGATCCTGCTCTCGCCGCTGGTGGCGCTCGTTCCTTTTGCGGCCACGGCACCGGTTCTGATCGTGGTCGGCTACCTGATGGCGACCCTGGTCAAGGACATCGACTTCAGTGACTTCGAGGAGGGCTTCCCCGCCCTGCTCGGGATCACCCTTATGCCCTTGACGTTCAACATCACCACCGGCATCGGCGCGGCGTTCGTCGCGTGGGTGTTCATCAAGGTTGTCCGTGGAAAGTGGAGCCAGGTTCACTGGCTGATGTGGGTCGTGGCCCTGGCCTTCGTCGTCTACTTCCTGCAGGAGGTTCTGAAGGCATACATCTAGCCTCCTCCTGACCGATGGCGCCCGGCCGGGTCACCCGGCCGGGCGCTGTGTTTGCCGCTAGCCTCTGCGGGTGACCGATCCGGCGCCTCGCCTCCGCGTCGATGACCTCGACTACGACCTGCCGACCGAGGCGATTGCCCAGAAACCCGCTGAGCCGCGCGACGCGAGCCGCCTGCTGATCCTCGATCGGGCTGCATCACGGCCCGGAGAGCCGGCACTGAGCGAGGCCCGGTTCGCCGACATCCGGCGGTGGCTCGATCCGGGGGACCTGCTGGTCGTGAACGACAGCCGCGTCATGCGCGCCCGGCTGCGTGGCCAGCGTGCCGGCGGGGGAGCCGCCGAGGTTCTCCTGCTGCGCCCGCTGAAAGATGGTCGCTGGGAAGCCCTCGTTCGCCCGTCACGGCGGCTCCGGCATGGAGCCACCGTGCGGTTGAGCAGCGGGGACCAGCTGTCCATTGAGGAGGCGATAGGGAAGGGGACGCGGGCGGTTCGGTTTCCGCGCAATGCCAAGGCGGTGATGGCCGAAGCGGGCGAGATGCCGCTGCCGCCGTACATCACCGCCCGCGAAGCGCCCGACGAACGCTACCAGACCGTCTACGCCGAGCCGCCCGGCTCGGCCGCTGCTCCCACCGCCGGCCTCCATTTCACCCCGGCCCTCCTTGACCAGCTGACCGCCGGCGGGGTTCGGCAGTCGGCGGTGACCCTTCACGTCGGACTCGACACGTTTCAGCCCCTGGGAGGCACCTACGTCGACGAGCATCAGATCCACACCGAGCGGTACGTCGTGCCGCCGGCGACCCGAGCGGCCGTGGCGACCACGAAAGCGGCAGGCGGCCGGGTGGTGGCCGTCGGAACCACAACGACCCGCGTCCTCGAGACCCTGGCGCGCAGCGGGGAGTCGGAGGGATGGACCGACCTGTACATCGTGCCGCCCCATCGGTTTCGGTCAGTCGACGTCATGATCACGAACTTCCACCTGCCCCGCACCTCGCTCCTGCTGCTGGTCACCGCGTTCGTCCAGGACGGCATGCCGGGCAGCTCGCCATTCAGCGCCCGCGACACCCTGCTCGGCGCATACGGCGCAGCGCTCGAATCGGGGTTCCGCTTCTACTCGTTCGGGGACGCGATGCTCATCCGCTGACGGATTGGCCGGTATCCTCGATCCGTGGCCCCGCCCATCCGCTTCAGCTCGGATCCTACCGGCATCGGCCGCGCCCGACTGGGCGCCCTGCAGACCGCCCACGGATCGGTGGACACGCCCCAGTTCATGCCGGTTGGAACCCAGGGCGCGGTGAAGGCGGTCACCCCCAACGACTTGAGATCAGCAGGCGCCCAGATCCTGCTGGCCAACACGTACCACCTTTCGCTCCGGCCGGGCGAGTCGCGCATCGCCGGCCTGGGCGGCCTCCATCAGTTCATGGCCTGGGATGGACCGATCCTGACCGATTCAGGCGGGTTCCAGGTCTTCAGCTTGGGCCACCTGCGGACGGTCGATGACGACGGGGTGACCTTCGCCTCGCACCTCGACGGTTCGGCGCAACGGCTGACACCCGAGCGAGCCATTGCCATCCAGGAGGCGCTGGGGAGCGATATCGCCATGGTCCTCGACCACCTGGTCGGTGCCGACGCCACGAGCGCTGGGCTGCGGGCCGCCGTGGAGCGGACACACCACTGGGCGAGGCGCTCGCTCGAAGCCCGCCACCGCGTGGACCAGGCGGTGTTCGGGATCGTGCAGGGAGGAATCGACGACAGCTTGCGAGTCGAATCGGCGAAGGCCGTGGCGGCGCTGCAGTTCGAGGGCATTGCCATCGGCGGCCTGTCGGTGGGGGAGACGAAGGGCGAGATGGCCTCTGCGTTGGAGACCGTGGCCGGCGTCCTGGGCGACGATTCGCGTCCGCGCTACCTGATGGGGGTGGGCGCGCCGGATGACTTCTTCGTCGCCATCGAGCACGGCGTGGACCTGTTCGACTGCGTGCTGCCCACCCGCCTGGCCCGCCACGGCCAGCTGTGGACCTCGGCCGGACGCGTGCGGTTGGGCAACGCGGCGCTGCTCGACGACCCCCGGCCCCTCGACCCGGCCTGCGGCTGCGAGACCTGCCGAGACTTCTCGCGGGCCTACCTCGCCCACCTCTTCCGGGCCGGCGAGCTGCTCGTCCATCGGCTCACCTCGGTCCACAACCTCACCTATACTCTCGACCTGATGCGGGCCATCCGCCAGGGGCTCCGGGATGGCGGTTATCAGGCCCTTCGCGACCGCGTGACGAGCCAGTTCGCCGCTCCGAGCGACGACCCGCTATCGAGTGGTAATGGACCGATACAGGCCTACGCTGAGACTGACCCTGTCTCACGCGATCGCCTGGACGAGTGAACGCCGATGGGAAACCGAGACCGCCCCAAGAAACAGCCCAAGCGCAAGCCCAAGGACAAGGCCCACAAGGCCGCGCCGCCCATGGTCTATGAGCCCATGACGGTGGAAGTCATCAAGCCCAGGCGAAAGCCGCGCGACGAGCCCGACGTCGGGTGACCCGCGGAGCCACCCGGACAGTCACGAAGGAGCACGGACACCGCATGGACGCCACCGCGGCCGCCCCCAAGAACCAGGCCAACGGCGAGCGCGCCCGCGCGGTCGACGCCGCCATCCTCCAGATCGAGAAGCAGTTCGGCCAGGGCTCGATCATGCGGCTCGGCGACACCGGGGCCAAGCTGGCGGTTGACGTCATCCCCACCGGCTCCATCGCGCTCGATCTCGCCCTTGGGGTGGGCGGCGTCCCGCGCGGCCGGATCACGGAGATCTTCGGGCCCGAGTCGAGCGGCAAGACCACCCTGTGCTACCACGTCGCGTCCAACGCTCAGCGGCTGGGCGGGATCGTGGCCTTCATCGACGCCGAGCACGCCCTGGATCCGATCTACGCCCGCAACCTGGGCGTGAACGTCGACGAGCTGCTGGTCAGCCAGCCGGACACCGGAGAGCAGGCGCTGGAGATCGCCGAAACGCTCATTCGCAGCAGCGGGGTGGACGCCGTCATCGTCGACTCGGTGGCGGCGCTCGTGCCGCGGGCCGAGATCGAAGGCGAGATGGGGGACTCGTTCGTCGGGCTCCAGGCGCGCCTCATGAGCCAAGCCCTGCGCAAGCTGACCGGTGCGGTCAGCCGCTCCAACACGGCCCTCGTCTTCACCAACCAGCTGCGCGAGAAGATCGGCGTCATGTTCGGCAACCCGGAGACCACTCCTGGTGGGCGAGCTCTGAAGTTCTACGCCTCCATCCGGATGGACATCCGCCGCATCGAGACCCTCAAGAACGGGACCGATGCGTTCGGCAGCCGGACCCGAGTCAAGGTCGTCAAGAACAAGGTCGCCTCGCCGTTCCGGGTCGCGGAGTTCGACATCCTGTACAACGAGGGCATCAGCCGCGAGGGCGGCCTGCTGGATGTCGGCTTCGCGTCAGGCGTGCTGTCCAAGACCGGCGCCTGGTTCAACTACGGCGACACGCGCCTGGGCCAGGGTCGGGAGAACTCGCGCGAGTTCCTGAAGGCCAACCCCCGCATGGCCGAGACCATCGAGGACGAAATTCGGGGCCGGGTGGCGGCCATCACGGTCGGCGACGCTGCCCCGCTCGACGCGGAGTCCACCACGGAGCCCGCGTCGGCCTGAGCGGACCGTGAGTGGCGCACGGCCGGGAGGCAGGGCCGCCGGGGAGCCACGCCCACCACCCGACGCCGAGCAGGCGTTCGAGATCGCTGGCCGCTTTCTCGGCACGCGGCCACGCTCCCGTTGGGAGGTGGAGGAGCGCCTGCGCCGGGCCGGTGCCGCGGAGACCGTCGTCGACGCCACGTTGAAGCGGCTCGCTCGGATCGGCCTTGTCGACGATGTCGCCTTCGCTCGATGGTGGGTCGAGCAGAGGGACCGGCACGCCCCGCGGGGCCGGATGGCCCTGGAGACCGAGCTCCGTGCCAAGCGCGTACCGGCCGCAGTCATCGAAACGCTGCGCGGAGCGACCGCCGGAGAAGCAGCGTTGGCCGAGCAGGAACGGGCCGAGGCGGCACTCGAGGGGCACCTTCGCGGGCGCCCAATGCCCGACGACCCGCGGGCCATGCAGCGGCTCGGGATGTACCTCGTCCGGCGTGGGTTCGATCCCGCCACAGCGCGGGCTGTCCTTCGCGCGGCGGGCGCCGCGGCCGAAAGTACCAGGCCCGGAAGTACTGCCGGAGGGGGTCGGTCTCGCGACCCGGGGGCGTAGCCTCGCGTCAGGTGACGAGGCGCGTCACCGCAGGCGATGGCCTGAAAAAGGCAAACCCGCCGCGAGGTGGGGACGCAAAGCCAAGGGTCTCGATGGGCTGAGCCCTCGAGATAGCCCGGCCGCCAGAATGCCCTCGCATCACTTCTGTGAAGGGGAGAGTGATGCAGGCACTCAGCACCGCCGACGCGGGCGGCAACGGTCGGCCCGACCGAGCCGTCGACGGCGTCGTGGCTTGGGCCGCGACGGCGCCTCGTGGACTCCGCAGCCGGTTCTCGATCCTGTTCGGCGTGTCCTGGGAATACTTCAAGTCCGGCGACGCCCCACGCGCCTCTCGATCGCCGGTCATCCGCCCGCATCGCTTTGCGACAGCCCTTGTCAGCCTGAGCGTCCTCGCTTCGGCGGTGGCTCCCGCGTCGTCGCTGGGAGCGGCCTATAGCCCGGCCACCGACCCCTACTCGATGGCCAACACCACCCAATGGATCGGGGCCGCGTCCTGGTGGCAGGCCGGGTACACCGGCGCTGGAGTCGACGTCGCCGTCATCGACACCGGTGTCAATCCGGTGGAAGGGCTCGCAACCCCCGGCAAGATCGTCTACGGCCCGGACCTGTCCCTTGAATCGCAGGCCCCCAACCTCCGCAACCTCGACACCAATGGACATGGGACGTTCATGGCCGGGCTTATCGCCGGCAAGGACACCGGCCTGCAGCAGCCATACGCCAGCGCTCCGCCATCGGTCTATCGCGGCATGGCACCTGACGCCCGAATCGTTAGCGTCAAGGTCGGCGTGGCCGACGGCGGCGTCGACGTCTCGCAGGTGATCGCGGCCATCGACTGGGTCGTCCAGCACCGCAGCGCCAACGGGCTGAACATCCGGGTCCTCAACATCTCGTATGGGACGAACACCACCCAGTCCTACCTGGTCGACCCGTTGGCCTACGCCACGGAGCAGGCCTGGAAGCATGGCATCGTGGTGGTGGCGGCGGCCGGCAACAGCGGATATCAGAAGGGATCTGGAGCGGTGGGCCTCGCCAATCCCGCCTACGACCCGTACACGATCGCCGTCGGGGGATCGGACTCGATGGGCACCGCGACCTTCTCGGACGACGCGATTGCCAGCTACTCGGCGGTCGCGGCCAATGGAAACGCTCGGAAGCCTGACGTGGTCACCTTCGGGTCACACATGCAGGGCCTGCGCGTTCCGAACGCCTACCTCGATGCGACCTACCCGGGCGGCATCATCGACAGTCGCTACTTCCGTGGCAGCGGAACCAGTCAATCGGCCGCGATCGCCTCCGGCGCGGTCGCCCTCATCCTGCAGAAGTATCCGACCATGTCGCCGGATCAGGTCAGGGCATTCCTGAGCGCTCACGCCGTCTCGTTGAGCGTCACCCCGCGTCTCCAGGGCAAGGGCGAGATCGACCTCCGGCCGATGTTGACCGCCGCTCTTCCGCTGGGCTTCGGCACCTGGGACACGCCCTCCACCGGCCTCGGGTCACTCGAGCTGGCGCGCGGTACGGATCACCTGACCGACGACGGCGTCATCCTCGTGGGAGAGCAGGACATCTTTGGGCACGTCTTCGACGCCGCCGCGATGGCCGTCCTCGAGGCGGCCGGAAACTCCTGGTCGGGTGGCGTGTGGAATGGCAACAGCTGGAGCGGTGATTCGTGGTCGGGCAACAGCTGGAGCGGGAACTCGTGGTCGGGCAACAGCTGGAGTACGGGGGGCTGGAACTAGCCCCGAGAACTGGTCAACGGTCGCCGGCCGGCCCCGATGGCAGGAAAGGCAATGTGGCTATAGGAACGACGCGCCAATCCCTCCAGGGTCCTGGGGCGCCAAGGACAATTGGCACCTCGGTGGCCGGGGTATGCGCAGGTAGGGTCTGATCCATGCCCCAGCATCTTCGTGTCTGGACCCTCGTGCTGGCGATCGATGCCGCGGCTGTCATCGTGGCGGTCGTCACACTTCCCCAACTGGCTCCCATTGATCGATCGTGGCACCTGCCGTGGTTCGTCATGGCCATCGGCTTCTGGGCGGCCGAGGCCCGGGTCATCCATTTCCACTTCCGGCGGGGCGCCCATACCTTCTCGCTGAACGAGCTGCCGCTGGTCGTCGGAATGTTCCTCGCCGCGCCGGTGGAAGTCGTCATCGCCCAGGTCATCGGGTCCGCAGTAGCCCTCACCTTCCATCGGCACCAGCCTCCGGTGAAGCTCGCCTTCAACCTGGGATCGTTCGCCCTGTCATCCAGCATTGGCCTGGTGGTCTTTCACCTCGTCGGGTCGGGCCCCCTGACCGATCCTTCCCGATGGCTGGCTGCGTTCCTCGGCGCCGGCATCGCGAACGTCGTCGGCGTCTTCGCGGTGGCGGCCGCCCTCACCGTTTCAGAGGGCAGCCTGGGGCTCCGCAAGCTGCGCCAGATGCTGGGCGTGTCTTCGGTGGTGGCCGCCACCAACACCAGCGTGGCGCTGCTTGCGGTCATCATCGTCATCGCCGACCCGCGCGCCGCGTGGCTCCTCGTCGTCCCGATCGCCACGCTCTTCTTCGGCTATCGCGCCTTCATCGGGGCGCGACAGCAACACGAGTCGCTGGAGCTGCTTTACGAGTCGACCCGGATCCTGCAGCGCACGCCGGAGCTGGACTCCGCGCTCGTGCAGCTGCTGTACCACAGTCGAACGATGTTCCGCGCCGAGCGGGCGGAGATCGTCATCTTCCCGTCGGAGCCATCGGAGGGTTATCTCGTCACCTCGGTGGCAGACGACCACACCACGATCATGGCGGCGGGCGACGCCGCGGTCTGGCGGCCGGTGCATCGGCATGTTGCCGAGCATGGGAAGGCGTTCCTCCTCAACACGACCGAGCTGGATCTGGGCGAGGACCGCGAGGTCCGGGACGCCATGATCGCGCCGCTCGGCGCCGATGGCGGCATCGTGGGTGCGATGGTGGTGACGAACCGGCTGGGGGACGTAACCACATTCACATCGGAGGATCTCCGCCTCTACGCCACGGTCGCCAGCCATGCCGGAACGGCATTGGAGAACGGGCAGCTCGAGCGCTCGCTGACCAAGCTATCTGTCCTGCAAGATGAGCTGAAACACCAGGCGTTCCACGACGGTCTGACGAAGCTGGCCAACCGCAGCCTCTTCCGCGAGAACGTCGACGCCCGGCTGGCGGCGACCACCCACGGCAGGCGATCGGTCGTGATGTTCGTGGACCTCGACGACTTCAAGTTCGTGAACGATACGTTCGGCCACGAGGCGGGTGACGCGATGCTGGTCGAAGTCGCGCGGCGCCTCAACCTCTGCACCCGGGCCTCCGATCTGACCGCGCGGCTCGGTGGTGACGAGTTCGCGATCCTGGTGGACGACAGCGTGGACCTGGCGAATGCGGAGCGCGTCGCGGAACGGATCACCGACTCCCTTGGCCAGCCGTTCGTGATCGGAGACATCCAGACCCACGCGACCGCAAGCATCGGGATCGCGGCCGGATCCCTGGGTGACTCGGCCGAGGATCTCTTGCGCCAGGCCGACGTCGCGATGTACAGCGCCAAGGCCGCAGGTAAGGGCCGATGGGCGATCTACAAGCCCTCGATGTTGAAGAGCGTTCGTTCCCGGCACGACGCAGGCGAAGAACTGCGACGCGCCGTCGACCTCGGTCAATTCGAGCTCCGCTATCAGCCCGTGATCTCGTTGGAGTCGGGGGCCATCCTCGGCGCCGAGGCCTTGCTCCGATGGAACCACCCGACGCGAGGCGAGGTCGAACCGGACGAATTCATCGGCGCAGCAGAAGAAGGCGCGGTCATCGTCCCGATCGGTCGGTGGGCGCTCGATGAGGCCTGCCGGCAGGCGGCACAGTGGGGATCCAGCGACGAGTCGGCGGCGCCCTGGGTCGCGGTCAACCTCTCCGCCCGGCAGCTGCTGCATCCCACGCTGCTCGAGGACGTCCGTGGCACGATCGCCCGGTCGGGTCTCGCCCCGGCCAGCCTGGTTCTGGAAGTGACCGAGAGCGTCCTGCTCCACGATGCGGAGGCGGCGATTGCGGTCATCGGCGAGCTCCGGGCCCTGGGAATCCGGGTGGCGCTCGACGACTTTGGGACGGGGTACTCATCCCTCAGCTACCTCCATCGGTTCCCCATCGACATCCTGAAGATTGCCCCCGGCTTCGTGGGCGTGAGTGACCTCAACGATGCGCGCTGGATCCTGACCGAGGCCATCATCTCGCTCGGGAAGGCGCTCGGCCTGTCGGTGGTGGCGGAGGGCGTTGAGCGCCGCGGCCAGGTCCAGCGCCTGAAAGCGGTCGGTTGCGAGCTGGCCCAGGGATTCTTCTTCGCACGGCCATTGGATGCCGACGCGATCGCCGCCCAATTCGCGCGCGACGTGGCGCAGCGCCACGGTTCAGACCGGATGGCGCAATCCGTGGCAGCAACCAGCGTGGCGTAGGGGCGTCCTTCCGGCTCACACTCGTCCCGCGGGGTCGTTCGGGCTACTGTGTCCGACGTGCGATTTGCCCTCATGACCGAGCCCCAGCAGGGGCTCAGCTACGCTGACATCCTGGCCGCCGCGCGCGCCGCCGAGGCGGCTGGCCTTGAGGCCTTCTTCCGCTCGGACCACTACCGCGGCTTCCCCGGACCGCCCGATCAGCCGAGCACGGATGCCTGGGCCACGCTGGCAGGCCTGGCGCGGGAGACCACGACGATCCGGCTCGGGACGCTCGTGTCACCGGTCACCTTCCGCATCCCGGGGAATACAGCGAAGGTGGTGACGACCGTCGACGAAATGAGCGGAGGCCGGCTGGAGGTGGGCGTAGGTGCCGGCTGGAACGCCGAGGAGCATGCAGCGCTGGGTATCCCGTTCCCGCCACTCCGCGAGCGCTACGACATGCTGGAGGAGTCCCTGGCCGTCATCCACGGCCTGTGGACCGAGCCCGATGGCTGGAGCTTCGCTGGGAAGCGGTGGCCGGTGCGCGCCGCGCTCTTTCGCCCGCGGCCGACCTTCTCGGGACGCCGGCATCCGCACCTCATCCTGGGCGGTGACGGCGGTCCGCGCCAGGCGCGCCTGGCGGCGACCTACGCCGACGAGTTCAACCGGTCGTCGGCAACCCCCGCCCGGGCCCGCGAGTCCTTCGATCGAGTCCGCGCGGCGTGCACGGCCATTGGTCGCGACCCCGACGAGGTGGTGTATTCGGCCATGGTCGGTGTTCTGGTAGCCGAAACCGATCAGGAGCTGGGGGAGCGCGTCGCTGCCCAGCTGGCCATCTTCAGCGCCGAGGCCGGCGGCGATGCCAACGCATGGCTGGCGGCGCGGCGAGACCGGTGGATCCTCGGAACCCCGGATCAGGCCCACGAGCGGATTCGCGTTCTGGAGACAGCCGGCGTGCAGCGGATCATGCTCCAGGACTTCCTGCCGCGTGACCTGGACATGATCGCGGTCCTGGGACGCCTGGCCGCGACCTGACCGCTCCGGGAACCGTTGCGCCCTGTTGGAGTAGAGTACCCGCCACCGATCGACGGACTGACGTCGGCCTTCGGCATCAACAGACGCCAACCTGCGGGCCCGCCGGGGCAGCGCCAGCCCGAATACGCGCTCCTGAGAGGAGGAGCCGATGCCCGATTCAATGGCGGTGGGCGCCATTGCGCTCATTGCCGGCATCGTCGGCCTGATCGTCGGCTATGTGGGGCGACGCCTGCTGACGGCGACCAAGATTCGAAATGCGGAGTCGTACGCCGAGCGCCTGGTCGCCGACGCCCGAGCCAAGCAGAAGGAAATCATTCTCCAGGGCAAGGACGAGGTCCTCCAGGGCCAGCGCGCGGCCGAGGAGGACGCCCGCGAGCGCCGAGCCGACCTCCAGCGCCAGGAACGACTCCTCCTCGACCGAACCGAAGGCCTGGATCGCAAGTCCGAGGCGCTCGAGCGTCGTGAGGCCCAGGTCGAAGAACGCGTCCTCGATCTGGAAGCCGAGAAGGCCCGGGTGGCCGCCCTCCGCGCCCAGCAGCTGACTTCGCTCGAGCACATCGGGGGCATGAGCGCGCCGGAGGCCCGCCAGACGCTGATCCGTGAGATCGAGGAGGAAGCGCAGGCCGAGGCCGCCCACCGGGTGCGCGAGATCGAGCGCCACGCCGTCGAAGACGGCGATGAGCGCGCCCGACGGATCCTGACCACGGTCATGCAGCGGATGGCCGCCGACCACACCTCGGAGGCCACCGTGACGGTGGTGCACCTCCCGAACGACGAGATGAAGGGCCGGATCATCGGGCGTGAGGGACGGAACATCCGGGCCCTGGAGCAGGCGACCGGGATCGACCTCATCATCGATGACACGCCCGAGGCGGTGGTCCTCTCCGGGTTTGACCCGGTCCGTCGGGAAGTGGCGCGCATGGCGCTCACCAAGCTCATCGCCGATGGCCGTATCCACCCGGGCCGGATCGAGGAGACCGTGGCCAAGAGCCGCCAGGAGATCGAGGTCGTCATGCGCCAGGCCGGCGAGCAGGCCGCCTACGACGCCGGCGTGCCGGGGCTCCACGCCGAGCTCATCCGGCTCCTCGGCCGGCTGAAGTACCGGACCAGCTACGGGCAAAACGTCCTAAACCACTGCATCGAGACGTCGCGCCTGTCCGGCATGCTGGCCGCCGAGCTGGGCGCCAACGTGGCCGAGGCCAAGAAGGGCGGCCTGCTGCACGACATCGGCAAGGCGGTGGACCATGAGGTCGAGGGGCCGCATGCTCAGATCGGCGCCGACATCGCGGCTCGTTTCGGGGTCCTGCCCACGGTCTGCAATGCGATCGCCGCGCATCACCAGGAGGTCGAGCAGGAGACGATCGAGGCCACCGTGGTCCAGATCGCGGACGCGATCAGCGCCTCGCGTCCGGGCGCCCGGGGCGAGGCCCTGGACAGCTACATCAAGCGCCTCGACGACCTCCAGCAGATCGCCCTCAGCTTCCCGGGAGTCGAGCGCTGCTACGCCATCCAGGCCGGGCGTGAGGTGCGGATCCTGGTCCATCCGGGGGAGATCGACGACTCCGCCTCGTCGCGGCTGGCGCGGGACGTCGTCCGCAAGATCGAGGAGCAGCTCCAGTACCCGGGCCAGATCAAGGTCACCGTCATTCGCGAGACGCGCGCCGTGGACTACGCCCGATGACCGATCGCGCCGCGCGGATGCGGTGCCTCGTCATCGGCGACATCATCGGCAAGCCCGGTCGGCTGGCCGTTGGCCATGCCCTGCCGGACCTCCGCCGCGAGCTGGAGCTCGACCTGGTCATCGCCAATGGGGAGAACGTGGCCGCGGGTGCCGGTCTGACGCCCTCGCTTGCCGAGGAGCTCTTCGGCACGGGAGTCGATGTCCTGACCAGCGGCAACCACATCTGGGACAAGCGAGAGATCTACGACTACCTCGATACCGATCGGCCTGTCCTGCGGCCTGCGAACTATCCCGATGACGTGCCCGGTCGCGGCTGGCTCATCCATCACCTGGCCGACGGCGAGCCGGTGGCGGTGATCAACCTCATGGGCCAGGTGTTCATGAACCAGCTGGACTCGCCGTTCACTCTCGCCGACGCCCTCCTGAACGGGGTGGGGGAGCCGTTGCCCCGCCTGCGGTTCGTCGACTTCCACTGCGAGATCACCTCGGAGAAGAACGCCATGGGCTGGCACCTCGACGGCCGGGTCACGGCCGTGGTCGGGACCCACACCCACGTCCCGACCGCCGATGCGCGGGTCCTGCCCGAGGGCACGGCCTACATCAGCGACGTCGGGATGACCGGGCCCCGTGACTCGGTGATCGGCTTCCGGCTGGACACCGTCCTGCCGCGCTTCCTCCGCCACCTGCCGACGCGGTTCGAGGTGGCCGAAGGCCCGGTCAGCCTCAACGCGGCGCTCATCGAGGCCGATCGCACGACGGGCAAGGCCCTGAGCATCGCCCTGGTACAGCGCCTGGTCGAGGTCTAGCGATCCGACGACCGATGCGGGCGGCCCCGCTGGCCGTCTTGGTAGGCCCGACCGCCGCCGGCAAGACCGATCTCTCCCTCGCCCTCGCCGACCAGGTGAGCTGCGAGATTCTCGTCGCCGACTCGCGCCAGGTGTACCGCGGCATGGATGTCGGCACGGCCAAGGTCGGGGAGGCGGGTCGACGGCTCGCACCGCACCACCTCCTGGACCTGGTCGAACCATCCGAGCCGTTCACCGTGGCCCAGTGGGCGAAGCTGGCCCGGAACCTGGTCCCCGAGGTCGCGGCCCGCGGGCGACTAGCGCTGGTGGTCGGCGGCACCGGGTTGTACGTGACGGCGCTGGTCGACGGATTCGACTTCGCCAGCCAGCCGTGGAGCCCCGAGGTCCGGCGGCGGCTCGCCGATGAGCTCGAAGCCGAAGGCTTGAGCGTGCTGGCCGAGCGGCTGGGCCAGCTGGACCCGACCAGCGCGGCCCGCACCGACCTCCACAACCCGCGCCGCGTGCTCCGCGCCCTCGAGCGAGCCGAGCTGGCGGGCGCCGCGGCCGCTGACACGGTCGGCGCCGAGCCCTACCCGGGCAGGACTGCGCTGCTCGGCCTGCACCGGCCGCTGGCCATCCTCGACCGCCGGATCGGGGAGCGGGCAGCCGCCATGTTCCACGGTGGCCTCCTGGCCGAGACCCGCGCCCTGCTGGACCGCGGCCTGGATCCCGCCCTGCCGGCCCTGAGCGGTCACGGGTACGCGGAAGCTGCTCGCCACCTGGCGGGGGAGTGGGATCTCGAAGAGGCGGTCGAGGTAACCGCGCGCCGCATTCGCCGCTACGCGCGGCGCCAGCTGAGCTGGTTTCGACGGGACCGCCGCGTGGTGTGGATCGAAGCCGGGGATCGGCCGGCTGACGATCCGGAGCTGGTCCGGCAGGGGAGCGACCTCCTGAATCGGCTCTTCCTCGGCTAGGATGGCCGACGCATGACCGTCGCTGGAACTCCATGAGCCGATCCGCCACCCGCACCGTTGAAGTCGCGCCGCCAGTCGAGCGCGCCTTCCTGGTGGCGCTCCAATCTCCGGCCGCCGGAAACTGGCCCGTGGAGCGCCGCCTGTCGGAGCTCACCGGCCTGGCGGAGGCTGCGGGGGCCGCGGTGGTGGGCAGCACCAGCCAGCGCCGGGCGCATCCCGACCCAGCCTGGTACCTCGGGAAGGGACGCGCCGCGGATCTGGCCGACGAGAAGGCCATGACAGGCTTCAGCGTCCTGGTCGTGGACGACGAGCTGACCCCCGCCCAGCAGCGGAACCTCGAAAAGCTCCTCGACGGTAAGGTGCTGGACCGGAGCGCCCTGATCCTCGACATCTTTGCCCGCCACGCCCGGACCCGGGAGGGGCGACTTCAAGTCGAGCTGGCCCAGCTCGAGTATCACCTCCCCCGGCTGACCCGGTTGTGGACCCACCTGTCGCGCACGGCCGGCGGGATCGGGACCCGGGGTCCGGGCGAGAGCCAGCTCGAGACCGACCGCCGACGCATTCGCCAGCGGATCCATCGGCTCCGCGACGAGATCGGCGACGTCAAGCGCCACCGCGCGACCGCTGGCCGGCGGCGCGACCGATCGGAGATCCCGGTGGTGGCCCTGGTGGGGTATACCAACGCCGGCAAGTCCACGCTCCTGAACACCCTGGCCGATGCTGACGCGTTCGTGGCCGACATGCCGTTCGCGACCTTGGACCCCACCTCCCGCCGGATCAGCCTCGACTCGGGCCGCCAGGTGGTCCTGACCGACACCGTCGGATTCATCAACAAGCTGCCGCACGACTTGATCGACGCGTTTCGCGCCACCCTGGAAGAGGTCGCGCGAGCGGATCTGCTACTCGAGGTCGTGGATGCCTCCGATCCGGACTTCATTGCCCAGCAGGAGACGGTCCGCGCCGTGCTCAGCGAGTTGGGCGCCGGTGACAAGGCGCGCATCCTGGTGTTCAACAAGCTCGATCGCCTCAATGGCGCAGTGGCGACGGCCGGACCTCAGCCATCGGATGCCGATGTGGCCTACATCAGCGCTCTGACCGGAGAGGGGCTGCCAGCCTTGCGTGAACGCGTGGCGACTGCCCTCCGAGGCCGGTTGGTGGAAATTGACGCGGTGGTGCCTTATCCGCGGGCGGAGCTGGTGGCTCGGGCCCGCCACGCGGGCGAGGTCACCGAGCGTTTCATGGACGACGGGGTGCGGATCGAAGGCCGGCTGCCGGAGGCGCTTGCGGGCGAAGTCCTCGCCGCGGCGGCCACCCAGGCGAGACCGAGGAAGGCACGCCGGGTCAGCGGCTGAGGGCGCCTCGGCTTGGGACAGTGCGCCTCTGGGTGCGGGCCTGGGCCATCCGGTGCTCGCGGCGGCTCAGGAGCCCGAGACCGCCGACGGTCCACATGCCGGCCAGGGCCACCGGCAGCCCATAGCCGCCCGCCAGGTCGGCCCAGACGTGGTCGGTCGCGATCGCCAGCACCACGCTGATCAGGCCCAAGCCAATGGCCAGCCATCCGGCGGCACGCAAGGCGTCGCGTCGCATCTGCACACGCTGACCGTAGGCCCGCCCGGAACGTGCCGCCATGGTCCGTTCGTGGCGCCTCAAGCCCCGATAGTCCTCTCTTATAGCGCTTCCGCAAAGAGAGGTTATGTTGCGTTAGCCTGGGGATCCCCAGTGTTCGGCGCCTGGCGTTGATGCTAGCGTTGGGCGCATGGAGGCCTGAGGGTGCTGATTCGAGTGACGAATAGCCGCCGGGGCGCAGGACGCGCGGTCGCGCTCGTGGCCGGGGTTGGTCTCATCGTTGGAATCGGTGCCTTCCTAGCTGTCGGGACCAGGGCCCTTCCGGGCGACGTCACTCCGTATCACGGGGACTGGTTCTCGTTCGACTACCCCGAACGATGGAGCGTCATTAGCGGTTATGAGCAATGCGGGCTGCATGGCCCAATGGTGGCGGCGGCGGTGGGAATCGGCGGCTTCGAGGTTGGAGGGATAGTCACTCCGAATAGCGTCACCTGTCCGTCACCGACTTGGACGGTGTCCGAGGACGGCATTGTGGTGGCCTACCACTTCGGTCCTATCTGCTGCCCTACCCCTCCACCGCCGAGACCCATCCTTGCGCCAGGCGAGAGGTTCGTGGAGGTCGACGGCATCGAGGCGGTCCTGTCTTATACAGAGTCTGGGGTTGTCTGGCACCTCTATTCACGGGGCCCGGCATATATCGAGGCGCGGTGGGGCCAGCACGCCGGGAACGAGGCGAAGGCGCAGGTCGAAGAACTAGTCGAGAGCTGGGAGTGGCTGCCCGAGCCCACCCGGTGACTCGGATTTCCTTCTAGTCGCCGTTAGGGATCTGGACGCCGAGGGTGACGGCTGCCGCGATTGCGGCGACGGCGAGGGCGAGCGAGTCCGTAGCGTCGATGGCGGCGTCACCGGCGAGGGCCTGGAAGATCGGCCAGGGGAGGGCTCCGAAGATCACTGGAGCCACGGTCCAGGCCATGACCAGAGAGGTGGGCGCCACGGCACCGGGTAGATTCATGGCGCGCGTGGCGACTCCAGTGAGCAGCCCCAGGAATGCCGCGAGCAACAGGATCAGGATCACAGCAGGCTCGGGGGCCGCACCAGAGTTCTCAACAAGCCGCACCAGTCCCTGCTGGACGACTGCCACGACCCCCGCCAGCAGGATGGTCAGGAGGACGGCCCGGGCTCCTCTCACGACCTCTCCCCCGCCGGGCGAGCGTTCAGAGAAGCGGCTATTTCAGCGGCAATCTTGTAGCTGGTTCCAATCCCCAGGGTGACCACCGCGTCCCCAGAACGGACGTGGTCGGCGACATACGAAGCGGTCTCGTGTGTGTCCCCTGTGGCGATGGCGGGCACCGCCGAAACCTCCTCGATGGCATCGGCCAGCTCCTCGGGCGTCACGATCGTCGTGTCCGGATCGCGGGCCGCGAAGACATCGGCCACCACGACCTCGTCGGCTGATCGGAAGGCCTCGGAGTACTCCTGGAACATCGCCCGCGTGCGTGCGTAGGTATGGGGCTCGATCACCGCCCACAGGCGCCGCTCGCCCACCCGTTGCCTCGCTCCCGCGAGCGCCGCCCGGACCTCGGTGGGATGGTGGGCGTAGTCGTCGAAAACGAGCACGCCGGCGGTATCCGCGATCAGCTCGAGGCGCCGAGAGGCCCCGCTGAAGCCCTCCAGAGCCCCCTGGAGCGCTTCTGGATCGATTCCCAGCTCTCGGGCCATGACCAGCGCACCGACCGCGTTGTGGACGTTGTGCGCGCCGGCGAGGCGCGATCGGTACCGAAGGCCGAACAGGTCGAAGCTGGTGCCGTCCTGATCGAAGCCGATGTCGGTGGCGGCGATATCGGTCCCGGGGCCGTATCGGATCAAGCGACCGTCCCAGCCGACGAGGCGTTTGAGGACGTCATCGGTCCCTCGATCCCCACCCAGAGCAACCAGGAGCCGACCGCCAACCCGTTCATCGGTGCCCATGCCATCAATGAAGCGAGTGACCATCTCGAACACCGCATCCTCGTCCGCGAAGACGTCGGGATGGTCCATCTCGATGGTGGTCAGCAGGACCGCGGCGGGATGGAGATGGAGGAAGTTGCCGTCGTATTCGTCCGCCTCGGCGATGAACTCCACTCCCCCACCGCGGCGGGCGGAGGCGCCCCAGGCCGGCACCAGCGCACCAACCTGCACCGTGGGATCCCGACCCGCCGCGACCAGCAGGTGGCCCAGCAGGGCGGTGGCGGTGGACTTGCCATGGGTGCCTGCCACCGCCACTCCGAGGCGACCCCGCTCCCCCATCAGCTCGCCCAGGATGGACTGCCAGGCGACGACCTGGATGCCGCGGTCGCGGGCTGCCGCCAGCTCCGGCAGA
The DNA here is from genome assembly GCA_050695855.1 of Candidatus Limnocylindria bacterium. GTDB lineage: Bacteria > Chloroflexota > Limnocylindria > QHBO01 > QHBO01 > DASTEQ01. Next base: position 26,240 of record JBOGTA010000157.1, read on the forward strand.
TCGGGCTGAAGGCGGAGCGCGGCACTCACCGCCACTCGGCCCACGTCTTCAAGATGGGCCGGATCGTGGCCCGTCGTCACGTTGACGCCCAGCGCGGTCAGCGGCTCGGTGTAGGCCGACGGACCGGCCGCGTCACACCCATCCATACGCGCCCCGGCCTGCGCGGCCAGTAACGCCGTCCCGGAGGCTCCGGCGCCGGCGATGCCGATGACATGGATCCGCTCACCGGGCTGCACCATCAGGCGGCGTCGATCTCCCGCAGGGCAAGCTCGAGCGCGGCGAGCGCGGCGGCTGCCTTATTCCCCTCGCGGTCGTGGGTGAACACGAAGCGCTCGACCGTCGCCGGATGGCCCCGCCGGCAGGCAGCCACGAAATGAAGGCCGATGGGCTTGCCCGAGCCTGCCGCGTCGGGTCCCGCGATCCCGGTCACGGCCACCGCCAGGTCCGTGTCGAAGCGGCTCCGCACACCCTCGACCATGGCCTCCGCGACCTCCGCGCTGACTGCCCCGTGGGTGGCCAGCAGCTCCTCCGGGACGCCCAGCTCCATGGACTTGGCCAGGTTCGAATATGCGATCACGCCTCCGCGGTAGTACTGGCTGGCGCCGGGGACCATGGTGATGGCATGACCGATGAGTCCGGCCGTGGAAGATTCCGCGCTGCTGAGCGCCCAGTTGGCGGCCAGCAGCGCCTCTCCCAGGCGGTTGGCTGCTGCGGCGAGATCGGCCTCGGCCGGTGCGGTCATGCGAGCTCGGCTATCGGTAGTTGATGAACTGGAGGGCGACCGGGTAGTCCAGCGCCCGCAGGTCGGCGATGACGGCCTGCAGCAGGTCCTTCTTGGGGGCCGATACCCGGAGCGCGTCGCCCTGGATCGAGACCTTGACCTTGGGGAACTGCTCGCGCACGTGTCGCGAGAGCTCACGTCCCTGATCCCCGCTCAGTCCTTTTCGGAGGCCGATGACTTGCCGCACAGTGCCGCCCGCCGCCGGTTCCAGCTTCCCCCAGTCGAAGATCTTCAGTGAGAGCCCGCGCCGGACGGCCTTGGTCTGGACCAGGTCTTTGACCGCTGCGGCCCGGAAGTCGTCATCCGCGATCAGGGTGACCTCCGCCTTGCCCAGCTCGAGGCTGCATTTGCTCCCCTTGAAGTCGTAGCGGGTCGCGATCTCGCGCCGCACCTGGTCCAGGGCATTGACCAGCTCCTGCTGATCGAAGTCGCTCACCACGTCGAACGAGAAGTCGGCCATGCCCCGTTATCTTGCCGTATCGGTTCGGCGCCTATGAGGCCGGTGCCGACGAGCCCGGGAGGGGGCTGCCACTCGGAATGGGCGTCTCCGTGGGCAACGTCACCGTGATGGTGCGCCGGACAGGGTCCGAGGAGCGTCCGGTGACCGGATCGGTGGCCACCAGCGTGATCACGTTCGAACCGGGCACCAGCTCGACCCGGATCGTGAACAACCCGCTGGCCGATGCGGTGGCCGACGGGTTCTCGCGGAGCCCATCCACCTCAATCTGCGCGTCGGCGACCGTCTCTCCGCGGAGGACGTAGGACGTCAGCTCGTACGCGGCCAGGTCCGAGGCCGGATCAGTGATGGTCAGCTCAGGCGTGCTGGCGAACGTCAGGAACTGGTAGCCCAGGTAGGCGACGAACGCCACGACCAGCACGACCAGCGCGGCGGTCGCCACTCGGCCGGGGGTGAGGACCAGGGCTCCGCGGCGCCGAACGTCGATGGGCCGCAGCTGCGGGACGATGGGACCCGGCCCAGGATCGGGCGTGGCCTCCGTTCGGTACAGGTCCAGGCACAGGTCGGGGTCGAGGCCGAGGTATCTGGCGTAGTTACGGACGAAGCCGCGGGTGTAGACCGGGCTCGGGAGGTCCCGGTAGTCACCCTTCTCGAGGGCGACCAGGTAGCGAGATCGAATCCGCGTCTCGCGCTCGGCGCGGGCCAGGTCCCAGCCCTTGACTTCGCGGGCCGCTCGGAGCGTCTGCCCCAGCGTGCGGCCGCCGTGGGTCATTGCTCATCCTCACCCGGCCCGATCTCCCCACCCCACCCGTCCGGCGTGATGAGCACCTCTCGGAAGCGACTGCCATCGGCCGCGCCGACGATGCCCCGCTCCTCCATCTGGTCCAGGATGCGCGCCGCCCGGGCGTACCCCACCCGCAGGCGACGCTGGAGCAGCGAGGCTGATGCCTTGTCGGAGCGGCGCACGATGTCGATCGCCTGCCGCAGGAGCGGGTCCGCGTCGCCGTCCTCGTCGGACCCGTCGGCGCTCCGGCCATCGCGCTTGGCGGCGGTGATCTCGGTCCGGTAACGGGGCGCGCCCTGGGCCCGCCAGAATCGGGCGAGCTTCTCGATCTCCGGATCGGTGACCAGCACGCCCTGCAGCCGAACGCCTCGGGGCGAGTCGATTGGCAGGTACAGCATGTCGCCCCGGCCCAGCAGGTCCTCGGCCCCCACGGCGTCCAGGATGGTGCGGCTGTCCACGCCGCTGGTCATGGCGAACGCGATGCGCGAGGGGATGTTGGCCTTGATCAGTCCGGTCACGACCTGGACCGATGGGCGTTGGGTAGCCACGACCAGGTGAATGCCGGTCGCCCGCGCCAGCTGGGCGATGCGGGTGACGGTGGCCTCCACCTCGAAGGCGCTCATCATCATCAGGTCGGCCAGCTCGTCGATGACGACCACGATGTAGGGCATGACCGGCTCATCGGGACGCAGCTCGGCGTTGTAGCCCGCGATGTTCCGCACTCCGCGCTGGGCGAACTCGTGGTATCGGCTCTCCATGGTGCCCACCGTCCACTTCAGGGCGTTCACCGCCTTGTCGGTGTCCACGATGACCTCGGTCAGGAGGTGCGGGAGCCCGCGGTACTGCGCCAGCTCGACGCGCTTGGGGTCGATCAGGATGAGCTTCACCTCGTCCGGCCGGTTGCGCATGACGAGCGAGCAGATGACCGCGTTGACGCAGACGCTCTTTCCCGAGCCGGTTGCGCCGGCGATCAGCAGGTGCGGCATGCGGGACAGATCGGCGGCCACCGGCTGGCCGGCGACGTCCTGCCCCAGCGCGAACGCGAGCTCGCCTTCGCTCGCGACCTGCTGGAAGGCCTTCGAGCCGAGGACCTCCTTGAGTGTGACCAGGTCGAAGGCGGCGTTGGGGATCTCGACGCCGACGTACGGCTCACCGGGGATGGGCGCCTCGATCCGGATCGATCGGGCGGAGAGGGCCAGCGCCAGGTTGTCGGCCAACCCCTGGATCCGCGACAGCTTGATCCCGGGCTCCACGTCGAGGGCGTACTGGGTCACGACCGGGCCTTCCTGGATGCGCGCGACCTTTACCCCGATGTCGAAGCTGGCCAGCGTGTCACGAATCCGCTGCCCCTTGGCGGTGAGGTCCATCTGGGCCGGCCCGTTGCCGGGCGCGTCGGCCAGCAGACCCAGGTCCGGCAGGATCCAGCTCTGGGATGCCTGCTCCAGGGCGGCGTCGGCTGCTTCCCGCTCCCCTACCTCGGCCAGGTGCGCCGTCTCGCTCGACTCCAGGTCGCCTTCACTGATGCTCTCCTCGTCCAGGACCGCCACGGCCGCGCCCTGCAGCGCGGCACTCGGTGAGGCTGCTGGCTCGGGGCGCTGACGCCGCACGATGACCGGAGGCTCGTCAGGCGTCCGTGGTGGGGCCGACGACATGCCCGGGCCCGTGGCCGCACGGGCGCTGGCCGCGGCGGCCGCGGCGGGGCCCACCTCCCGGCTGTTCGACCACGCGGTGAACACGTCTCCGATCGTCATGTTGAAGAACAGGAGGAAGCCGACGACCAGGAGCAGGACCAGGACGACCGCCGCGCCCGCCATGCCAAGCAGGGCGACGAGCGGCGCAGACACCAGGGTCCCGATGATCCCTCCCCCGTCCCCCGGCGGAACGGGTACGCCGGGGCCGCCGACCGCGATTTGGAACAGGCCCTGCAGGGACAGCACCACCACGATCACGCCGATGGTGGAGATGAGCCGCTCGGTGGGGATCGAGCGCATCCACAGCATCACCGCGAAGAGGAGCAGCAGCGCGGGCGCAAAGAAGAACCCCCACCCGAGCAGGGTCTCGAGGAAGTCGTGCCACAGCGTCACGCCGGCTGCTGCGTCGGGGGTGAGCACGGCCAGGAGGGACACGAAGGCCAGCACCGCCAGCACCAGGGCGCCGACCTCGCGGACCATGCGCCGCGTGACGCGGAGGCCGGTGTTGGCCGCTCGCCGAGCCCGTTTCTGGCGGCGTGAACGCGACCGCGGCTTCGCCACCGGCCTCAGACCTCCAACACGATGGGCAGGATCATCGGCCGGCGGTGCGTCTTCTCCCAGAAGAATCGACTCAGAACGTCGTGGATCTTGGTCTTCAGGTAGCCCGGCTCCGCACGCTGGCCCTCTCCGCCCCTGTCCAGCGCGGCGGCCAGGTGCGCCCGGGCCTCCTCCAGCAACGGATCGTCAGGATCGGGCAGGAAGCCCCGGCCGATGAGGTCCGGGCCACCCACCGTCCGTCCGGTGGCGGTCGCCACGGTCAGCGCGACCATGACCACACCGTCGCTGGCGAGGGCCCTCCGGTCGCGGAGGATGACTCCGTCCACGCCATCCACCGCGGACAGCCCATCTACCAGCACCGCCCCGGCCGGCACGCTGCCCGCCAATCGCGCCCGCTGCCCGTCGAACTCGACCACCTGACCATTCTGCAGGACGAAGATGCGGTCCACGGCGACGCCCGCACCTTCTGCCAGCAGGGCATGCTGCACGAGCATCCGATATTCCCCGTGGATCGGGATGAAATGGCGGGGCTTGGCCAGGCCGAGCATGAGCTTCAGCTCCTCGCGCGAACCGTGGCCCGAGACGTGGCAGTGGGTGATGGGCTCGTAATGGACCATCGCCCCTTCCTTGAAGAGGTTGTCGATGGTTCGCGCCACCGCCTCCTCGTTGCCGGGGATCGGCGAGGCGGAGACGATCACGGTGTCGCCCGGCACGATGGTGATGTTCCGATGGTCGCGGCTGCTCATCCGCGTCAGGCCGGACATCGGCTCTCCCTGCGAGCCCGTGGTCACGACCACCAGGTTCGCTGGATCGAGCCGCTCCAGCTGGTCCTTTCGGACGACGGTTCCGTCCCGCCCGTCGAGATACCCAAGCTCCATGGCGATGGCCGTGTTCTGTTCCATGCTGCGACCGAGCAGGACGACCTTGCGTCCGTGCTCCGCGGCGGCATCGATGGCCTGCTGCACCCGCCCGATGTTCGAGGCGAAGGTGGCCATGATCACGCGCCCCTCGGCGTCCCCGATGAGCTGGCGCAGCGACTCGCCGACGGTCGCCTCCGATAGGGTGTAGCCGTCCCGCTCGGCACGGGTCGAGTCGGACAGCAGAAAGTCCACGCCCTGGCGTCCCCACTCCGCGATCAGGCCCAGGTCGGCCCGCGTCCCGTCGGGCGGGGTGTGGTCGAACTTGAAGTCCCCGGTGTGGATGATCGTGCCGCGCGGATGGCGGATGGCGAATCCCACCCCGCCGGGAATGGAGTGGTTCACCCGGAACGGCGTCACTCGGAAGGCACCGACCGTGAACTCGGTGCCAGGCTCCACCTCGTGGAGGGTGGTGGCGCCCAGGAGCTTGTGCTCCTTCAGCTTGCCGGTGACGAGGCCGATGGTGAGCTTGGTGGCGTAGATCGGGGTTCCCGACAGGCGAGGCAGGACGTAGGGCAGTGCACCGGTGTGGTCCTCGTGCCCGTGGGTCAGGAGGATCCCGCGCACTGCACCGCGGCGCTCTTCCAGGAAGGTCGCATCGGGGACCACCAGGTCGATCCCGAGCATCTCGGGCTCGGGAAAGGCCAGTCCGCAGTCGACGACGACGATCTCGTCATCGGCTTCGATGGCGGTGATGTTCTTGCCGACCTCGCCGACCCCGCCCAGGGGAATGATCCGGAGCGTGCCTGGCATCGCGTCCTCTAGAAGAGCGTCATCTGTTGATCGTTGTTCTCGCGGATGAGGGCCGATGGTTCGGCCGGTACTTCGGAGGAGCCGTTCTCCTGCTCTGCCGCGAGCGCGTCACGAGCCGCCACCAGCGCCGCCGGCAGGCCACGGAAGTCGCGTGCCAGCGTCTCTCGAAGCCCGGACGACCGAAGCGCCGCAGCCGGATGGTACATCGGCAATACGAACCGCCCGCCGGCCCGTCGCAGGCGCCCGTGAACCTCGGAAATGCGCGCTCCGGGGAGGTAGCGCTGCAGCGAGTGGCGTCCGAGGGTCACAACCAGGACCGGCTCGAGGGCCCCTTCCTGGCGGTCGAGGTAGGAGGAACAGGCGTCGATCTCCGACGGCTCGGGGTCGCGGTTGCCTGGCGGCCGGCACTTCACCACGTTGGTGATGAACACGTCGGAGCGCTGCCAGCCGATGGCGTGGAGCAGCTCCTCGAGGAGCTGCCCGGCGGGCCCGACGAACGGCCGGCCCGTAGCGTCCTCGCGCTGGCCCGGTCCCTCCCCCACCAGGAGCACGTCACTGATCGCGTTCCCCTCGCCCGGGACGGCGAGGGTGCGCCCATTCGCCAGCGGACAGCGGGTGCAGGCTCGGACCTCAGCCGCTACCGCGGCGAGCTCGGTCTCCCCGCTCATCGGGGACGCGGCGCCTTACGAGCGCTCCGCGCCGGCAGGGACGCCCGAGCGCGCCATATGCCGCTCCATGGCCGCCCGGCGGCTCAGGTTGACGCGGCCCATGCGGTCGATCTCGGTGACCACCACCATCAGCTCGTCGCCGATGGCCACCACGTCCTCGACCCGCGGGACGCGGTAGTCGGCCAGCTGGCTGATGTGGACCAGGCCCTCCTTGCCGG
>JBOGTA010000158.1:0-8278 GCA_050695855.1 Candidatus Limnocylindria bacterium
GGCCTGGGCCGCCATGCCGCCACCCTGCGCCGGACGGCGCGCCTGCTGGCTGACCTCCGGCAGCCGGTGGTCATTAATGCCGATGGGCTGACCGCCCTGTCCAGCCGCGAGCGCTGGTGGCGCACGATCTCGGCCCCGGCGGTCCTCAGTCCGCATCCCGGCGAGTTCGCCCGCCTCCTCCAGCGGGGGGCGGCTCCTCCTTCCGACGATGATGCCGCGCGGGAGCAGGCGGCCAACGACGCGGCGCGCCTGTGGGACCACGTCGTCGTCCTGAAGGGCGCCAACACGGTCATTGCCGCACCCGATGGCCAGCTCCTGCGCTCGGCTGTGGCCACGCCGGCGCTGGCCACCGCCGGCAGCGGCGACGTGTTGGCCGGCGCCATCGGGGCCATGCTGGCCGGCGGCCTTGACCCCCTCGATGCCGCAGGGGTCGGGGTGGCGATCCACGCCGCCGCCGGTCTCCTGGCCGAGCAGCGCATCGGATCTGCCGGGGTGCTGGCCGCCGACATCGCCGGTCTGCTGCCGGAGGCCATCGCCTTGCTCCGCGGCGGGGAGGCGTCGCGATGATGACCGCCGCGGTGGCGAGCCGCCATCGGGCGTGGATCGACATCGACCACGTTGCCCTGGTGGCCAACCTGGCCGCCCTGCGCCATCTCGCTGGCGCGGCCGAGATCATCGCCGTGGTGAAAGCCAATGCCTACGGGCACGGGGCCGTCGAAGTCGCCCAGACCCTGTCGGAGCGCGGCTCGGAACGATTGGCGGTGGCCACGTTGTCGGAGGCAGTCGAACTGCGGAACCATGGCCTCGTCGGTCCGATGGTTCTGCTGTGGGGCATCGGCGAGGGCGACGGGGAGCAGGTGGCCGCAACCGGCGTCGAGCCGATCGTGACCAGCGCGCTGGACGTGGGCTGGCTGGAGGCCGCCGCCGATGCCGCCAACCGGCGGATCGGGGTGCACCTGAAGATCGACACCGGACTGGGCCGGCAGGGGATCGAGCCAGCCCTCGCGGTCGATCTGGCGACGCGGATCTCAGCCAGCCGCCATTTGGCACTGGTGGGCACGATGACCCATCTCGCCGCTGCCGGAGAGGACGTGGCCCACTGCGACCTGCAGCTCCAGCGGATGGCTGATGTGCTGGATGGGCTGCACTCGCACGCGATCGATCCGGGGCTCGTTCATATCGGGGGGACGGGCGCCATCCTGGCCGGTGCCGGCGGGTTCGCCGATGCGGTTCGCCCCGGAATCGGCCTCTACGGCCTGGCGCCGGATTGGGCCGATGCGACTGCTGCAGGGCTCATGCCCGTGCTGAGCCTCCGTGCATTGCCGCTGCGGATCTTCGAGGTGGCTGCCGGTACGCCCATCGGGTATGGAATGCGCTGGCAGGCGCCGAGCGCCGCACGCCTGGCGACGCTGCCGATAGGCTACGGGGACGGCTGGCCCCGGATCCACCTCAACAACGGCGTTGCCCTCGTCCGGGGGCAGCGCGTGCCGATGGTCGGCGCCATCAGCATGGACGGGCTGGTGGTGGACGTCTCCGGGGTGGACTCGGTCAGCCTGGACGACGAGTTCGTCCTGATCGGTCGTCAGGGCAACCAGGAGATCACCGCCGACGAGGTGGCCGTCCAGCGGGGCACGATCAACTACGAGGTGACCACCATGCTCCGTTCCCGCCTCCCGCGAAGGCACGGACGGCCGTGACGACGGAGACGATCGGCGCCGCGCAGACAGGCCCGACCCGGGGCCTGATGCGCCCGGTGCCCGAAACGGAGCTCTCCCTCCTGGTGGACGTCGGCAGCGCCTGGACCAAGGCGGCCCTCGTCGGCAGAGCAGGGGGCCGATGGCGGATCGTGAGCGGGACCGCCCAACCCAGCTCCTGGGGTGAGTCCGTTCTGGTCGAGGACCTGGTCAGCCGGCTGGCCCCCCACGCCGATGCGCGCCTGTCGCGGCGCCTGGTGCTCCTCGTTCGCGACGCGCCGCGGATCACCTGCCGTTCGCCCCGGCGCCCAGGCCGCCTGGTGGTGGTGGCCGATACGCTGATCGACCAGGGGGCCGCCAGCTCGGTGGCCATCCGAAACGGGTGGACTGTGGTCGGCGCCGTGGCCGGAGATGACCGGCGCCCCGACGCCGAACGGTACGCCTCGATTCGCGACCTGGAGCCAGACGCCTGGTTGGCGGTGGCCTCAAGCGGGGCGCCGCCTCCTCCGGCAAGCCCGCTGTGGGGCATGCTGGCGGCGGCCCGCGGGCCGCAGGGGGCTCCGCTGGTGGTGGTCGGCGCGGAAGAGGTTCAGGTCCCGTTTGCCCAGCTCTTTGGTCCGGGCACGCAATGGGTCGGCCCGGTGGTGAGCGATGCGCTGGCCGAGCCCATGCTGGCGCTGCTGGCCGACGCCAACGGCTCAGGCGAGGTCCAGGCACTGGCGCCCATCGCGTTCGGTCGCTCGATGGCGGCCCTCGGACGCGGGCTCGGCCTGGAGGTCCTCGGAGTGGACCTTGGCGCGACCTGGTTGGCGTGGGGCGCGACGGCACGTGGCGGCGGCACCACCGCTGTCCTGGCCGACACTGGCGACCGCTCGCTACCAGAGGGCTCGCGTGCGGCGACCGAGGTATTGCCAACCGACGTCGACGAGTTCACGACCACCGATGCCCTCGCCAACCTGGCTGCCAGGCCGGCGGCCGTCCCGTCGTCCGCATCGGAGGCGGCCATTGCCCAGGCGCTCGGGATCGACCGTCTTGCCGCCGCTCGACGGTGGATGGGCGGCTGCCCACCGGTCGATCTGCTGGTGGGGGGAGGCCGCCTCCTGGCCGCGGCCGCCCACCCAGCCGATGCGGCGCTGGCCCTCCTCGACGGTCTGCGACCAGTCGGACTCACCCAGCTGGCACTTGACCCATGGGGAATCTGCGGCCCGTTGGGCACGCTGCCTGGCGACGACTTCGACGAGGGGATGGAAACGCTGCGCGACGATCTGTTGGTGCCCCTCGGTACGGCCGTCGTGTCCCGGGGCGGACGGCCGGGGCAGGTGGCATTTCGAGCCCGGCTCCATCGTCCCGGATGGCCGGACTCGACTCGCGTTGAGGTCCGGTCCGGGGGATTGGTCGTCCTGCCCCTGGAACGGGGAGCCGCGGGCGAGCTGGAGGTCGAGCTCGAACGCGGCGTGGACCTCGGGGTGGCGCCTCGCGCCCGGCGGGTGCGAGCTGCCGTCACCGGTGGGGCGGTGGGAGTCATCCTCGATGCCCGCGATGACCCGATGCAACTTCCAGCCCGCCCCGGCGATGCGCGCACCACGATCCAATCCTGGCGCGACGCCCTGCGGCGCGAAGGCCGCACGGCACCCGGCTGATGACGACCGCCGAGCCGTATCGACACCGTGTGAGCCTCCCCGCCGAGGCTGAGCCGGTGGTTGTCGTTGGCGACGAGGTGCAGCCGGGGGATGTGCTCGCCCGGGCGGTCCAGCCCGCCGCCTCCCGTTCCATCCCCGTTGCCCGACCGTTGCGCCGCAAGCGCGATGAGGTGGCTGAGCTGCTGGTCGTCACGCCCGGCGATCGGGTTCGAGCCGACCAGCCCCTGGCCCGAACCGCGGACCGCGAGGTCCGGACCACCACCGACGCCCTGTTCCTCGCGTATGGACCAGCTGACGGGAAAGCCCACCTCCTCCTGCTGGAGCCGGCCGATCCGATCCAGAGCGACGTGCGCGGGATCGTCATGGAGGTGGACGCCCGGTCGATCACGATCGCGGTCCCCGGCGTCATGCTGGCCGGCCTGGGCGGGACCGGCCAGGCGGTCCACGGACCGCTCAGTGTCATGGTCAGCGACCCGGAGGCGCCTCTCGAGCCGGGTGCGATCGATGCCGACAGCGCGGGGCGGGTCGTGATCGGTGGCTCATGGGCGTCCGCGGAAGCCATCACCCGGGCCCGCGCCGTGGGCGTGGCCGCGATCGTCGTCGGTGGCATTCACGCGCGCGAGCTGGCCGATTTCGCCGGTCAGCAGCACCGCCGCAGCCTGCTCGGCACGGCCGCGCCGCCATTCGCCGTGCTGGCGCTCGACGGCTTCGGGCGGGCTGGCATGGACCCGGCGCGGTTTGCGTGGCTCGGGGCCAATAACGGTCAGCGCGCTACGGTGCTGGGCGATCAGCGCAAGCTGATCGTGTACGACGCTTCGCCGGCCCCCAAGCGCACGGCGCGGCCGGTGGTCGGGGACCGGGTCGTCATCGTGTCCGGCCCGGGTCGGGGCCAGGCCGGGCTCCTCACCGAGATCCCGGCGCAGCCGATGGCCACCGGCTCGGGCATCAACGCCCTGTGCGGCATGGTCCGCCTCGACCCCGGGCGGACAGTGGCGGTACCACTTGCCAACATCGAGGCCAGTTTCGTGGTCTCCTGACATACTCGCCGGCGTGAAAGCCATTTCCCTTCCGGCGCCCGCCGAGGGCCGGATCCGCTCCACATCGGCGGTAGCCACCCAGCGAATCGGGCGGAAGCTGGGACGTGCGGCCGAGCCTGGGTCCTGCCTGGCCCTGATCGGCTCCCTTGGAGCGGGCAAGACCCAGCTCGCCAAGGGAGTCGCGCGAGGCCTCGGCGTCCGCGATGTCGTGAACAGCCCGACCTTCATCATCGTCAACGAACACGGCGGGCGCCTGCCCCTCTTCCACGTGGACGCCTATCGGCTGGCCGATGCCGACGAGGCGCGCCAGGCCGGGGTTTTCGATGAGCGCCAGGCCGGCGGGGTCACCGTCATCGAGTGGGCGGACCGACTCGAAGGATGGCTGCCTGCCGATCATCTGCGGCTCGAGCTCATGGCGGACCCATCTGATCCGAACCTTCGCCACCTCCGGTGGCAGGCCACCGGGCCTCGCCACCGGGATCTTTCGCGTGTCCTGGAGGACGCGGAGGCGCCATGATCCTCGCCCTCGAGAGCTCGGCCACCGACCAATCCGTGGCCCTTGCCGATCGGGAGGGCGCTCTCCTGGGCCGCGCGGCGTGGACTGCTGCGGGCGGCCAGGGAGGCGAGCTCCTTCCCCGGCTGCTGGAGCTCCTGGACCGGCAGCGTGCCACGCTGCGCGATGTCAGCGCCGTGGCGGTGGGCATCGGTCCCGGTTCGTTCACCGGCCTTCGGGTGGGGCTCGCGCTGGCCAAGGGCCTGGCGTCGGGCCTGGGCTGTCCGATCATCGGCATACCCAGCCTGGACGCCTGGCTGGCCGCCGTCCCCGATGCCCATGCAGCTTTGACGCGGGCCGGTGCCGCAGAGGTATATGCCCAGGCGCGGGACGCGGCCGACCCGCAGATCGTGCCGTTCTCTGCGCTGTCAGCCGCGCTTCGGGAGCGCCCCGTGGTGGCGCCGCGGGACCTGGCCGTCACGCTTGACCTCACCCGGGCCCAACCGCCCGACGAGGCGGCAGATGCCGTGGCCCGTCTGGCCGCCAAACGGATGGCGAGCGGGTCGACCGATGACCTCGCCCGCCTGGAGCCGGCCTACCTTCGACCGCCGCGTGGGCTGGGCGACTCGGCCCCGGCGCCGATCACGTGGCTCTGACCGCCGCCGTCGGGGTCGGGCCGATGCGCCCCGATGACATCCCGGCAGTCCTGGAGATCGAACGGGCCAGTTTCAGTACGCCGTGGCCACCGGAGGCCTTCACCCAGGAGCTGACCCACAACCGACTGGCCCGCTATACGGTTGCCCGCCAGGGTGAGGCGGTGGTCGGGTATGCCGGTGTCTGGTTGATGGTCGACGAGGCGCATATCACCACCTTCGCGGTCCATCCCGGCTGGCGCCGGCAGGGGATCGGGCGCCGGCTGATGGACGCCCTGCTGATAGTGGCCAGCGAGATGGGAGCCGCGCGCATGACGCTCGAGGTACGGATCTCCAACCTGGCGGCCCAGGCCCTGTACCGAGCGTACGGGTTCGAGATCGCAGGCCGACGAGAGCGGTACTACACCGATGACGGCGAGGACGCCTACATCATGACCACCCCACACCTGGCGAGCCCGGCCATGCGAGCGGCCCTCGCCGCGGCCCGCGACGCGGAGGCTGCGGACCGGTGAGCGGTCCGCGGATCCTGGCCATCGAGACCAGCTGTGACGAAACGGGAGTTGCGGTGGTGGTGGGCGGCCGCCGGATCGAGTCCAGCGTCGTAGCCAGCCAGGTGGCGGTCCATGCCACGACCGGCGGGATCGTGCCCGAAGTCGCGGCCCGCCAGCAGCTGCGCTGGATCATCCCGACCCTGGAAACCGCCCTCGCCGATGCCGGCGCTACGTGGGACGACCTGGATGCTGTCGCCGTCACCTATGGTCCGGGTCTCATCGGCTCCCTGCTGGTGGGTGTCAACCTGGCCAAAGGACTGGCCGCCAGCCACGAGCTGCCGCTGGTGCCGGTCAACCACATCGAGGGCCACATCTACGCCAACTGGTTGACCGATACGCCCGTCGCCGGGGACGTGGTGCCGCCGGAGCCGCCCTTCCCGCTCCTGTGCCTAGTCGTGTCCGGGGGTCACACCCAGCTGGTGCTGATGGTCGACCACGCCCGCTACCAGTTGCTGGGCCAGACCGTGGACGATGCCGCCGGCGAGGCGTTCGACAAGGTCGGTCGCCTCCTCGGCCTCCCATACCCGGGCGGCCCAGCCATCGCCGCCGCCGCCGATGGCGCAGCGCCCGCCACCCGCTTCCCGCTGGCCCGGGCGGGCGGGCGCTATGACTTCTCGTTCTCCGGCCTCAAGACGGCCGTCCTGCGCGAGGTGGAGGGCTACCGCGAGCGTGGCGAGCCGATCCCGGTGGACGGCATCGCAGCCGCGTTCGAGCGGGCCGTGGTCGAGCAACTCGTTCGCCGGACCGTAACCGCGGCGCAGGAGCACGACGTGGCCGCGGTGGCCCTCGGCGGTGGGGTGGCCGCCAACCGGGCGCTGCGCCGAACGCTCGCCGACCGGCTGGACGGGCTGCCGCTCCTCGTGCCGCCACCCGCCTGGTGCACCGACAACGGGGCGATGATCGGGGCGGCCGCCGCCCACCGGTTCGCCGCCGGTGAGCGGGCCGGCCCCGAGCTGGAGGCCATTCCTGCGCTCGCATTGCCCTGGCAGGAGGCGGCCTGATGGCCCGCCCGGTGTCCGGCGAGGCGCCACGCCCCCCGACCACCAGCGAGCTGCGCCGTCTCCTGCGCCGGGAGGGGCTCCGCCCGCGCCGCGGGCTGAGCCAGAACTTCCTCACCGACGGCGACGCGCTGGACGCCATCGCGGCCGCGGCCGACCTGTCGCCGGGCGATCGGGTAGTGGAGGTCGGGCCCGGCCTTGGGGTCCTGACTCGGCGGCTGCTGGCGGCCGGCTGCGAGGTGATCGCCATCGAGATCGACGCGCACCTGGTGGGCTACCTGCGGCGCGAGCTCGACGATGCGCAGTCCCTGACGCTGCTCGAGGCCGACGCCCTCGACGTGGACCCCGAAAGGCTGTTCCCGGGTGAGCCCTATCGGCTGGTGGCAAATATCCCGTACCACATCACCAGCCCGCTGCTGCACCGCTTTCTCGGCAGTCCGCATCCGCCCGAGCGGTCCGTGCTGCTGGTTCAGGCCGAGGTCGCGGCGCGGGTCGCCGCCCCGCCAGGGGACACCAGCTACCTGTCGGTATTCGTCCAGGATCTGGCTGACGCCGAGGTCGTGACACGCGTCCCGGCCGCCGCGTTTGAACCGGAGCCGGACGTGGACTCCGCCATCCTGCGCCTGGAGCGGCGCCTGGTGCCCCAGGTCCCGCTCGCTGATCGCGAGACCTTCCATCGGGTGGCGCAGGCTGCCTTCCGCCAGCGCCGGAAGCAGCTCCACAACAGCCTGGTACGGGAGCTGCCGGTGGATCGCGCCACCGTAGATTGGGTGCTGGCTTCCTGCGCGATAGACCCCGAGCGCCGACCGCAGACCCTCGCGCTCCCCGAGTGGGCATGCCTGGCAGTCACTCTCCGCCCGGCGCTGGATGGCCGCCTTGGCTGAGAGTCCGCCGCAGGCGGACGCCGCCGAGAACGTCGCTGGTTGGCAACTGGCCGCCCCGGCCAAGCTGAACCTGTGGCTGACCGTAGTCGGGCAGCGGGCAGACGGGTTCCACGAGCTGGATTCGCTGTTGGCCCTGCTGGAGCTCGGCGACGAGCTGTCGGTTGAGCCCGGCGGCGCCGATCTGCGCGTTGACGGACCGGCCGCGGCGGGCGTGCCCGGAGGCCGGACCAACCTAGCCTGGCGGGGCTGGGCGGCCGGCCTGGCTGGCCGCGCGGAGCCGGGAATGCTGGCCGTCTACAAGCGCATCCCCGCCGCGGCCGGGCTGGGC
>JBOGTA010000159.1:0-11626 GCA_050695855.1 Candidatus Limnocylindria bacterium
GGGTGGCGATGAGGTGGAACCCCTGGTCCAGCCAACCAAGGTCCTTGAGCGTCCCCAGCACGATCCCGTTGTCGGCCAGGATCATCTTCCAGTTGAGGGTCCGGATGATGAAGCTGACGAAGAACGGCAGGATCACGACCAGGAGCAGTGCGTTCTTCAGCCGTCCGCCACGGAAGGCGATGGTGTACGCCATGGGATAGCCGATGAGGAGGGTCAGCACCGTGGTCGCGAAGGCGTAGGTCACGGATCGGATGATCTGGTCCGAGGACTCGCCGATCACCGCCGGGTAGATGCCGAAATTCCAGGTCAGCTCATACCCGGTGGACAGCGAGCCTTCCTGGAGCGAGACCAGCAGCATGAATACCATGGGGATGGCGAAGAAGACGACCAGCCACGCCCCTCCGGGCAGCAGGAAGAGGTAGGGGATCAGGCCGCGGCCGCGGCTCATGACACGGCCGGCGGGCTCAGAAGGTGGTGATCAGCCGGGCCCCGACCCGGTGAAGACCTCCAGCCAGAGGTCGTTCCACTGTGCCTCCTCGTCCTCGGTGAGCTGCTTGTAGGGATAGGTGTTCGCGATTTGATCCTCGGTGGGAGCCGTGGTCGCCGCGAAGACGTCCAACTCATCGGCCGTGGCGTCGTCTCCGTCAGCCCTGGCCGCATCGGCGTCGGCCTGGATCCGCTCGGGTACCTCGGCGACCGGTGAGAAGTAGCCGATGTACTCCGCCAGAGTCGTCGCGGGCACCGGGTCGTACCAGTAGTTCATCAGCTGATGGACGGCGTCGACGTTAGTGGAACCGTTGGGGATGACAAGGTTGTCGTTCCAGCGCATGCCTCCCTCGGCCGGGACCACGAACTCGACATCGGCGTTGTCGTACAGCTTCATCTGCGTCACGTCACCCGACCACGCCACGGTCAGGGCCAGGTTGCCGGCGGCCAGCTCGTCGTAGTACTCGTTGCCGTAGAAGCCGCGGAACTGTCCGTCCTCGGCCGCAGTCAGCAGCTTCTCCTGGGCGCGCGTCACGTCGTCCATGGTCGCGTTGGCGGGGACGATCCCCAGCGAGAGCAGGCTCAGGCTCAGCATGTCCCGGGTGTCGCTGAAGAGCCCAACCCCCAGGTCCTTGAACGCCGGGTCGAACAGGTCGTCGAAGCTGGTGATATCCCGCCCGGTGAGGGTCGGGTTGTAGCCGATGCCCGTGATCCCACCCTGCCAGTACACGCTGTAGGCGTTGCCCGGGTCGAACCACTGATCGACCGCAAAGTCGGCCGCGTTGGGGGCGAGGTTAGGCAGCTTCGAGTGGTCGAGCTCCTGGATGTAGCCCAGGCGGATGAGCTTCTCGACCATCCAGTCGGTGGGAGTGACGATGTCCCACGGAGTCGGGTTGCCGGCCTCCAGGTCGGGGAAGATGGTCCCGAAGAACTCCTCGTTGTCGTTGATGGCCTCCACGTAATGGACGTTGATCCCGGTCTCCTCGATGAACGCGTTGAGGGTCGGGTACTGGGTCGGATTCGGGCTGCTTTCCTCGTCGATGTCGATATATGCCGGCCAGTTGGCCCACTCCAGGGTGACCCCCTCCGGCTGGCAGGCGGCGATCAGTCCCGGCAGCGTCAGCGCAGCGCCGAGGGCGATCCCGCCCTTCCCGGCTCGCCCCAGGAACGTCCGTCGCGAAACGCGGTCCCTGCGCATGGCACGGACGATGGCCATCTCGATCTTGCTGCGCTGCTCGTCAGACATCGGTGTCTCCTTCTTCCTCCGGGGCATGGGGATCGCCGCCGGCATGCTCTGCCGGACCGGCAATGACAAAGGTGTGGCGCGGTTGCCAGGTCAGCCGAACCTTCTGGCCGTCGGCCAGGGCTTCGGCCACGCTGGCGGTTTCCAGGTTCTGCGAATAGGCGGTCATGCGGTGGCCGTCGCGGGTCTCCACCAGGTACTGGGTGCTGACTCCGAGATAGCTGGAGTCCAGGACAGTGCCCTCCACCGCGTTCAGATCCGTAGCCGGGCCCTGGCCGTTGGTGTCGGGCACGACCCGCAGCTTTTCCGGGCGGACGCCCAGCCGGACGTGGCGTTGGCCGTCGTTGCCGGCCGGAGCCCGGATGAGCGTCCCGTCCGACAGGCGAATGGCGATCATCCCGCCCTCGTGGCCCGCGACCTCGCCCTCCAGCAGGTTCGACACGCCCAGGAATCCGGCCACGAACGCGGTCTCGGGTCGTTCGTAGAGGCTCTCGGGGTCGCCCAGCTGCTCGATCTTACCGGCGCGCATGACCGCGATCCGGTTCGACATGGTCATGGCCTCTTCCTGGTCGTGGGTCACGTAGATGAACGTGATCCCGACCTCGGTCTGGATCCGCTTGAGCTCGATCTGCATCTGCTTACGCAGCTTCAGGTCCAGGGCGCCGAGCGGCTCGTCCAGCAGCAGCACCTGTGGGTGATTAATCAGGGCCCGGGCCAGGGCGACCCGCTGCTGCTGGCCGCCGGAGAGCATGGTCGCCTTGCGTTGCTCGAACCCGGGGAGCTCCACCAGCTCCAGCATCTCGCCGACGCGCGTCCTGATCTCGCCGTCGGCCACCTTTCGGCGGCGCAGGCCGAAGGCGACGTTCTCGTAGATGTTCAGGTGCGGGAAGAGGGCGTAGTTCTGGAAGACGGTGTTGACGTTGCGCTTGAAAGGCGGCAGTCCGGTCACGTCCTTGTCGCCCAGGTAGACCGTCCCGCTGGTCGGCTCCTCGAAGCCGCCGATCATGCGCAGGGTGGTGGTCTTGCCGCAGCCCGACGGGCCGAGCAGGGAGAAGAACTCCCCGCGCCAGATGTCGAGCGAGAGGTCGTCCACGGCGACCGTCTCGTTGAACTGTTTGGTGACCCGCTCCAGGCGGACATCGACCTCGGGCAACCGGGCACCCTCCAACGTCCCGGCAGTATAGGTCGGAGGGCAATGGTCCCGGAAGCAGACCCTGTGGGCTGCAAGTAGGCGCTGATAGACTCGCCAGACCGATGGACTTCGCCCTGTCTCCTGCCCACGAGGACATCCGGCGCACCGTCCGGGACTTCGCCGAGCGGCGAATCGCACCGCAGGCGGACGAGATGGAGGTCCGCGGCGAGTTCCCCCAAGAGCTCATCCGCGAAGCGGCCGATCTGGGCCTGCTGGGCGTGCCGTACCCGACCGAGGTGGGGGGCACCGGCCTGGACTCCCTGGCCTACGCCATCACCATCGAAGAGCTCGCCCGGGTGTCGGGCAGCGTGGCGATCATCGTCTCGGCCCACACCTCGTTGGGCGCCGGTCCGCTGGCCATCGCCGGTACGCCCGAGCAGCAGGAGCAGTTCCTCCGCCCGCTGGCCAGTGGCGCCAAGCTGGGAGCCTACGGGCTCACTGAGCCGGGGGCCGGCAGCGATTCGCGGGGGACGAAGACGCGGGCGCGGCGGGACGGGGACGAGTGGGTCATCGACGGAGCCAAGCAGTTCATCACCAACGCCGGAGTGGCGGACATCTACATCGTCGTGGCCCGAACTGGCGAGGCGGAGGACGACAGCCAGATCAGCGCGTTCATCGTGGAGAAGGGCACGCCCGGATTTACGTTCGGCAAGCTGTTGGAGAAGCTTGGGCTCCACGCCTCGGCCACTGGGGAGCTCGTGTTCGAGAGCTGCCGGATCCCGGCCGCCAATCTGCTGGGCACCGAGGGCGAGGGCGACAAGCTTTTCCTCAAGACGCTGGACGGCGGCCGGATCGGCATCGGCTCCATGGCCCTCGGCCTGGCCCAGGCGGCGTACGAAGCCGCATCGGCCTATGCCAGGGAGAGGCAGCAGTTCGGGCGGCCCATCGCGTCATTCCAGGGGGTGGCCTTCCAGATCGCGGACATGGCCACCGAGATCGACGCCGCGCGCCTCCTGGTCTACCGCGCGGCGTGGCTGAAGGACGCCGGCAAGCCGTACAGCACTGAGGCGGCCATGGCCAAGCTGTATGCCTCGGAGGTAGCGGCGCGAGTCACCAATGCGGCCATCCAGGTCCACGGTGGGTATGGGTACGTGCGCGAGTACCACGTCGAGCGCTACCTGCGCGACGCCAAGCTGACAGAGATCGGGGAGGGGACCAGCGAGATCCAGCGGCTGGTCATCGCCCGCAACCTGCTCGGCATCCGGGCCATGTGAGACAAATGGCGGTGCGAGCGGCCGGGCCGCGGTTCGGAACCGATTCGCCCGCGGCGGCCTGGCGACCGTCCTCCGCGTACCTCGACCGCAGCAGGCTACGCCGGTTTCTGACCGATGTCGGCTGCGCCGACCTGGAGGAGCTGCAGGCTCGGGCGGAGGCCGATCCGGCCTGGTTCTGGTCCGCGGCGGTGGCCGACCTGGGGATCCGGTTCGATCCGGAGCCGGAGGCGGTGCTCGACGTGTCGCGGGGGCCGGAGTGGGCCCGCTGGTGGGTGGGGGCCGGGTTCAACTATGTCGCGGCGGCGGTGGACGAGCCGGCGGTGGCGCGGCCCGACGAGGTGGCGCTGGTCTGGGAGGGGGAGGACGGCGCGGTCCGCCGCTTCTCCCGCGGGGAGCTGCGTTCCGAGGTGGACCGCGCGGCGCGGGCCATGGCGGCCCTGGGGGTGGGCCGCGGCGACCGGGTAGGGATCTTCCTGCCCATGATTCCGGAGGCGGTGATCGCGGTCCTGGCCGTCGGGAAGCTGGGGGCCGTCTATACGCCCATCTTCAGCGGATACGGAGCGCCCGCGGTTGCCAGCCGGCTGGCGGACTGTGAGGCTCGGCTGCTGATCACGGCCGACGGCTTCTGGCGGCGGGGGAAAGTAGTGGAGATGAAGGCCGTAGCGGACGCCGCGCTGGCCGAGGCGTCGAGCGTCGAGCGCTGCCTCGTCGTGCGGCGGCTGGGGGAGGCCGCAGGGGAGATGGCCTGGGTCGACGGCCGGGACGTGGCCTGGGAAGAGGCCCTGGTGGCGGCAGAAAGCGAGCAGCTGGCATCGGTCCCAACCGACGCGAACGACCCGTTTCTGCTGATCTACACCTCGGGCACCACCGGCAAGCCCAAGGGGGCGGTCCACGTCCATGGCGGCTTCCCGCTGAAGAGCGCCGTTGACCTGGCCCACTGCTTCGACCTTCAGGGCGGCGACGTCCTGTTCTGGTTCACCGACATGGGCTGGATGATGGGCCCGTGGGCCGTATGCGGTGCGCTGCTGCTGGGCGCGACCCTGGTCATCTACGAGGGCACCCCAGACTATCCGGGTCGCGATCGGCTGTGGGCCCTCGTCGAGCGGCATCGGATCACACATCTCGGGATCAGCCCAACCGCAGTGAGGGCCCTGATGACTGGGGGAAGTCAGCCTGTTCGGGCGCACGACCGGTCGTCTCTCGTGGTCCTAGGCTCCACTGGTGAGCCGTGGAACCCCGGCCCATGGAGGTGGCTCTTCAGGGCTGTCCGGGGAGGACAGCTTCCGATCATCAACTACTCCGGCGGAACGGAAGTCAGCGGCGGTATCGTCGGCGGCAACACGATCACGCCTATCGCCTCGTGCTCATTCTCCGGCCCCTGCCCCGGCATGGCGGCCGACGTGGTGGATGCCGAGGGTCGCCCGGTGCGGGGCGAGGTTGGGGAGCTGGTCGTGCGCCAGCCGTGGCCAGGGATGACCCAGGGCTTCTGGGGCGACCCCGATCGATATGTGGAGGCGTACTGGTCGCGTCTGCCAGGGACTTGGGTCCACGGCGACTGGGCGCGCATCGATCCCGACGGTTTCTGGTACATCAGCGGCCGGTCCGATGACACGATCAAGGTCGCCGGCAAACGGATCGGTCCCGCCGAGGTGGAGTCGGCGGCCATATCTCACCCCTTGGCCGTCGAGGCCCTCGCCGTGGGCGTGCCCGACGAGATCAAGGGCGAGGCGATCGTCCTATTCGTCGTACCCATGGCGGGTCCGGGGCTCCTCGACGATCTCGAGGAGCGAGGCATTTCTACCACTGAGGCAGTCAGCGACCGCGTCGTCCGCACACTCGGGAAGTCCTTCAAGCCAGCGGCCGTGCATCTCGTGCCCGCCCTCCCCAAGACGCGTAACGGAAAGATTCTCCGGCGCGTGGCGCGCGCGGCCTACCTGGGGCTCGATGCAGGCGACGTCTCGGCGCTCGAGGACCCGACGACCTTGGAGCCGATCCGCGCCCTGCGTGGCTGACGGACTCATGCGCGCACATCGATGGCCGGCCGCGAGGGCACTGGTCTTCGCCCTGCTCACCGGCATCCTGTTCGCACCCGCGCCGGTAGCCGCCATTGATCCGATCCCGGGCACGCCCCTTCCGGATGAGCCCGAAGCCATCTTCCTGCCGTTCGTTACGGACGCGGTGCCCTTCGACATCGATGGCGACGGCAATCGCGAGCTTGTCGTGGTTACCGCTTCTGAGGCCGATCCGGGACTGGCGGCGGTTCAGGCCTGGTACCTGGACGACGTGGTGCTGGGTCCAACGGCCGCCGAAAACGGAAACGCCGTCCCGCTGCGGCGGTCGGCGAGCAGCGACGAGCTGCTCACGGGGATCGGCCGGGCTCGAATCGACGACGACGGGATGATCGCGGTCGAATTGGACGATCCCGCCAAGCTCGTCCGCGCACATCGGGACGGGCGGGAGATCCTGCTGGCGGCCGCCATCGGCACTGACGCCCAGTTGAGCGACCCGTGCTGTCTGACCATCTGGGAGGTCGTGGCCAACGACCGGACTCTGGAGCTCCGCCTTGTGGCCGACACCCAGCGCTACGCCGCCCAGATAGTCGCCGCTGACATGGATGCAGACGGCACCGATGAGCTGCTGATCACCGAGGGCCCGCTCACCGAATTGGATCTTCAATTGAGCCTTCTGCGGTGGAACGGCGATCGATTCGAACGGAGTGGGTTCACGATACCGAGCCTCTCGGGCTGTTGCGCGACCGTCCTGGACGCCGGGGAGACCGATGGCGCGCCTGGGGAGGAGGTTCTCCTATCCGGGCCGCAGCTCGACCCGATCGCGCCGAACGCGCTCCAGGCCACAGGCCTGCACCGAGTGAGCCTGCGATTAGGGGTGCCGTTCATCGAACGGACCGGCCGGGGGGCCGACCTGAGCGACACTTCCTCGGCCCGGGCCTTGCTGCTCGACTCTGGTCCTGCCATGGTCACCAGCAGCGAATTCTCGACGCTGACTCTGTGGTCGTGGCCCCGCGACGCGGAGGTCGAGCGGCTGTTCGCACGGACAAGCGGTGGACTGCTGACAGCTGTGTTCGGCACGGGATCCGAGACGCGGATCGTCGTTCGCACCGGCGACCCCCCAATTTCGGTGAACGTGCTGCCAGGTGACCTTGGCGGCGGTGCCGGCCCATCCGTGGTCTTCGGACGAGATACACGTCCCGGGGCCCTGGCCGCGACGCAACAGGGCGTCGGCGGGCAACCGCTGACCCTGTTTGCTGGCGTGATCCCCGGTGGCGTGCCCGGAGAGCGCGACGTCTACGTGTTCGGCGGTCGGCTGGTCCGCCCCCTTGCAGACCCGAACGTCTTGGCGGAGGTGTCCTCCGTGGCCTTGCTGCCTGGTCTCGAGCCGGTTGGCACTGTCGGCCCGGACGGCGCGTGGGTTGCGCTCCTCGCCGAATTCTCCGACGTTGCCGGGCTGTTTTCGCCGGCGGTTCGTTCGCCAGCGGTCACGCAGTTGAGTGCCCGCTCGCCCATGGAGATTCGGCTCGCTGCCATCTCCTCGCTGATGGAACCCGAGGCCAACGGGGCCCACTTGGCCCCTTCCTTCCGCGGCGTGGCTCCCGACCCAGACCAGCCAGGCGGGTTGATCGTGGGCAACGAGGCGGCGTCTGCCCAGATCAGCGGTCCGACGGGCACGTCCGTGTGGTGGAGGTCGCGAGGGGACTCCGGCCAGACGACCATCGGGCCGGATGGGGTGGCCCAAATCCAACTGCTCGAGCCGGCCGGCCCGAATGCACCTGACGGCTCCGGAGCCACCGCCAGCATCTGGCTGGTGACTCCCGCCGGTCACGCGTACCACGGCACCTGGCGCATCCGGGTGTATCGACAGGCCCCGTCCCTCACCTTCACCGCCGACGAGGCGCTGGTCGACTTCAGCCCCACCATCTCAGGACAGACGGTTCCCGGCGCCACCGTCACCGTCAACGGCCAGTCGGTGGTGGTGGCGGCCAACGGGACGTTCGAGGGATCGGTGGACGCCGGCATCCTGCCGACCGAGCTCCGCGTGGTGGCCGTCGACCCGGTGGGGAATCGCACCGAGCGGGTGGTGACCGTGGTCTGGCCCGTCGACTATCGCCGCCTGCCGTTCGTGCCCATCGCCGTCCTGCTGACCGTGGCCGCCGCCCTGGTCCTGTTCCTGCGGCGACCCGACACGGGGCCCGGTCGCCGAACGCCCGACGACGGAGCCACTTTCGAAGAGATCGGCGGCTAGACTCGGCCCATGCCCCTGGTTCGCCCGCTGCGCGGGCTCGGCTATGCGCTGGATCGATTCGGCAGCGGCGACATCCCGGCCCGGGTCCAACGACCGGGCGAGGGCGCTGCGGCCGCCGGTCGGGTGGCGGATCTGACCGATCTGGTATGCCCGCCGTTCGACGTCATCTCCGACTCCCAGCGGGCTGCCCTGCTGGCGCGTCACCCGCGCAATGCGGTCCGGCTGGAGCTGAGCGCGGAGGCGGCCCCGCACCGGGCGGCCGCCGAGGCACTTTCGGCGTGGCAGGCGGACGGGACGTTGAGCATCCGATCGCGGGCATCCTTCTACGCGTACCGCTACCAGGCGGCCGACTCCGCGGAGTCGGCCGCGGTGCGCGGGATCCTGGCCCGCGTCCGCCTCGAGCCGTGGGGGCCGGGCATCCGGCCCCATGAGCACACCATGCCCGGTCCCAAGGCCGATCGGCTGGGGCTGCTGCGGGCGACGCGCACCCAGTTCAGCCCGATCCTGATGCTGTACGTCGACCGCTCCCCGCGATACGAGGCGCTCGTCGAGCGGCCGGTCTTCGACGAGTGGCGAGCCCGGGACGGGGACGGGCTCCTGCATCGGGTTGGCGTGATCGAGGAGGACCAGGGTCTGGGCACGTACCTGTCCCGGCGGCGACTCGTGGTCGCCGACGGGCACCATCGGTACGAGACGGCGCTGGCCTACCAGGCCGAGGTCCGATCCAGACCGATTCCCGGCGCGGCGGCGCCGGGCGCGCTGGCCGCCGACTGGATGATGGCCGTCCTGGTCAATGCCGCCCAGGAGCAGATCGAGATCCGACCCACCCATCGGCTCCTGCGCCGAGCCGATCCCGATCGGCTGCGCGCGCTCGTCAACGGACCCGATCCGCTGTTCCAGGCCGTGCCGGTCGCGCCCGAGCGGCTGGGCCATCGGCTGGAGGACCTGCGCGATGCCAAGGAGGCAGTGTTCGGGTTGGTACTGCCCACCGGAGAAGGTTGGCTGCTGATCGGGGATGTGGGTGCCGCGGCTGAGCGGATGCGGCGCGAACCGACGAGCGCGCCGGCGCGCCGGCTCGACCTGGCGCTGCTCCACGCCGCGCTGCTCGGCGATCGGCTGGGCATCACTGAGACGGACGTGGCCGCTGGTGAAACGCTCCTCTACACTAGGAGCGAGGCCGATGCCCGCGCCCGGGTCGCCCGCGGCGAGGTGGCGGCGGCGATCCTGGTGCGCCCCACCCGGCTGGACGAGCTGACCGCGGTGGCCGCTGCCGGGGACGTCATGCCGCAGAAGTCGACCTACTTCTATCCGAAGCTGCTGACCGGGATGGTCTTCTATCCGCTGGAGGGTTGAGAACCGTGGTCCAGGCCATCAAGCGCGACGAGGTCTTCATCGAACCCGAGGGGATCCACGTCGAGACCCACCAGCCGGAACGCCGCAGCAGGAAACCCCCACTCCTCCTGGTTCATGGCGTCCTCACCGGGTCGTGGCTGTGGTCGAGCTTCGCTGCCTATTTCGCCGAGCGCGGCTGGGAGGCGCACGCGCTGAACCTCCGCGGCCATTTCACGTCTGACCTGGCCGATCTGGCCGATACCCGGATGCGCGACTACGCCGATGACATCGGGATCGCGGCCCGCCAGCTGGGTCGGGCCCCGGTCCTGATCGGGTGGGGGATGGGGGCGCTGGCCGCGCTGCTCTACGCCCAGACCCGACCGGTGCTGGGGTTGGTTCTGCTGGCCCCCTCCCCACCGGCCGCGGCGCTTCCCCGACGCCCGGCCGACCACGAGCTGAAGTCCGTCCCGGGCGTGTACGACGCCGCATGGTGGGGTTGGCTGGCGCCGGTTGACGAGCTGCGGGCCTGGATGCCGGACATGACCGACGAGGAGCTCTCCAAGATGCAGGAGCTGCTGGTCGGGGCCCGCGAGTCAGGCCGTGCCCGCCAGGAGCGGATGCTGGGCGTGGCCATCGACCCGGGGCTGATCCGGATGCCCACCCTCGTCATCGGTGCCGGCCTGGACGACGTCATCCATCCGTCGGAAGCGCGCCGAACGGCCGACCTGCTGGGCGCGACCTACGAGTACATCCCCGGGGCCAGCCACTTCGGGCTGGTCATGGGCTCCGAGACGTGGCCGGCGGTGGCCGCGTCCATCCTCGGCTGGCTGGAGGAGCGGCGCCACGGGATGATGGCCGCCAACGCCGACCTGGTGGGAGCCGCTCGCCGTTAGCGCGCACCGCTTCACGACTACGAGGGCCATGATGGCGACACAGAAGGGCATGTACGGCCAGACACCTACGGGCCCGACAGACCCAGACGCCTGGTTGGCCGCACTGGATGACGTCCGTCGACCACAGCTCGAGGAGCTGGATGCCAGGATCCGGAAGCTGGCACCCGGATTGCGTCGCTACGTCGACCGCGGATTCCTGAGCTACGGTCGTTACTCGTATCGGGCCAGGTCAGGACGAATGGGCGATTGGATGTGCCTTGCCATCGCCTCCAACAAGCAGTACATCTCGCTCTACGCCGGTCCCATCGGCCTGGAGCCATTCGCGTCGCTGCTCCCCAGAGCGAACCTGGGCAGAGGCTGCATCCGCTTCAAGCGCTTGTCCGATGTCGATCTCGATGTGATCGACGAGGTGATCCGCGTCTCCACCGCGACCGACGGCCAGACGATCACCTACTGAGGCAGCGCGAAGTATGGTCGAGAGGATCACCTGGCCGCAGGCCCTCGCCTGGCGCATGCGACGCCACTTGCTCGATCCGATCGGAACCGAAACTGTCGAGGGCGTTGTGCGCCGCCTGGGCGGGGTGCAGGCCCAGGTCGCCTCGTCGGCCGAGCTCGCAATTCGCCTCCGTCGGCAGCGCTCCGTGGCGGGCGAGGTGGCCCGGGCGCTGGCGGGGGGTCGCGTAATCAAGACCTGGGCGATGCGAGGTGCGCTGCATCTGCTGACGCCCGAGGAGGGCGGAGACGTTCTGGCCATCCTCGCGGCCGGTCGCGGGTGGGAGAAGCCCAGCTGGGATCGCTACTTCGACATGACGCCGCGCCGCTGGGGTCTCCTTCAGGATGCCGTCCGCGACGCGCTTGCCGATGGCCCGCTGACGCGCCAGGAGCTCGGCGCCGTGGTGGCCGTCGGCCCGCAGCTGGGGCATCTGCTGGAGCACTTCGATTCCAGCTGGGGCACGATCCTCAAGCCCCTGGCGTTTCAGGGTGACCTGAGCATCGGACCGATGCG
>JBOGTA010000160.1:0-13510 GCA_050695855.1 Candidatus Limnocylindria bacterium
CCGTAAGACCGAGCTTTCCGACCTGCGGCGCCACGTTTGGCCGACTTGGCACGCTGTGAGCCTCACGCTCGGGAATACGGGCGCCTACAAGATGTTCGAGAACCACCTCGGGCAGGCGCTGGTGTCCTCAGTCAGCATTGAGCAGAGGGTGGTGTCGGGACGGCCTGATGCGGGCTCGCCGAGTGCTCAGCCGGGCCAGCGTCAGAGCAGACAGGTCCGAAGGGCCGAGGCTAGGAAGCGGCAGTAACGGGCTGGTCCTCGGGATCTGTCGAATCTGACTGGTACGTGGGCGGGACCGTGCCCAGGACTGGTGGATAGTCCTGATCCTCAATTCGAATCCCAAGCAGCCGGTAGGCCTCCACGAGTGAGGCGTTCTCGCGCTCGAACTCATCGAGGCTTTGCTGAAGGGCGGCGGCGGCCTGACGAGGGCGCTGTACGGGCATCAGCGGCCTCCTTTCCGGTCTCTGGCAACGTCTCCAGAGACCACGCGAGCGCGCATCGTATTGCCAGCTCGTGCGGCTTGCAAGGGGGCGAGTGGCGCGGCCAACACCAGTACCTATTGTGCCACCGGGGGGCGGACATGACCGTTGTCGAAGCGCTGGGGCTACAACGGGGCTACACAAACGAACGCCCGTTCTAGGCGCTGAGGGCCAGAACGGGAGCTTTCGTGCTCAAAGTGTGGAGCCGAAGGTGGGATTCGAACCCACGACCGACGGTTTACGAAACCGTTGCTCTACCCCTGAGCTACTTCGGCCCGAACGCGCCGTTGGCGCCGGCCGATTCTAGCGCCTCCTCCACGGCGCTCCCCAGACCCGCCTCGGGCGGAGCCCAGCCGTGGATCAGCTCGTCGTGGTAGCGCGGCCCGCGCTCTGGGTTACGAGGGATGGGCGCCATACTCGCCTTGCCCCGCTGGACCAGCGCAAAGTAGGGGCACAAGTCGGTGAGCGGGCACAGGCCGCAGATGGGGCGCGGGGCGCGGCATACCTCCCGGCCGTGGCGGATGAGCAGGACGTGGCCGGCGTACATGGCCTCGGGCGGCACGACCTCTTCCAGCAGGTCGTGGGCGCGGGTGAGATTCGTGCGCGGCGGCAGCAGACCAAGTCGCGATGCGACCCGGTAGATGTGGGTGTCCACCGGCAGCGCGGGTCGGCCGAAGGCGAACAGCAGCACGATGGACGCGGTTTTGCGCCCGATGCCCGGCAGGCTCACCAGCCACTCACGAGCCCGCTCGAGGGGCCACTCCCGGAGGAACCCCAGGTCCCACGTCCCGTGAGTCGCGTGGCGGACCTCGGCCAGCACGAGCTGGATCCGACGCGACTTGGTCGGCGCCAGGCCCCCGTGCCGGATGACATCGGCAACCTCGTCGGTCGGCGCGGCCAGCACGTCGTCCCATGACGCGTAGGCGGCCCGCAGCGCCACGAAGGCGCGATGCGAATTGATGTCGGCGGTGTTCTGGGCCAGCACCGTCAGCACCAGCTCGTCGACGGGTTCCAGCCGCGGCCCGCCCCAGACCGGCATTGCGTATCGGTCTGCCAGGCGCTCCAGGATGGGACCGATGCGCCCGCGCCGCGCGCGGCGCTGGGCGGCCAACCGACGCCGATTGGCCCGCGCCCGAGGCTCAGCTCGAGGCTTGACCGCGGCCTTCGCGACGGGCTTGGAAGTTGACCCGGCGGGCGTCATGCGACCCCCAAGCGTGCTGCCTCACGAGCATATGACGCCCATGCCCCGGCTCCCAGCCGCCATGCCTGCCCCAGGTCGAGGATTCGGCCACGATGCCCCTGCCGCTCGGCCCACGCGTCGGCATGTCCAGGCGAGCACAGCAGGACGGTGGGAGTGCAGAACTCGGCCCGCAGGTCGGTGCCGCCGGCCGCCAGCCACAGCCGCTCCGGCCGACTTTCGTCGGCCGCCGCCGGGAGGCGCACGGTGAGAGGCCGCCCACAGGCCCCGCAGCGGGTCGAGATCGCACCGTCCACCCCGAGCGCCGCCGGGATGCCAATGGCGTCATAGGCGCACCACGTCCGGTAGTCCCGGGCACCGAGCAGGAGTCGGTGCGGCGCCTCGCCAAGGGTCAGGCCGCCGGCCCCGACCACCGCTCCCGAGGCATCGCGGTCCAGGTGGCCGTTGCCCGCCAACCGATCGACCGCCTGGGTGACGGCGCCCCGATCCACCTGCCCGGGGAGTGTCGCCGCGAGCCGTTCCTCCGAAACCGGACGTCCATCGCGGACCAGGAGGGCGAATGCGGTGTGTCGCACCAGATCCTCCAGGTCTGGTTCGTCAGCCACGGCCACCCAACCCCAGGCCGATGCCGATGCCGCGCGCCAGGCGCGCGGCGGCGTTGGCCAGCAGCCGCTCGGTGTCGGCCATGGCGGATTCCAGGCCGAGCGGTCGGTCGACGATGGGCTGGACCAGCGCGAACGCCCCCGACTCTTCGACGATCTCGGCACCCGGGCCCAGGCCGCCGCACAGCAACACGACCGGCGCGCTCCCAGCATGCAGGGCGACGCCCAGCGCGGCCTTGCCGGCCAGGGTCTGCTCGTCGGCGCGCCCCTCTCCGGTGATGACCAGGTCCGCCCCTACGCAGGCCGACGCCAGGCCCACCAGCTCGGCCACGATCTCCACCCCAGAGCGCAGCTCGGCGGCCGTGAACCCCAGCAGCCCGGCCGTGGTGCCACCCGCCGCTCCTGCGCCGCGGACGTCGGCCACCTCGCGACCGGTGGCGCGCCGGATCTCCGCCCCCCAGCGGACCAGAGCCGCGTCCAGCTCGGCGATCGCCTTGGCATCCGCGCCTTTCTGGGGCCCGTACGTGGCCGCCGCACCGTTCGGTCCTGTCAGCGGGTTGCCGACGTCGGACGCGATCACGATCCCGACCTCCGCCAGCCGCGGATCGAGCCCGTCGGCGTCGATGTGGTCCACCTCGGCCAGGGCCGCACCCCCATCCGAAACGTCCTCCCCGCGCGCGTCAAGGAGGCGAAGCCCCACCTCGACCAGCAGGCCCGCCCCGCCGTCGGTGGTGGCCGAGCCGCCGAGCCCGATCACGATTCGCTCCGCGCCGGCATCCAGCGCCGCGGTGATCAGCCGTCCCGTGCCCCGGGTGGTGGCCACTCGGGCGCTCGCCGGGGTCCGCTCCGCGAAGGCCAGCCGGGCCAGCCCGCTGGCGGCGGCCATCTCCACGAACGCGGCCTTGCCGTCGTCGAGGGCCAGCCAATCAGCTTCGATCTGCCGGCCCAGCGGGTCGGTCACCATCACCCCGTTCCGGGTCGCAGCCTCGCCCTGGGCCGCGGCGATCGCGGCCAGCGTTCCCTCGCCGCCATCGGCCATCGGGATCCGCATCAGCTGGTCGTCGGGCCGGGCCGAGGCCCAGCCGCGGGCCATCGCCTCCGCCGCCGCCACCGAGTCCAGCGCGCCCCCGAATGAATCGGGCGCGATGACCACCCGCAGGGACGGGCTCACGGCGTCAGCTCCCTGCGCCTCGCGAGATACGCGGGGATGGTGTTCATCGGCGGTCGGATCTCGTCGCCCACCTCACGGACGTCCAGGCTGAATCGGTCCCCCTCCTGGCGAATCTGCTTCATCCGCTCCCCCATATCGGTCAGCAGCTCGATGCGTTGGCGCTCCTCGAGCTTGGTGATGCCCGCCTTGAGGATGACGAAGGCCATGCGCGACAAGTCGACGAGCGATTGGTTGCGATGGATCCGCCGTTCGAGGTCGACCTGGCCGATTCCCGACAGGCCGACGCGGTCCAGGATGTCGATCAGCAGGCCGATCTCGACGGCATAGCCGGTGAAGAAGGGGACCGATTCGAGCAGCTCTCTCCGGCCGGCGTACTCGCCGGCCAGGGGCTGGATGATTCCCGACAGCTCGGGGAAGAACAGGTTGATCAGCGGCCGCGCGGTGAGCTCGGTGACGCGCCCGCCCTCGTCGGGAAGCCGCCGCCCGCCGTCCGTGAGGGGCCGCTGGTAGAAGCCCTTCACGTAGTGAATCCGCGACTCGCGCAGGAGAGGACCCAGCAGGCCGTACACGAAGCGCGGCTGGATGTTGCGGATGTCGGTGTCGACCCACACCACGATGTCGCCGCGCAGCTCGTACAGGCTCTTCCACAGCGCCTCGCCCTTGCCGACGTGGCTGCCCAGCTGGGGCAGGATCTGGTCGTGCTGGCGCACGTCGGCCCCCAGCTCGCGGGCGATCTCCACGGTCCGGTCGGTGGACGCCGAGTCGATCACCAGCAGCTCATCCACCAGCGGAACCCGCTCCATGAGCGCGCTCCGGATGCGTCGGATGACCAGGCCGATGGTCTTCTCCTCGTTGAGGGTGGGCAGGCCCACGCTGATGCTCAGTCCCTGGCGCTCCTTGAGGTCCACCAGGCGCCTCAGGTCGCGGAACTCGCTGGTGTCGAACGTGTTCTCCGCGAACCAGCGGTCGACGACGCTGGGCAGGCTGCGGCTCTGCTCGATTGCCGCGTCGGCGGCGGGCAGGGTCCCGGTCTCGGCGCGCAGGTGCTCGAAGGTGACCGCGGTGAACGGCTCGCGGGTCTTGACCACCATCACCGTCGGCTTGGCCCGGCTGGCCACCGTCTCCGCCAGGCGGCCGAACAGGCGCCGCCCTGGTCCGGCCCCGGTCGGCTGGGGCGATGCGCCGACCACCACCAGGTCGTGGTTGGCCGCCTCGTGGAGGATGGCGCCGCGCACGGTCGGCGCCTCGACCAACAGCTGGCGGACCTTCACCCCGCGGGTGTTGCGCTTGACCAGGCGGGCGAGGGCCTCTCGCTCGTCCTCGAGCGCCGCCGAGCCGCCCTCGGGCGGGACCACGTGGAGCACGGCCAGCTCGGCCCCGAACCCGCGGGCCAGGTCGGTGGCCAGCGAAAGCGCCAGCTCGGCGTTCGGGCCACCCCGGACCGGGACCAGGATCGAGGAAACGGTCCCCAACGAGCGTTGCTTGACCACCGCGATGTCGCACGGCGCCTCGCGGACGACCTGGTCGATGGTGGTCGAGAAGACCGTGTGCCGCTGACCGTGGGGCGGCGGGCCGCCCCAGCCGAAGACCACCAGGTCGGCACCGATCTCGGCAACGGCCTCCACGATCCCCTCCGACGCCTGGCGCCCGATGCGGACGGCGGTGTGGACCTCCACCGACTCGTCATCGCGGTAGTCGGGCACGCGCTGCAGCAGGCGGCGCGCCTCGCGGGCGCGGCTGGCGCCCTCCGCCAGCGACACCCCCTCGGGGACCTCCACGATCCCCAGCGCGGTGATTTCTGTCGGCCGCCGATGGGCCAGGTGGGAGCCGATCCGAATCAGGTCGCGGGCCGTGCGCGGGTTGGCCAACGGCATGAGGACCCGGTACGGCCCGCGCCGGCGGGCCATCAGGTTGTCTCCGCGCCCGGGTGGGCCTGCTGGGCCTGCCACGCCCGGGCGAGCCAGGGCTTGAGGTCCTCGAACTCGCGGGCCTGACCCTCGATCACCCGTTCGGCCTGCTCATCGGTCATCTCGCGGGCCTCGTTGAAGAAACCGGCCGTGCGCCCGAAGTACAGTCCGGTCAGCCCCGCCAGCAGCGCCTCGCGATCGATGCCCGGCCGCTGAAACGCCAGCAATGCGTCGTATAGGCACCGGATCCACAGCTCCGAGGGAAAGGCAAAGGCCGCCGGGTCGTCGGAGACAAGGGCCAGCACCCGTTCCAGCTGCTCGCCGGCCAGGGTCCGCTTCCAGACCTGTCGCTGGGCCAGCCGAGCCGTCTCGAAGGCGTCCACCAGCTTGGCCTGGTCGACCGATATCGGCTCCGGCAGGACAACTCGCTCGAAGCCGTACTCCGGAACCGGCTGCGAGCCACGAACCGGAAGCCAGGCCTCGGACATCGACCCCGCCAGCCGGAACAGGGTGCCGACCACCTGCCGGAACATGGGTCCCAGGTCCGATGCGGGGTCCTTGGGGTCGTGGATCTTGGCCCCCAGCCGGGTCTGGCAGACCGCGAACCCCGCGGCCAGGGCGTGGTGGGTCATCCAGATGTCGATCCCGAACTTGGCGGTCGCCTCGTCCCAGTCGTCGAGCTCCAGGAGCGCCGCCACCAGGTCACGGCTGAACGCGAACTCGCCGCCGATGGGCTGGCGCATCCGCCGCCCGTACAGCGTCCGGGTCAACGGGTACGCGATCTGGTTCGTGATGGTGCCGTCGAACTTGTGGCGCGCGTAGAGCGGCGCCACGTAGTCGTAGCCGCCCTTCAAGATGGGCCCCGACAGCAGCTCGATCCACTCGGGCACGATGCTCCGCAGGTCGGAGTCGACCAGGACCAGGGCCTCGACCTGCAGCTCGCGGGCGACCTCCAGCAACGCCCGGACGGCGGACCCCTTGCCGCTGGGCCCTCGGTAGGTGACCGCGATCCGCCGCAGCCGATGGGGCGGTCGGACCAGGATCATCTTCTCGAGGTAGGCCGGGCTCTCGGTGCTGACCGCCACCCGCGGCGTGTCGTCGGGGGACCCACCGTCCGCGTTGACCAGGACCGGCTTGAGATCGGGGAAGTACTGGACCATGCCGGCCATCGCGGCCCGCACGACGTAGCCGATGGTGTCCGCGTTGCCGAAGCTGGGAATCCCGACCATGAGGTCTGCCTGGCCGACCCCACGCACCGCGGCCCGTCCGCGCGCATCGAGGGCGGAGGCGACGGTCACCGGGTGATCTCGCGCTTCTTGCGCCCCTTCCAGAACAGGCCGGCCACGCCCGGATGTCGGTCGGGGTGGATGGTGATAACGACCCAGTCCTCGTTCGACGTCCCCGGCCGGTAGCGGGAGTTGGCGTGCTTGGCCACGGCCCGCGAGAACCCGTTCTCCTGCCAGGCGTGGAACCACGACCCGAGCGGCATCTTGACCGATGGGGTCACCCGCAGCCGCACGCTCTCGCTGACGATGCCCGACAGGAGCCGGCGACGTTCCTGGTAGGGCAGGTCGCCGAGGAACTGACCGTCGAGCTCCACGAGATCGACCACCACGTAGGCGCGACGGGTCTCCAGCTCGGCCGGATCGGGGCCTTCCTCGGGCAGGTCGCCGGCCTCGTCGGCCAGGGCCTCCGACCACCGCTCCGCCGCCGAGCCGTGGCCCAGGAACGGCTGTGCCGTCCAGATCCCGTCCAGCACCGCATCGTCGGCGTCCACCGAAGTGAGGAGAATGTCGGCCAGGTCGCGGTAGAACTCGTCCACCGGCTGCCCAGCCGCATCGGTCAGTCGAACCTGGCCGCTCGACAGGCGGGCCAGCAGCCGTTCGCCGATCCAGTACGGCTCGAACGACCAATGCGGGCTGTTGATGCTCACCTTCGCCTCGGTCGGAAGCTGGGGACGGATGGGCTCGTCGATCGTCCGCTGATCGGTCATCGGTACAGCCCCAGCTCCCCTTCTTCCACCTCCATCCCCACTTCGGACCGGATCGCCTGCCACGCGTCGAGGTCCCACTCGGCGACGAAGGTGATGGCGGTGCCGGTGCGTCCCATGCGCGCCGTGCGGCCAACCCGGTGGACGTAGGTGTCCGCGTCCTCCGGGATGTCGTAGCTCAGAACGTAAGGCAGGTCGGTGATGTCCAGCCCGCGGCTGGCGACGTTGGTGGCGACCAGGAACTGGATCTGCCCCGCCTTGAAGGCGGCCAGCGTCTTCTCCCGCTCCCGCTGGGAGAGGCCGCCGTGGAGGGCGGCCGCGTTGCGCTTTCGGCGCTTGAGCGATGCGGTCAGCCGATCAACGCCGATCTGGGTATGGCGGAAGATCAGGAGCCGATCGAACCCGAACCCATCGGCCAGCTCCAGGAGGGCTGCCACCTTGTCCTGCTCAGCAACGAAATAGACCATCTGGCGGACGGTTTCGACCATCTTCATCTCAGGCCGGACCGCGATGTGATCCGCGTCGCGGCGCATGAACCGATCGCAGATGCGGAGGATGGCGTACGGCATGGTGGCGCTGAACAGGGCCGTCTGCCGCTGGCGCGGGCAGCGGGCCAGGATGGTCTCGACGTCGACGATGAAGCCCATGTCCAGCATCCGGTCGGCCTCGTCGAGGATCACGATCCGGACCGACTCCAGGCGCAGCTCTCCGCGGCGGATGAGGTCCAGGACGCGACCGGGGGTGCCGACTACGACCTGCACCCCGCGGTGGAGGGCGGTGATCTGGCGGTCCATCGCCGCGCCACCGTAGATGGCCACCGTCTTGACGCCGCGGAAGCGCCCGATGCGAGTGATCTCGGCCGTGACCTGCTGGCACAGTTCCCGGGTGGGAGTCAGGACCAGGGCCTGGACCGATGACGAGCCGGGGTCCACCTGCTCCACGATGGGGATCCCGAAGGCGGCCGTCTTGCCGGTCCCGGTCTGAGCCTGGCCGATGAGATCGTGCCCCGCCCGAAGGGGCGGGATGGAGCGGGCCTGGACCTCGGTGGGGGTGACGTAGCCCATCTGCTCCAGGGCCCTGGCGATGGTGACCGGGACCTCGATGTCCCCGAACCGATAGCCCGCGGCGGCGGCCAGCACCGCGGCGGTCAAGGCGGAATGCGGTTCGGCAGTGGATTCGGCGGGTTGGCGTCCGTCGGTGCGTGGCGATGGAGACGGGGCGCGGCGACCCGTTCGGCGACGGGGCGCGGTGGGAGTTGGCGGCAAACAGGGCTCCGAGATGGGTGGATCGGTTAGCCCGATCCTAGCATGGGCTTCGGCTCCACCTTGACGCAGAGCCGGCACCCGTTGATACTGCGTCTCAGGTATGAGCCCCCTCCTGGTCGCCATGTCGGCCACCGCCGTGCTGTCCGCCCTGGGAGGCGGGGTGATGGCCCTTCGACTCGTCCGCCAGGTCGGGTACGTCATCGCGGTCGGCGCCGGGATTCGCATCGGCGCGGCGTTCTTCGACTTGCTGCCCGAGTCGGTTGAGCTGATGGCCGGCGGCGCCAACCTGGCGATGTTCTTTGCGGCCGTGGGATTTCTCGCGTTCTACGTGATCGAGAAGGTGACGCTCCTGCACGTGGGGCACGAGACCGCGACCGAGCTGGAGCATGAGGACACCGCGCACCGTCACGTGGGACTGATCGGGGCCAGCGCGATGTCGGTCCACAGCCTCTTGGACGGGGTGGCCATGGCGGCAGCATTCCAGGCCAGCGCGGAGCTGGGTGTGGTCATCAGCCTGGTGGTCGTCATCCACCGCTTCAGCGACGGGATCGGCATCGTGAGCCTGCTGCTGGCCTCGCGCGTGCCACGCTCGACGGCCATGCGCTGGGTCCTCCTCGTCAGCCTGGCGCCGGTTCTGGGGGTGGCCGTCACGGCGGTCATCGCCCTCCCCGACCCGATGCTCGGCGCGCTGCTGGCCACTTTCGCCGGATTCTTCCTGTACGTCGGCGCGGCCGAGCTGTTGCCCGAGGCGCACCGCAACGAGGGCTCGCGCTGGGTGATCGTGGCGACGCTGGTCGGAGTTGCGGCCATCCTGGGCGTGAGCTGGGGGCTCGAGGCGCGCCTGTGAGCGCCACCACTGCGCGCCGGCTGCGGGAGGCCGGCCAGCGGGTGACCGGCCGGCGCCTGGCGGTGGCCGCCGCCCTGTCCGCGAGCCGCCACCAGGTGACCGCCCAGGAGCTGTGGGAGCGGATGCGCCCCCGGCACGCCGGCCTGGGCCGGGCGACCGTGTTTCGGACCCTGGAAGCGCTGACCGAGGCCGGCCTGGCCCGGCGCCTGGAGCGCGACGGCCATGTCTATGCCTACGTCGCCTGTCGGCCGGCGCATCACCATCACCTCGCCTGCCGGGTGTGCGGGACGGTGGAGGAGGTCGGGGAGGAGTTGGTGGCCGAGATCAGCCGGCGCGCGCGGCGCGAGCTCGGCTTTGAGATCGAGGACGCGCGGCTCGACTTCTACGGGGTGTGCCGCCAATGCGCGGCTGACGCGGCGGCGGCGGAGGCTGCGGAAGCCGCGGTTCCAGCCTAGGCGCTGATCCGGGCCGCCACCCGTTCTACCGCCGTCGGCTCGTCTCCCACTGGGATTCCGTCCTGGTCCGACGCCCCGGCTCGCCCGTGATGGCGCGGCTGGCGTGGCTTGCGCTTGGCGTAACCGGTCGGATGCGACAGCTTCCAGGCCCAGGCATCGGCCAGCATCTGCTCGAGTGACGACTCGCGGGGCTGCCAGCCCAGGTCGCGGCGCGCGCGGCGGGAGGACGCCACCAGCCGGGGCGGGTCGCCGAGGCGGCGCTTGACGACGCGGGCCGGGATCGCGCGGCCGGTCACCTTGCGGGCGGCCTCGATCACTTCGCGGACCGAGAATCCCGCCGCCGAGCCCAGGTTGTAGACCTCGAACGAAGGTTCCGCTTCGCCGCTGGCCTCCAGGGCCAGGAGGTGGGCCGACGCGAGGTCGCGGACGTGGATGAAGTCGCGGATGCACGTCCCGTCGGGGGTGTTGTAGTCCTGGCCGAAGATCCGAACGTCGGGCAGCTCTCCGGCAGCCACTTTCAACACGAGCGGGATGAGGTGCGTCTCAGGATCGTGATCCTCGCCGTTGCGCTCGGTGGCGCCCGCACAGTTGAAGTAGCGCAGGCTGATGGCCCGGAAGCCATGGCAGGCGGCGTACCACCGCATGGCACCCTCGAACGCCAGCTTGGTCTCGCCATAGGGGTTGATCGGCTCGGTTCGATCCGCCTCGGCGATCGGGACCCGCTTGGGCTCGCCGTAGACCGCCGCCGTCGACGAGAACACGATCCGGTTTACACGTCGCTCGCGCAGCGCCTCGAGCAGCTTGACGCCGTTCGACACGTTCTCGCGGTAGTACAGCTCCGGCTTCTCCATCGACTCGCTCACCAGGGAGCGCGCGGCGCAATGGAGCACGGCCTGGATCCGATGCTCGCGCAGGACGCGCTCGAGCCGGTTCTGGTCGCTCAGGCTGCCCACCACCAGGCGCGCGTCGCGGACCACCGCGTCGCGGTGCCCGGTCTTCAGGTTGTCGTAGACGGTGACGTCGTGACCGGCGTCAATGAAGGTCTCGACGCTGGTCGAGCCAACGTAGCCGGCACCTCCGACGACCAGGATCCGCACGCGGCCAACCTAGCTGACAGACCGATGAACGGGCAGGGCAGCCCGTCGGGCACTGACGCTCATGCGGGGAAGGGCTCCTCCCATGGGGTCCGGGTCGCCGATTGTAGCAGCGGCCTACGCTGATTCCGAGGCGCCCGGACCTGTGTTGTGGTGCGCCGGTGCACCGCCCGCCGGGCCGGCCGACGCCGCGCGCGCCATGGCGAGCAGGGTGTCCCGCTCATTGCGAGCCGGATCCTCCAGGACGACCTGCAGCAGTTGGTCGAGAATCCGGCCGATTTCCGGGCCCGGCGCCAGGCCCAGCTCCCCGATGAGGTCGTCGCCATTCACCGCCAGCTCGTGGACCGAGAGGACCGCGGCTTGCCGGAGTGCGGCCAGGCGGCGTTCCAGCTCGTCTGCGGCGCGGTCCCGCGTCTCGGCCCCGACCGACGCGGCCGTATCGGCGCGCCGCAACGCGAGCAGAGCGTCCACCTGATCGACGCCCACGCGGCGCAGGAATCGGCGCACGGCGGCATCGGTCCAGTCCGGCGTGTACTGGATGAGGTGGTGGCGCACGAGGTGGGTGATGCGGTCGATCTCGGCGCGCGGAAACGCGAGCGCGCGCAGGCGTTCCTCGACGAGCTCCGCGCCGGCCGCCTCATGGCCGATGAAGTGGCCGTCAGCCGCGGTGGATGCCTTTCCCACGTCGTGGAGCAGCCCGGCCAGGCGAAGGATCGGATTCGAGGCCGGCAGGGCGTCCACGGTCCGCAGCGAATGGTCAAGCGCGTCGCCGCCCAGGACCTTGCCCTGCTCCACGCCGCGGAGGGCCGCCAGCTCGTGGAGGACTACCCCCAACAGGCCCAGCCGCTCCATGAGGGCGAAACCGCGGGACGGCTCCCCTGCCCCCAGCAGCCGAAGCAACTCGTCCCGCACCCGCTCTCCGGAGAGACTGGCCGCAGCAGGCGACAGCTTCAGAATGGCGGCCTCGGTGGCGGGATCGAGTGTCAGGTTCAGGGTGGTGGCGAACCGCACGGCCCGCAGGAGGCGCAACGCGTCCTCGGCGAATCGCGCCTCCGGGTCCCCCACCGCGCGCAGGACGCCAGCCGCAAGGTCCGCCTGCCCGCCGTACGGGTCGGCCAGGTGCCCACGGCCGGCCGCCAGGTCATCGGGGACCCAGGCCACGGCGTTGATGGTGAAGTCGCGCCGTTCGAGGTCGTCCTCGAGTCGCGTCCCCCATCGGACCTCGGAAGGGTGCCGCGCATCGCGGTATCCGGCCTCGGTGCGATAGGTCGTCACCTCCACGGTCATCGGTCCGGATCGGACGGTGACCGTCCCGTACGGGTTGACCCAGGTGGAATCGGGGAACAGGTCTGCCACCACCTCGGGCGGGGCGGAGGTGGCCACGTCCCAATCGCCGGGCTCGACGCCGCGGACCAGGTCGCGCACGCAGCCCCCGACCAATGCGGCCTCGTGGCCGGCGGCGGCCAGATCACCCAGGACGGCGGTGACCGGGGCGGGGAGCCTCAGGTTCGTGGCTTGGGCTCGTCCAGGAAGAGGAACGTGCGCCACGCGTCGTTCCGTTCATCGGTCAGGTAGGAACCGTAGAGGTAGCGAGCGTCGGCGCGCGGGGCGCGCGGTTCTCGGCGGAGGGCCATCCGGGCCTCGGACAGGGTCTTCGAACCCTTGCGGTGGTTGCAGCGCCGGCAGGCGGCGACCAGGTTCTCCCACTCGTGGCGCCCGCCGCGGTGGCGCGGCACGACGTGGTCGATGGTCAGGTCGTGGGTGGCGGTGCCGCAGTACTGGCAGCTGTGCCGGTCGCGGGCGAAGACCTCGCGTCGCGAGAGCTTGACCCGCGGCTGCGGCCGGCGGACGAGATAGACGAGCCGAATGACCGATGGCGCGTCGTAGGCTCGGCTCACGGTGTGGATGACCTGGTGGTTGCGCGCGATCAGCTCGGCCTTCTCCGCGCCGAGCAGCCGGAAGGCACGCCTGATGTCACAGACGTTGAGGGCCTCGTAATTCTGGTTCAGGACCAGGACCGGTGCGTTGAGCAATCGGCGCCTCCGTGGGCGCGATCATAGCCGAGCCGCCAATGGGTCCCGCGAGCAGGCCGGGCCGATCGGGTTCCCGAGGGGCCGCGAGTACAATGCGAGCCTGATGACGACCACCGAGCCAAGCACCCCAAGCCGGACCCACGACGGCACCCAAACCTCGACCTGGGCGACCAAGGTCGGGTTGGCTCGCATGCTCGCCGGCGGGGTGATCATGGACGTCGTCACCGCCGATCACGCCCGGATCGCCGAAGAGGCGGGGGCGGTGGCGGTCATGGCCCTCGAGCGCGTCCCGTCCGACATTCGCAAGCACGGCGGCGTGGCCCGCATGAGCGACCCCAAGCTCATCGAGGACATCAAGCGGGCGGTGACCATCCCGGTCATGGCCAAGTGCCGAATCGGCCATTTCGTGGAGGCCCAGATCCTCCAGGCCCTGGAGGTCGACTACATCGACGAGTCGGAGGTCCTGACC
>JBOGTA010000161.1:0-2676 GCA_050695855.1 Candidatus Limnocylindria bacterium
GGGCGGCCAGGTGCCCGCGGACGGACGCATCGTCGCCGCCAGCGCCCTGCAGATCGATGAGTCCGCGCTGACCGGCGAGAGCGCCCCCGTGCTCAAGGCGTCGGCTATCGCCGTTCACGAGCTGGCCCCGCTCACCGAGCGGAGCAACATGGTCTTCGCCGGCACGCTGGTGGCCGGGGGCGCCGCGCTCGCGCTGGCCGGCCCCACCGCCGCGGCAACCCTCCCCAACAGCGGCCTGGCCTTGAGCCTGGCGGTCGTCGCGGTGGGCCTGGCCGTCGCCGCCTGGGGTGCGAACCGGACGCTTGAGGACGAACGGTCGCGTTGGTTCGGGGTCATCGTGGCCTTGGTGCTGGCCGAGACCGCCCTCGCGGCAGCCCTCCTGGCCCCGGGGACGGGACTCGACTCCGGTACCTCCGGGGTAATGCTGGTCGCCGGACTGGTCTCAGCGGGGGCGGCGGGCGCCTGGGTCAACCGACGCAATACGCTTGCTGCGCTCAGTTCGGTGGCCCTGGCTCTGGCCGCCGGCCTCCTGGCCTGGGCCCGCCCTGGTACCGTGGACGCGCTGATCGCCCTGGCCCCGCTGGTCGTGGTTCCGCCGCTGATGGTTGCCGCCCTGGTCGAACGGATGGATGGGGCGTTGCAGGACGCCCCCGCGCTACCGGCGGCCCAGAGCGCCGTGGCACGTTTGGCCACGCCTCCGCCGGCCACTGCCGCCTCCGAAGAAAGCGCCCCGGAAGGAGCTCGCATGGCGCGGGAGCTGCGGGCCGCCCTGGCCGAGCTGACGGATGCCCGTCACACGATCGCCCTTCAGCGTGCGGAGCTGGAGCGCGCGACCGATAACGACGCGCTGACGGGAGTCGCCAGTCGCACGGCGATCATGGACCGCCTTCGCGACGAGGTGGCGGCCGCGCGCCGCTACCCGCACCCGGTGTCCATCGTCCTCATGGACGTGGATGGCATGGGGGAGATCAACGCCCAGCACGGCACCGCGGTCGGCGACGCAGTGCTCCGCGAGCTGGCGTTGCGGATGCGGGTCCGGGTCCGTGAAGCGGACGCCATCGGTCGGGTGGCCGGAGACTCCTTCCTGGCCGTTCTGCCCCATACCGATGAGAAGGGCGCCACCGTATTCGCCGAGGCCATGCGGGATCGAGCCACCCAGCGCCCTGTGTCCACCGGCCGGGGAGAGGTCTCGGTCACCGTGTCGCTGGGCGTGACCACCATGCGATCGCGCCAGGAGCTGACCGCCGATACGATGCTGGCGAGGGCCGATGAGGCCGTCGCGTCCGCCCGCGCGGGGGGCGGAAACGTGATCGCCTATGACCGCCTGCACGGCCTCGCCCGCCTCGACGAGCGTCGCAAGGACGAGCCATCCCACAAGCTCCACGACGAGAATCGCGGGCGATAGGCGCAGGCGATTCGCTGCGTTAGGATCGTGGACGTGAGGGCTCGACTCTGGATGGCGGTTTTCCTCGCTACCGCGGGGTTCGCAGCGATCGTCCTCCCGGTCGTCTTTGCCGAGTCGTCGTGCGTTTCCATGGGACCGAACAGGTCTGCCGGTGGTACCCGAGCCTAGGTGGGTTTCCAGTGCATGTCGGGCTCCGCTATCAGGCGTGCGACACCACCGCGAGTGTCGTCCTCAACGTCGGGGGCGTGGTTCTCCTAAGTGGTGCCGCGGCCCTGATGGTCGCGAACAAGATCCGCACCATGCGGCCATCCCGAGGACACAAGATAGCGGCCAGAAGTTATCCACACCACTACAGGTTGTGGATAAGAGACCCAATTCGCCTCGGTCTGGTGGTAGACTCGTCCTCCCGACAACCGTCCGGACTGCTGCCAGGACCTGATGCCGCCGACCTCGCCGAACCTGTCCGCCAAGCTGATCTTTCCCACCGCCGAGATCGTGGAGGAGTACTACCTCCCGATCATCTACACCGCGTGCCGGACGTGCTATTCGGAGCAGCTGCCGGACGTCATCTGGGACAAGGCGGTCTCGCGATCGGTTGCCGATGAGAAGCAGCAGTCCCTGGTCCGCAAGGTCATGGAGTCGGGCCACGGCTCGACCATCGAGCATGTCAACTTCACCTTCGCCATCAGCGGGGTGACCAGGACCCTCTCCCATCAGCTGGTCCGCCATCGGGCGGGCACCGCATTCGACCAGCAGTCGCAGCGCTACGTGAGCTTCAAGGCCCGCGACAACTACACCATTCCGGATTCCATCACCAAAGGCGACCTGCCCGATGACCTGGCGGGG
The DNA here is from genome assembly GCA_050695855.1 of Candidatus Limnocylindria bacterium. Taxonomy (GTDB): domain Bacteria; phylum Chloroflexota; class Limnocylindria; order QHBO01; family QHBO01; genus DASTEQ01. Next base: position 2,252 of record JBOGTA010000161.1, read on the forward strand.
CAGTTCCAGCGGGCCATCGAAGACAACCTGGAGCTCTACGGGCAGCTGCTGCAGGCCGAGGTCCCGGCCGATGATGCGCGCTTCATCTTCCCCAAGGCCATGCAGACCAACCTGCTCATGACCGTCAACCTGCGCCAGCTGATCCATATGAGCCGGCTGCGGCTGTGCACCATGGCTCAGTGGGAGATCCGCCAGCTGTTCAAGCAGATCCGGCACGAGATCTTCCGCGTGAGCCCCTTCTTCGGATCGTTCCTGGCCCCCAAGTGCGTGCCCCTGGGCTACTGCGACGAGATGGGCAACCGCGACGAGCACTGTCGGATCCGGCCTCATCGCGACACCGTGATGGCGGTCTGGGAAGCCTACCGGGGTGGCGAGCTGGCGGAGACCGATGGACCGATCGTCCCGGAGACCTCGCCCTTCCGGCC
>JBOGTA010000162.1:0-7075 GCA_050695855.1 Candidatus Limnocylindria bacterium
GGCCGGGCGCGGACGCCCCGGACACCGCGGGCAGGGCGGCGCGGGAAACGCGCATCCGGCCGCCGACGCGCGACCCGGGCAGGCGGCCGGTCGCGATCCAGCGCTGGACGGTGCGGACGGTGACACCCAGTTCTTGGGCGACCTCGCGGGGCGTCAACTCGTCGCGCACGTCGCGATTGTCGCAGGCGTGCCTGGCTCAGTCCCGGCGCGCCCTCCACGACGGATCCCGCTTGTCGAGGTACGCGGACAGGCCCTCCTGGCCCTCCGGGCTGGTCCGCTGACGCGCGATGGCGGCCACCGTCAATGCCCGCGCCTGGGCCGTCGGCTGGCCGCGGAGGCGCCGAATGAGCGCTTTGGCCTCGCGAGCCGCGTTTGGCCCGGCCGCCAGGATCTCGTCGAGCAGCTCCCGGATCCGCTCGTCAAGCGCCGCCTCGTCGGCCACCACCCCGTGGACCAGGCCGATGGCCTGGGCCCGTTCCGCGTCGAAGCGGCTTCCCGGCAGGAACCAGGCCCGTGCCTGGCTCTCCCCGATCTTCGCCAGCGCGTACGGGCCGATCACCGCCGGCAGGATCCCCAACCGTGTCTCGGTAAAGCCGAAGGTCGCGTCGGACGTGGACACCACGATGTCAGACACCGCACACAGGCCCATGCCGCCGCCCAGCGCCGCGCCCTGGACGCGGGCGACCACCGGCACCGGGCAGGTATCGATCGTCTCCAGCATCGTGGCCAACCGGCCCGCATCGGCCTCGTTGGCTTCCAAATCCATGTCAGCCGCCGCCCGCAGCCAAGCCACGTCGGCACCGGCACAGAACACCGAGCCCTCTCCGGCCAGCACCACGGCCCGCAGGCTTTCCGGGGATTCGTCGCCCAGGGTCGCGAAGGTCTCGGTCAGCGCCGCGATCAGCTCGACGTTGAAGGCGTTACGAACGTCCGGCCGCGCCAGCACCACACGGGCGACCGGACCAGACCGTTCCAGGCGAAGTGGACCGGTCAACCGTGGCCGCGATGGAATGGTTCAGCCACCGCGCGGACGCTGCCCAGCAGCGGTTCGGCCAGCCAGCGCGCCTCCACCCCCTCCGGCAGCGGCGGCAGCGGCCCGCCACCGCCCACCAGACCCAGGAGGACAGCCCACCCGCCGCCGGGATCGGTCTCGACCAGGTACGCCTCACGGATCCCCGGCCAGCCGGACAGATCGGCCGCCAACTGGCGCTCGACATCGCGGGCCTCCGGTCCCGGCAGGCGGACCCGGATCGATTGCCCGCCACCGGCCGGCATGAGCGGTTCATCGGTTCCCGGCAGGCGGCCCGCCGCCAGATCAGTGATCTCATCCGGTTCAAAGCGGTACGGGATCGGCCCCGCAGGATCGAGAATGACCGGCAATCCAGCGGCCGCCAGGTTGGCGAGGGCGATTCGTGCCGGCAGGGCCAGGGAGCTCGACCCGAGCGGCGACCAGGCGGCCATGGCGGCGTGCGAGCCGAAGGCGACGCTCACCGAGGATCCATCCGGGGCGCGGGCCAGGAGGACGCCGACCTCGACGTCTTCGTCATCATCGACCACCTGCTCGACCGCATCGCGGGCCTCCTGTTCGGCGCCCGGTGGCACCGGCAGCAGCAAGGTGGCGGCGCCGATGGCGCGGTAGAACGCCTGGAGCGGCGCCGGATCATCGCCGCCCTCCGCGTCGCGGGCGGCGATGGCAGCCTCGTACAGCGCCGCTGCGCTCTCTTCCAGCGCTCCGCTGGGGACGCCCCGGGCATGGGAGCCGGGCAGCGGCCGGTCCTCGGTGGCGCGCTCGGTCATCGGGACCAGCCTACCGCAGGCGGGCCTATGGCTCGGCGTAGGATCGGCCGGTGATCGATGCCATCGACCACGTCGTCATCGCGGTCGAGGATCTAGATGCCGCGGCCCGTACGCTCGAGCGGAGGGTGGGCCTGACATGCACCGGGGGCGGTCGCCATGAGGCCGGAGGCACCGTCAATCGGATCGCCTTCTTGGCCGATGGGCGCTACGTCGAGCTCATGGTGGTCGAGGATCGTACGGCCGCGCGCGAGAGCCCGATCGCCAGCGCCGCCGTCCGGGCGCTCGAGCACGGCGGCGGACTGGCCGCCTACGCCCTGAACGACGATGAGCTGCGCAAGACGGTGGCCGTCCTCCAGGCGGCGGGCAGCTCCATCGGGCCGGTCACTCCCGGGGCCCGGCGTCGGGAAGATGGCGAGCTGGTGCGGTGGTGGACGGCCATCGCAGAGCCGCTCGGTCCCGACCGCCTGCCGTTCCTCATTCGCCATGCCCGCTTCGGCGTGGAGTGGGGCCCCGCTGCCATGGCCGACCGCGCCGCGGTACCCCATCCGGCTGGCGCGCCGGTCAGTCTGCAGCGGCTCGACCTGGCCGCCGCCGACCCGGATGCGGTGGCGGCGCTTCACCTTCGCGAACTCGGCCTGGAGTACACCCAGATCGGACCCGCGGCGGTGTGTCCCATCGGGCGCCACGTGATCCGGCTCCTCTCGGCCGGCGCCGCCGCGCCGGCCGCATCGGTCAAACTCCGGGCAGCCGGTGACCCGCGCAGCGTGGACGCGCTGGGCGTCCGCTGGGTCGTGGGTCGGGGCTAGATCTCGTCGCGGCTAGGCCTCGTCGGATCGCTCCGGCGGCTCGGTGGGCCATGACCTCTCGGCGGGCGGTGACGCCGGGGTCGCCGCCGATGTCTCAGCTGGGGCATCGGCCTGCGGAGGCGGCGATGCCTGGGCTGGCGGAGCCGCCTGCGCCGTGGCCACCGCTTCGGCACGGCCGCGTCGCTGGGCCCCGAACAGGACGGTGATCAATCCAATCGCCGCCACGATGATCCCCGCCCACGGCTGATACGGATCGACGAAGTCCATCAACCTGAACTGGAGGCCAAGGTTTGGCAGCACGAGCGAACCGACCCCGAGGATGACGAGGAATACACCCAGGCTGATCATCGCGAAGATCCCTCCGTACGGCTTAGGGCCTAGCCGGACCACAGTCTAGCCGCCGCGGTCACCCGGCGGCTACATACGAAAGACGCCGAAGCGCGTTTCGAGGATTGGCGCGTTCAACGCGGCGCTGATGCCCATGGCCAGCACGCGGCGGGTGTCCATGGGGTCGATGACCCCGTCGTCCCACAGCCGGGCGGTCGAGTAGTACGGCGCACCCTGGCGCTCGTACTCGGCCAGGATTGGTGCCTCGAACGCATCACGCTCCTCGTCTGACGCGAACCCGCCGCGCACCGTGGACAGGACCCGCGCTGCCTGGGCCCCACCCATGACGCTGATCCGGGCGTTGGGCCACATCCACAGCTGGCGGGGGCTGTAGGCGCGGCCGGCCATGCCGTAGTTTCCGGCCCCGAACGAGCCGCCGATGATCACGGTGAACTTCGGCACCGCGGTGGTCGACACCGCGGTCACCAGCTTGGCTCCGTCTTTGGCCAGCCCGCCCGCCTCGTACTCGCGGCCCACCATGAAGCCAGTGATGTTCTGGAGGAACACGAGCGGGATGCGGCGCTGCGACGCCAGCTCGATGAAGTGCGCCCCCTTCAGGGCCGCCGCGCTGAACAGGATCCCGTTGTTGGCCAGGATCCCGACCGGGTAGCCCTCAAGTCGCCCGAAGCCGCAGACCAGCGTCTCGCCGTACCGCTCCTTGAACTCGTGGAACTCCGATTCGTCGACCAGGCGGGCGATGACTTCGCGGACGTCGTAGGCCAGCCGGGAGTCGGCCGGGATGATGCCGTAGAGCTCTTGGGGATTGACCGATGGCGGCCGCGGGGCGGCCGTCTGCCACGGCGGATCCGGCTTGCGCCAGGCCAGGTTGCGGACGATGGAGCGGGCGATGGCCAGGGCGTGCTCGTCACTGAGGGCGTAGTGGTCGGCCACGCCGCTGGTCACGGTGTGGACCTCTGCCCCGCCCAGTTCCTCGGCACTGACCACCTCACCGGTCGCGGCCTGCACCAGCGGCGGGCCACCGATGAAGATGGCCCCCGTGCCACGTACGATGACCGTCTCGTCGCTCATGGCCGGAACGTAGGCACCGCCCGCGGTCGACTGCCCCATCACGATCGCTATCTGTGGCACGCCGCGCGCCGATAGCTGGGCCTGGTGGTAGAAGATCCGGCCGAAATCGTCACGGTCGGGGAAGACCTCGTCCTGCAACGGGAGGAACGCCCCGCCCGAGTCGACGAGGTAGACGCATGGCAGTCGGTTCTCGAGCGCCATCTCCTGGGCGCGGAGGTGCTTCTTGACCGTCATCGGGTAGTAGGTCCCACCTTTGACCGTGGCGTCGTTGGCCACGATCACGCATTCGACGCCCTCCACCTGGCCGATGCCGGTCACCATTCCGGCGCCGGGCGCATCGTCGTCGTACAGCCCGGTGGCGGCGAGGGTCGACAACTCGAGGAACGCGCTCCTCGGATCGATGAGCCGATCCACCCGCTCGCGGACGAGGAGCTTGCCGCGCTCGCGGTGGCGGGCGCGGGACCGCTCGTCGCCGCCCGCACCATTGGCCGTGACGCGTGCCGTCCGCTCGCGAAGCTCGGCGACCAGCGCCGTCATCGCGTCGGCGTTGACGGCGAAGGTGGGGGATGAGGGATCGACTGCGGAGCGAAGGACGGCCATATCGGCCGATTATGGCCCGCGGCGGAGCGGGTCAGGCGAGGCTGACGAGGGGGACCAGTCGACTCACATGGGTGGAGTTGACGATGACCACCGAGACCACGTGCTCGAACGCCGGGTCGCCGTGGTGGAGGAGATGCGCCTCGGTGAGTGGCACGTAGGGCGGCAGCTGGAACGGGTCGGGGAACGTCGTGCCCGGCGGCAGATGGAGGTTGCCGGTCACCGTGAACGGCCCCGCGTCGGCCGCAACGCGCTGGATGCGCCGATGCAGGCGCAGCTGGCGGTTGGTGCGCCACTCGGGCGGCATGATGAGAACGACGTCGGCAGTGGCCACGGTCCGCCACTCCCCGGACTTGTCGAGGACCGGACGGACGGTCATGTCGTCCCCGCCGGCTCGTGGCTGCCAAAGGCGCAGCTCCTCGCTGGCCTGCAGCAGATCGGTTACCCGCTGGCCCTTGGACGCGATCCAGCCCACCACCCGAGTATCGGCGGTGTAGAGCTCGATGGGCGCCAGGTCGGTTCCGTTGGCCAGGGCGGCTGAGCCGGCGGTCGCCGACCCGCTACCGCCGCGGCGCCAGTTCCAGAAGGTCACGTGCAGACGCTACCCGGTGCACGTGGCACGGGCCACGCCCCGACAGTACTAACTCGGCTGCACCCCTAGGCGTTGCGTCTCGACACCACCGCCGGCTGCTCTCCTATTGGCAGCAACAAAAGTCAGGTGTACAAATTACGCATGTCGCGTGGCATCCGTATTGCCCTTGTGGCCTGGTTGGCCCTGGTCCTGCTTGCGGGCGGGACCGCGCTGGCCTTCAACGGCGAGGGCGAAAACGCCCCGCGCGTGGTCGAGCTCCTGGACGACGAGGGCATCACGACCGATACCACTGAGCTCGACGCGCTGGCCGACTCCTACGGTCTGGGTGGTGCCGTCCGAATCCTGGCCTTCGCCGATGCGGCGGGCATCGACCCATCGGAAGTCGCTGCCATGCGCGACGACGGGATGGGCTGGGGCCAGATTGCGCGGGCGCTGGCCGAAGAGCATGAGGGCTTCGACCTCAAGCCCGGCATCGGCTGGATCATGCGTGGCAGCGGCCAGGGCCAGGGACAGAGCCAGGGACAAGGCCAAGGCCAGGGGCAAGGTCACGGGCAGGGGGGCGACGACACCGGCGACTGATACCCTCGCCCGGTGATCGAGTTTGACGACTTCCTCCGAGTCGACATGCGCGTCGGCCGCATCGTGGTGGCCGAGCCGTTTCCTGAGGCCCGCAACCCGTCGTATCGGCTGCAGATCGATTTCGGCCCGGAAATCGGGGAGCGGGTGTCCGCCGCCCAGCTGACAGTCACCTACCCCGATCCCGCCGCCCTGGTCGGCCGTCAGGTCGTCGCCGTCGTGAACTTCCCGCCTCGCCGCATCGCAGGACTCGCCAGCCAGGTCCTGGTGCTGGGTGCCATGGGGGACGGTGGCGAGGTCTTCCTGCTCGAGCCGAATCCCGCCTCACCCGAGGGGCTGCGCATCGGCTGATTGGATGGGATCGGCCATACTCCTTGGGTCATGACGGTGATCGGCCGGCCGCTCTTGGGCGAGGCACCCGACGGGATGCCGGACCCGGACATCGCGCCGCCCCAGGTTGCGCGGAGTGGGGACCCGTTTGCCGACCTGCGCATCGTCCACGGTCTGGCTCGCCTGCCGCGGAACGTGACGCATCAGCTGCGCGACGTCGTAGCCGCGCTGAACGCGACCTACCTGGACTGGTCGTTCGGCGAGGACGTCGTGCTGGCCGAGCTGACCCAGCTCCAGTCCAACTGGAGCATCTCGTTTCATGGCGAGGATCGGATCGTGATCGGGGCCAACGAACGCGGCCGGACCCTGCTCATCGTCGACTCCACCAAGATGACCCCGTTCCTCATCGCCCAGGCGCAACGCCTGACCGAGGCGTGTGACGCCGAGCTGCGGCGGTTCACCTTGGGCGACGGGATGACCACCGACAACTGACCGATGGGGCCGCGACCGCTGACCTGCCACCGGCTGATCGCTGAGGTCGGCTAGTAGCGATCGGCCTCCGCGGCCTGGCCGACGGCGGCCTCAGGAGCGTCCATCCGCACCGGGACCCGATCGGTCCTCCGTGGCTTGGGCCGGAAGGGCGAGGTCTCAGGCACGACCGGCCCATCGGTCTCGGCCAGATCGCCTCCGCGGTAGGCCTCCCATACCGCCATCACCGTGTCCCGATGGGGCCGGATCCGGCAATGCTCGTCGCGGTTGCCCATCTCGTCGCAGTAGCCCAGCGGCACGCACTTGGGGGCCAGGAACGAACCGAAGAACGGCGACACGCGGAAGATCTCGTGGCGGATCTGCTTGAACAGCTGGCGGATCTCCCACTGGGCCATGGTGCAGAGCCGCAGCCCGCTCATATGGATCAGCTGGCGCAGGTTGACGGTCATGATCAGGTTGGTCTGCATGGCAT
>JBOGTA010000163.1:0-3719 GCA_050695855.1 Candidatus Limnocylindria bacterium
GCCGATACCCGGCCTGGGGAACCGTCTCGATCAACCACGGGTCCGCCGCGTCGTCCCCCAGCTTGCGGCGCAGGTTCGCCACGTGAACGTCCACGACCCGCTCGAACACGTCGTCCGGCCGGCGGGCCACTGCTTCCAGCAGCTGCTCGCGGGTCAGGACGCTCCCCGGTCGGCGGGCGAGGGCCAGCAACAGCCGCGCCTCCCCCGGCGTCAGCCGCCCGGATCGGGCGGCATCGGTCCGCTCCCCTGCCAGGGTGTACCGCCGCGTGGCGGGATCCAGCGCCAGGCGTCCGTGGGCCAGCGACAGCATCGGTTCATCGGTCAAGTCGTGGCCATTCGCCCCCGATGGCGCCGCCCGCCGCAGGATGGCGGCCACCCGGGCGGTCACCTCGTGGGGGTTGAACGGCTTGCCCAGGTAGTCGTCTGCCCCCTGCCGCAGCCCGGCGATCCGATCCGCATCGGTTCGCTTGGCCGATGTGATGAGGACCGGTACCGATCCGCGGTCACGCAGCTCCTCGAGAACGGTCTCGCCCTGCATCTTGGGGAGCATCAGGTCGAGGATCACGAGGTCCGGCGGCTGGGCGTCGTATGCGGCCAGGGCTCCGGCGCCGTCCCCGACGTCGGTGACCGCGTACCCCTCGCGCTCCAGGTATAGCCGGAGCAGCGCGCGCAGCTGCGGCTCGTCCTCGACGATCAGGATCCGCGGCTTGGCCGCCCGGTTCGGACGGGAAGTGCTCGGTGCGCGCGCCATGTGCGGGCAGATGCTATCGGTCTGCCCATTCAGGAGTTGTGAAGGCCCGCCCCACGACTCGAATGAGCAACTGGCGCGCAATTCCTGCCGTCACACGGAGATATTGGTCAGGAATCCGTCGGTTCGGCCGCTTCGCAGGCGTTTCATGGCTGTTCATGCCGTCTGGCGGCAAAGTTGGCCATGTAAGGGCGGCGGCGGCGACCGTTGTGGTCCAAAGGTGCCGATAACTCCGCGTGACGCAAACCCGCACCATTTGGGCTAACGCGCAAACGATGGCGATCGACTCGATGATCTGGAGCTCGGAGATCGGTCCGACCTGGACCAATCACAGGGGAGAGTCTGTGGGGCAGCCTATCTGTTCAACCTGGGTGGATTGACCCATACACTGGATGCAGATGGAGACTTGGCAGGCAATCAACACGGTCCGGGTCGTGCGGCAATTCGCCGACCGGCCGCTGGCAAACGAGCACCTCGATCACATCTTAAACGCCGCGCGCCGGACCGGCAGCAGCAAGAACGAGCAGAAGTGGACGTTCATCGTCGTGACGGACCGAGAAGTCATGCGGCAGCTCACCGGGGTGGGGCGGTACTCGGACCACCTGGCGGGCGCGGCCGTGGCGGTGGCGTTGGTCGTCCCCGATGAGAGTGGGCTGCGATCACGCTCACTGTTGTGGGACCTGGGCCGGGCCGCCCAGAACATGGTCCTGGCGGCGTGGGAGCTGGGCATCGGCAGCGCCCCGGCGACGGTATTCGAATTCGACCTTGCCGCGCGGCTGCTCGGCCTGCCGGACGGGCAGAAGTGCCACTACCTCCTATCGTTCGGGTATCCGGCCGACCCGTCGGTGCTCACCCAGCCCAACAAGGCTGGCGGCCGCAAGCCGCTCGACGCTGTCGTCCGCCGGGAGCGCTGGTAGTGGCCCGATAGGCGTCTTTGGCGAGGGAAGCCGCCGCTCTCGTTCCGCCACGAACCTCGGCCCACCGCGCGGCGCAGGACGGGTAGTTGGCCGTTACCTCCATCTCACGCAACACGGACGCCAGACGGCCAGGAGGTTCGCGAAAGCGAAACGCCCGGTCCGAAGACCGGGCGTTCGAAGTTGCGAGTGGGTCGGGGCCTAGGCGGCCTGGACCTTCACAGCGCGGTCACCCTTGGGGCTGGACTCAACCTCAAAGGCCACCGACTCGCCGCCAACCAGGCGGTCGAAGTCTAGGGATGCGGCGAGCTCGTTCTTGTGGAAGAAGTATTCCTTCCCATCCGTGCCGCCGATGAACCCGAAGCCGCGCTCCGAGATCACTCGCTTGATCGTACCTTCGGTCATTTCAGAACCTCAGTCTCCTCGAACCAACACTTGCCTCACACAGCCGGCTCGAAGAGGAACCAACGACTACGCGGGGTCCATCGGAGAAGCCGATGGAGGCCTACAGGGTACCACTCCAGGGCCTGAATTGGCCGTTTGGGCCCGGTTTGAGCAGCCTTGGGTAATTGGAGCGCGCTTGAGGAGCCGATTCGGTCCTGACTAACTCCGTGCCGGTCCGGCCGCGGTGCGACCTTCGGCCTTGGCCCAGGGCTGGGCCCATGCGTATCGGTGGCTCGTCTGCTCGAGCGCTTCCATGAGGTCCGTACGGGCCAGATCGAGCTGAGCGCTCATTTTCCGGGCGTGGATCCAGTCCCCGTCCGGCATGGCAAGCTCAGCGGTAACCGCGGCGCGGGCGCGCCGATATCCCTGGATGGCGTCGTTCGCCAAGCGCGTGATCTGGTTGGTCGTCTCGCGCAGCATGCGGATGCGCTCCTCGGGCCGCTGCTCTTCGGCCAGACGGCGGTCGAGAATCTCGGTCAGATCGGCGATCGCGCCCGGCGCGCGCTGGAGGAGCTGCAGATCGGGCTCGCGGCGGCCGAGGCGCGTGTGGATCGGTCTTATCGGCACCGCAAGCTCCCGATCAAAGAGAACACTCCTTCCGCGCGGCCTCAGCGACCAGGGTCTCGCCGGACCATGAAGGAGTAACGGAGGCCGCGATGCAAATGCCCCTCGTCGGGGCTCATTAAGGATACCACCGAGGGTCGAGGCGCCCGGGTGGACCCCGGCGGAGCGCTCGAGCGCGGCCGGCCACAAGAAGGACGCCGGCGATGCCTCGGGCCTCGCCGGCGCCACTGAAATGCAGCGGGCGTCAGGGCGCCCGATGTAGCGAGCTCCTGCTGGGTGAGACACGGGGGCGGCCCTGAGCGGGCCGCCCGCGCATCGGTCCTGGTGGCGATCGATCAGGGCGACTGGAACGTGGCCGACTCGACGATTGCCCGCAACTCTTCGACGTCCGCTGCTGGCGTGCCGGCGTAGTACGCCGTATCGATGATGACCAGCACGCCGTTGACGTCCAGGATCCACAGCTCATCGATCTGGCCGGGGCCTTGGTGGTAGCGCGAAGGGGTCGGCTCCAGGCTGTCCACCAGGGTGCCGAAATAGCCCTGGTCGCAGTCGCTGAACACGGCGTCATCCGGGACGTGGAGGGTGATCGACTTCCCGGTGAACCCGCCCACCGTGACGTCCACCGGCGCCGTCGCATCGCGTGATGCTTGGGCCGACAAGGCGGCCACCAGCTCGTCGACCGTGGTGGCAGGAGTATCCGGCTTGGTCGTCGACCACTGGCAGGGATCCCCGTAGACGTACATCGGGCCCTCGAACACGATCAAACCCGCACCGTCCGGTGGGTCGGGATCGTCATTCTTGACGAGGATTCCATTAGCCGGTTCGCCGTACCAGCCTGGGGCCGGGATGGTCACGTCGATCCGCACTGGCTCAAGCCACAAGAGGTGTACCGGCAGTCCAGCGGCACTCGACGGCTCGACAGATCGTTCGGCTTCGGTTGGTGCGACCGAGGCCGTCGGCTGGCCGCCCGGTGCGGGGCTGGCTGAATCGAGGAGGTTCGAACCGATGAGGAGTACCCGCACCACGGCAGCCGCGCCGAGGCCGATGGC
>JBOGTA010000164.1:0-4688 GCA_050695855.1 Candidatus Limnocylindria bacterium
GGTGGGGGACAGTGCATCCTCGAAGTCAGCCATGAACACCTTCGCGCCGCTGTTCAGGGCGTTAATCATCATCTTCGGCTCGGCGGGCCCGGTGATCTCCACTCGCCGGTCGTTCAGGTCGGCCGGCGCGGGCGCCACTCGCCAAGAGGGGTCGTCCCGGACATGCGCGGTGTTGGGCAGGAAGTCGGGGACCTCGCCGGCGTCGAACCTGGCCTGCCGCTCGGACCGGTCCGCCAGAAGGCGAAGGCGGCGGGAGTTGAAGGACCGATGCAGGCTCGCGATGAACGTCAGGGCGTCGGCCGTCAGGACCTCATCCGCGTAGTCGTGCGGAGGGCCGATGACCTCCACTCCGGGCGGGCTGACGCCGGTCACGCGTGCTTCTCGGGCCTTCCTTCGAGGTCCCATCGCTCAACGCATTGGCCGCTGTCGAAGTGGAGGATGGTAATGCCGGGCACGCTGAACGACTTGCTTGACGATTTATCGCTCGCGATCCAGCGATAGCGACACGCGACCCGCGGATCGTCGGCGATGAGATCGTCGATCTCGAGGCGGGACTGGTACGCCGCCCAGACATCGTCGTACATCGCGCGAACACTCGCGGCGCCGCGCAATTCCCCGCGCGCTGTATGGAGGACGACGTCGTCGTGGTAGAGCTCCATGTACGCATCGTGATCGCCACGATTCCACGCCGCAATTGCCGACTCGAGCAGCTTGCCGCTGCTGGCTTCACTCATTTCTGTGCTCCGTAGGACAGCGGCTTGACTGGTCGACCGGCGGCCGAGTCCTGGATGAGGCTCGCCAGGCGCCGCGCGCGTGTGTCGGGGCGGACCGCTGACAGGATCCAGGACGCGGCCTGGCGACGGTAGCCTGGCGGCCGCGTCTGCCAGTAGGCCCAGGCCGCTGGCTCAGCCTTGATCTGGCGCTCCAGCTCGGCCGGCAGAGCCTGGCGGAGCGGGTTGTCGCGCAGGTCCGGCTGATCCTTGCGCCGATCGCGTTCCTCGAACGCACGCAGCCCGGCCCCGTGCATGCGACCCGCTTTCGTCAGTTCGGCGACCTTGGCGATGTTCGGCCCGCTCCAGTTGCTGCCCTTTCGCCGCGGCGTGAAGCGATTGGTGTGCACCTCCTCGTCGATGCGATAGGTGAGGCCATCGATCCAGCCGAAGCACAGGGCTTCCTCGACGGCCTCCGGATAGGTCATCGCGGTCCTCCCCGTTCCCTTGCGGTAGTAGCCGACCCATAGGTGGTCGGCGGAGGCGTGATGGGCATGTAGCCAGTCCCGGAAGTCGTCTGCGGTGGCGAAGATCGTCACGTCGTCTCGCGTCGGTCTACCCACGACTCGAGTCTGCCCTACGATACGCACCTCGCCCATGGCGGGGCTGGGCCTCGATCCAGGAGAATGTCGCCAGCATGCCGCTCTATCTTGACACGCACGACCACGTGCCCGGTCTCACCGGCGTTGCCGTAGCTCAGGCCCACGCCCGCGACCTCGAGGTGCAGGCGAAATACAACGTGTCGTACCTGCGCTACTGGTATGACGAGACCACCGGCAAGGTGTTCTGCCTGGTGGAGGCCCCCAGCGCCCAGGCGGCAGAGGACGTTCATCGCGAGGCGCACGGCCTCCTCGCGGACCGGATCCAGGAGGTCTTGGAAGGGGCTTAGCTGGCTCGGCTGTCTGCCTCGGGGGCAGGTTCGCTGATGATTGCCTCCAGCGGAAGCCGTCGGCCGGCGTTCCTGAGGCTGGCGAGCGCGGCAGGATCCAATCGCCTTTCGAGGCCGCTCAGGAGCTGATCTCGTTCCGCCTGGTCGGCGGGAGGGAGTGAGGCACCGATCAGCTCGCGCTGGCCGTCGGCGAAGCCGATGAGGCGGGCCGCCCGTTCGGGATCGTCGCGCGCCACGATGCGGGCCAGCCGATCGCACGCGGTCGCCTGGCCGCCGCGATCCCCGAGGTCGCGGCGATGGGCGATGCTGGACCCATAGAGGCTCTCGGCCTCGTCCAAATGTCCCTCGACGGCGGCGATGTCACCGAGGAACATGAGGGATCGGGCGACCCCTCGTCCGTCGCCGAAGCGGCGGAAGATGTCGAGCGCCTCCTCGTGCCGGGTCCGGGCATCGGCCGTGTCCCCTTGCTGGAGGCTGAAGGTGGCGCCCCGGCCGAGCGCCAGGGCCACACCAATGAGGTCGCCCTCGGCGCGGAAGATGCCCGTCCCGTCGTCTGACAGGCGGCGGGCTTCATCGGCGTCGCCCTGCCGGGCGGCGACGTCAGCGAGGTTGAGGAGGGCGAAGGCCATGCCCCGCGCGTTCGTGGTTGGGCGGAGGATGGAGATGGACTCCTCGTAAAGGGCACGGGCCCGCACGAAGTCGCCGCGCTCGACGCAGACATTGGCCAGGTTGCTGGCGGCGTAGGCGATCCCGTTCGGATCCCCGAGCTGGCGCTGCGTCTCGAGAGCCTCTTCGTGGGCCGCGACAGCGGCCGCCACGTCGCCCTGCTGGGCTGCGAGGCTGCCGAGCCCGGTCAGGGCGGTGGCTCGGAGCTCCGAGATCTCGCCGTCGGTGCGAGCCAGGGCGCGGGTCAGCCAGCTTCGACCTTCGATCAGGTTGCCGCCGATCTCCCAGTAGCGCCACAGGCTGGCGGCCAGCCGCAGCTGGGTGGCGCTTGCTTCGGGAGCGTGATCGGTCCACTGCAGCGCGGCGCGCAGGTTGTCGTGATCCGCGGAGAAGGCCTCGAACGCCGGCCCCGCAGCCGGCCCCGCGAACAGCATCGGTGCGGAGCGCTCGGCCACCTCCAGCATGTGGGCCGCATGGCGGCCCCGGGATGTACCCTCGGGGTCGGCCGCAACGAGACGCTCCATCGCGTACTGCTGGACGGTGTCGAGGAGCCGATACCGGGCCTCGCCGGCGCCGGCCTCCACGACGACGAGGGACTGGTCGATCAGGCGGGTGAGCAGGTCGAGCACCTCCTCTCGGTCGACACCGTCGCTGGAGCACACTGCCTCCACCGCATCGAGGCTGAAGGTGCCCGCGAACACGGCCAGGCGGGTCAGGAGGGCGCGCTCGACATCGGTCAGGAGGTCGAAGCTCCAGTCCATAGCGGCCTTGAGGGTTCGGTGCCGGGGAAGCGCCAGCCGGCTGCCGCCGGTGAGCAGCCGGAAACGATCATCGAGCCTAGCCGCGATCTGCTCGGGCGGGAGGGCCTTGACCCGCGCCGCGGCGAGCTCGATGGCGAGGGGGATGCCGTCGAGCCGACGGCAGATCTGGAAGACGGCTGCGGCGTTGTGGTCGTTCAGGGCAAACACCGGCTGCACGGCCCGGGCGCGGTCGACGAACAAGCGAACGGCTTCCCAATCCTCGAGGTCGGCGACCGATGCGCTCGGTGCGTCAGGCAGGCTCATGGACGGCACCGGGAACAGGCTCTCCCCGGAGAGTCCGAGGGCCTCGCGGCTGGTGGCCAGGACCCGCACGTGTGGGCAGGCGCGAAGCAGCTCGTCGATGACGTCGGCCACGGCATCGAGGACGTGCTCGCAGTCATCGAATACGAGCAGGACGCGCTCGGTCTCGAGATGTTCGGCCAGCGTCGTGAGGATTGGCACGGCGGGCTGGTCCTTGACGCGCAGAGCCCCGGCGACCGTCTCCGCCACCAGGGCGCCGTCGCTGAGAGTCGCCAGCTCGATCACCCATGCGCCGTCGGGGAAATCGTCCATGGACCGGGCTGCGAGCTCCAGCGCCAGCCGCGTCTTTCCCACGCCTCCAGGCCCGGTGAGGGTCAGGAGCGGCGTGCTCATCAGGCGCTGGCTGGCCTCGCTCAGCGCGTCGGAGCGACCGATGAACGTCGAGAGTTGGCGAGGCAGGTTGTTCGGCCAGTTGTCGAGCGACCGCACCGGCGGGAACTCGGACGGGAGGTCGGGGGCGCTGGCCTGGAAGACCCGCTCAGGGTGGGCCAGGTCCTTGAGCCGATGCTCCCCGAGGTCGCGGAGCTGGGTATCGCCAGGAGCCTCCCCGTGCAGCAGATCGTGGGTGGTGAGCGAGAGCAGGATCTGACCGCCATGACCGGCGGCGCAGATCCGCGCGGCCCTATGCACGTCCAGGCCGACCAGCATGTCCTCATCCGTCACCGGTTCCCCGGTATGGATCCCGATCCGCGCCTCGACGCTGACACTGGCCGGCCATTGGTGGTCGCGGAAAGAACGCTGCGCGGCGATTGCCGCGGTCAGCGCTCCACGGGCCGACGGAAACGAGAGGAATAACCCGTCGCCGGCGGTGTCGACCAGGATCCCCTGCTCCGCTTCGGCGGCCGCGACCATGAGCCGGCGGTAGTCCCGCAGGACGGCACCATATGCGTCTCCCAGCTCGGCAAGCATTCGGGTGGAGCCGGCGATGTCGACGAAGAGGAGGGTGACGGTGCCGCGGGAAGCCTTGGTCATGGGCTCACCAGCCGCCTTCTTCGCGGATGAGGCGACGGAGGACCCGGCCCGCCACCAGGCGGCGGTAGTCGGCCGACGAGCGCACGTCGTCGATCGGTTGGATTTCCGCCTCGAGGGCTGCCACCGCAGCGTCGGCGGCGGCGCGCACCGCGTGCTGCCCGTCAAGAGCGGCCTCCGTGGCCCGGGCCCGAACGGGGATCGCCGCCACCGACCCCAGCGCGACCCTGGTATCGATCCAGGCTCCATCGTCGCCGGTGAGCCACGAGACGG
>JBOGTA010000165.1:0-21981 GCA_050695855.1 Candidatus Limnocylindria bacterium
GCACGCGGCGAAGGGGCTCGAGTTCCCGGTCGTGTTCATCGTCGGGCTGGAGGAGGAACGGAGGCTGGCCTACGTGGGGATGACACGGGCCAAGGACCGGCTGTTCCTGGTCCACGCCCGGCACCGCTCGGCCTGGGGCAGCGGCGGGGTGGAGGTTGAGCCCTCCCGCTTCCTGGCCGATCTGCCCGAGGACCTGCTGGAAGTGGGCGGCGGGCGTCGCGGTCCGTCGGGCCTGGGCTGGGTCCGCGAGGGTGGCATGGACGACGGCACGGGCTCGACGCCCAGCGTCTGGGGTCGGATCCGCCCCGGTCTCGAGCCGCTGCGTCCCGAGCGGCTGCCGGACCTCGATTTGGGAAGCGGAACGTTCGGCCGCGCAGCCTCCGAAGCCGCCGCCGACGGGGACGCGGGAGGCCCTGTGCCGGTGGCGACGGCCCCCGTCGAGCTGGCCTGGTCGGCCGGCGACAAGGTCCGCCACCGTCGCTTTGGGGAGGGGATCGTGGTCAGCTCGCAGTGGGTCAGCGGCGACGAGGAGGTGACCGTCGCCTTTGCCGGCCATGGCGTCCGACGCCTGATCGGCTCCTATGCCGGCCTGGAGCGGATCGGCCGATAGCGTAGTCAGGGGGGAGGGCCGACGCTACCATCGAGGGCCATGGCTGACCCACTGGCGCGGACCCTGGAGCTTGCCCAGGACATGGTGCAGGCCCGCCAGGAGTTCCTCGAGGCCGTGGCCGACATCGATCCGGCGCTGCTGACCAGCCCCGGTCTGGTTGGGGTGTGGTCGGCCCGCGAGCTCATTGCCCACATGGGCTACTGGGCCGGTCATGCGGCCGAGGCGGTGCATCACGCCGAGCAGGGCCGGCTGGACGAGTTCGACGTCGATGCGCCCAGCGTGGACGATCGCAACGCGGTGGTGGCCCGGGTGGCGGGCGAGACGGACATGGCCACCGTTCGATCGCGCGAGGAGCTGGCCTTCGAGGCGTTTCGGAAGCGGGTCCTGAGCGCTGACCCGGAGTGGCTCTCGGAGCGGGACGCGGACGGCGACACGCTGGAGGAAATCATCCTCTACGACGGGGCCGATCACTACCGCGAACACACCAGCGACATTCGGGCCTGGTTCGCCGCGGGAGGCGCATCCGAATCCGACGCCGACCAGCTGGATGACTGACCCGGCTCGGCGGCCAGCGAAGCGAGCCGCCAAACGTGCGGCCGGGCGCGCCGTGGCATTGCGGGCCGCCATCGACGACGCCAATCATCGCTACTACGTCCTCGATGCCCCGACCATCGATGACGCCGAGTACGACCGCCTGCTGCGGGAGCTCGAGGAGCTCGAAGCGGCGCACCCGGAGCTCCGCACCCCGGACTCGCCCACCCAGCGGGTAGGCGCCGCACCTGCCGCCGGCTTCGCCGAGGTGCGCCACGCGGTGCCGATGCTGTCGCTGGCCAACGCCTTCGGAGCCGATGAGCTGCGCGGATTTGACGCTCGAGTCCGCCGCGGCCTGGGGCTGACCGATGGCGATCCCGCGGTGCGGTACGTCTGCGAGCTGAAGATCGACGGGCTGGCGGTCAGCCTCCGCTACGAGGGTCGCTCCTTCGTGCGTGGCGCGACCCGCGGCGAGGGCTACAGCGGCGAGGACGTGACCCCCAACCTACGAACGATCCGGGCCATCCCGCTTACGCTCCGCGCCGACCCGCCGGGGGACGCCCTCGAAGTGCGGGGAGAGGTCTTCATGCCGCGCCCCGCGTTCGAGGCCCTCAACCAGCAGCTCGAGCGCGAGGGCAAGCCGCGTTACGCCAACGCCCGGAACACGGCCGCCGGATCGGTGCGCCAGAAGGATCCCGCGATCACCGCCAGCCGGAGGCTAGCGGTCTGGTGCTATTCGCTGGTCGGCGTGCCCGGCCTGGCCAGTCAGACCGCCTCGCTCGCCCTTCTGCGTGAGCTGGGCTTCGCGGTCAACCCCAATGTTCGCCAGGCAGCCGGGATGGAGGAGGTGCTGGCATTCGTCGCCGAATGGCAGGACAAGCGACACGAGCTTGACTACGAGACCGATGGCGTGGTGGTCAAGGTCGACGCAGTGCCTGAGCAGGAGCGGCTGGGCTTCGTGTCGCGGTCCCCGCGATGGGCGGTGGCCTACAAGTTCCCGGCCGAGCAGGTCACCACCCGCCTGGAAGCGATCGAGGTCTATGTCGGCCGGACGGGGGCGCTGACCCCGGTGGCGCACGTGAGCCCGGTCTTCGTGGGCGGCACCACGGTCCGCAACGCCACCCTCCACAACATCGACGAGATCAAGCGCAAGGACCTACGGGTCGGGGATCTGGTCGTGCTCCAGCGGGCCGGTGACGTCATTCCTGAGGTCGTCCGCCCCGTGGTGGAGGCACGCACCGGCGACGAGTGGGAGTGGTCCATGCCGACGACGTGTCCAGCCTGCGGCACCGAAGTGGTCCGCGAAGCGGGCGAAGTCGTGGCCCGCTGCCCGAACCCGTTCTGCCCGGCCCAGCGGCTGGGAGGCCTCCTCCACTTCACCGGGCGCGGCGGGATGGACATCGAGGGCGCGGGATACGCCGCGGTCGTCCAGCTCGTCGAGCGCGGACTGGTCACCGAGCCGGCCGATCTCTATCGGCTCAGCGTGGAAACGATCGAGAGCCTGGACCGATTCGCCCGGAAGAGTGCCGAGAACCTGTTTGCGGCCATTCAGCAGTCCCGGAGCCGGGCCCTGTACCGCCTTCTCAATGGGCTGGGCATCCGGCACGTGGGGGAGCAGACGGCGATCGATCTCTCCCGCTGGCTGGCCAAGGACAGGCCGCCGACGGAGGGAGAATCCGAGGCGGACTGGACGCGGCGCGTCGCAGACCGCTTGGCCGGCGCATCGGCCGAGGAGCTGACCGCGGTGTTCGGCGTCGGGGCGGTGGTGGCCGAGAGCATCGCCCGCTTCTTCCGCGACGAGCACACCGGGAAGGTGCTTCAGCGCCTGGTCGAAGCGGGCGTCGTGGCCGAGGCGCCCGAGCCCGGTTCGCTGGCGGCCGTGGCCGAGGGTCCTCTCGCCGGGAAGACGCTGGTCGTGACCGGGACGCTGCCCGGCTTTACGCGCGAGGAGGCGGAGGCCGCGATCCGGGCCGCTGGCGGCCATTCGGCGGGATCGGTCAGCGCCAAGACCGATTTTCTGGTGGCGGGCGAGAAGGCCGGATCCAAGCTCGCCAAGGCCGAGCAGCTCGGAGTGGCGGTGCTCGATGAGCAGGCATTCCGACGTCTCCTGGAGGCGGTGTGACCTAGCGGCGGGCGTAGACCGCGACGAACCAGACGAACTGGCGCCCGGATTGAACCGGTCGGAAACCGGCCGCCAGGACCTTGGCCTCCACGTCAGTTCGCTCGTGGACGAATCGCGGCAGGGTGCCACCCTGGAATCGCTCGATGAGACCGAACACGAACCAGCGAGCGCGGGCCAAGAAGCCCCAGAAGCCGCGTGACTCCGGCACGGCGAAGGCGTAGACCCGCCGGGCGGCGGCCGTGGAGCGGGCGATGAGGGCATCCGCATCGGGGTAGCAGCAGATCACCTTGTCCAGCACGACCACGTCGTGGGCCTCGAGTGGCTCGACCGCCGCGTCACCGACCCAGAGGTCCACCCGGTCCTCGAAGCCCGCCTCTCGTACCTGGTTTGATGCTTGGGCGATAGCCTCCGAAGACAGGTCGGCGCCCGTGGCCCGTGCTGCACCGGCGTCCAGGGCGCGAACGATGAGCTCGCCCGTCCCACACCCCACGTCAAAGACGCTCGATCCCGCCAGGCCCTCCTCCTGGAGCCACCCGAAGAGGAGGTCGGTGGACGCGGGGCAGACCGGCTGCCAGTCGCGCATCCGCTTGTCGAAGTGCTCGGCGATGCGCTGCACGTCGCCGGGGGGCCGCTGCGGCGGGCAAGGGCACGGCTCGGACATGTGCGCAGTGTATGGGCCGATGGGAGTTGCGCCTAGAATCTGGCCCCAATGGGTGTGCCGCCGCCGACCGGACTGTGGACGCGACCGTTCCTCTTGCTCCTGGTGGCATCGTTCGTGTACTTCACCGCGGACGGCATCGCGTTCGCCGCTCTGTCGAGGTACGTCGATGGGCCGCTCGGCGGTGGGGAAGTGGGAGCCGGCCTCGCGTTCGGTGCCTTCAGCCTGACGGCTCTCGTGCTGCGGCCATACGCCGGTCGCCTCGCCGACCGCCGCGGCCGTCGGGTGCTGATGATCGGGGGCGCGGCGCTGTTCTCCGCCGCCGCCCTCGGACACCTGGCTGCCGCTTCGCTGCCGATCCTCATCGGCTTGCGGCTGGCGATGGGCGTGGCGGAGGCATTCTTCTTCGTCGCCGCGTTCGCGGCCGTTGCCGACCTGGCTCCGGAAGGACGGCAGGGTGAGGCCATCACCTACGACAGCCTGACCCTGTACCTGGGCATCGCCGTCGGCCCACTGCTGGCCGAGGTGGCCCTCGGCCAGGACCGCTACTGGGCGGTGTGGATCACCGCCGCCGCGGTGGCCGCGCTGGCCACCATGGTCTCATTCCTGCTCCCCGAAACTCGGCCGGCACCGACCGAGGACTCGGGCTCCGGGCGGCTGCTCCATCGCGCCGGGGTCCTGCCGGGCGTGGTCCTGCTGGCCGGCGTCTGGGGAATGGCCGGCTACTTCACCCTGGCACCGCTGTACGCCGTGCGTGACCTCGGCCTGGCCGGCGTCTCGCCGTACCTGCTGGCGTTCGGGGGAGTTGTGATCCTGGTCCGCCTCCTCGGCGCGAAGCTCCCCGACCGGGTGGGCGCGCGACGGCTGTCCGGCACCGCCATGGTGATCACGGCCGCCGGGCTCCTCATCATGGGCCTGTGGGCGGACCCAATCGGCCTCATGGTCGGGACCGTGGTCCTGGCTCTCGGTGTCGCCTTCACGACCCCCGCGCTGGCGCTGCTGGCGATATCCGGCGTCCCGGCCGCACAGCGAGGGGCCGCCCTTGGGACCTTCAGTGCGTTCATCGACCTCGCTTTCGGGCTCGGCCCGGTGGCTCTTGGAGCCGTCGCCGGGGCGTCATCCATTCCGCTGGCATTCGCGTCCTCCGCGGGGGTGGCCCTCCTCGGGACCTTGATGCTGTGGCTCGGCACGCGGGCGCGGACCGCCGATCCGGCGCCGGCGTCTCAGGCCTGACCGTCGTCCTCGGCGACGAACGCCTCCACCAGGTCGTGGTACCCGCGGAACGACGCCCGGACGGTGTGGCCGCAGGCCGGGTCCACCTCCAGCCGCGCACCGGGAATCCGCTCCGCCACCAGCCGCGACGCGGCCAGGGGCACGACCCGGTCCCGGCCGCCGGCCAGGACGAGCGTCGGGACCCGGATCTCGGGCAGCCGGTTGGTCACGAATGACGAGGGGGCGAGGGTGGTCCGCAGCTCGGCGATGAATCGCTCCGGGGTGGAGGGGCGCGGCTGGAGGCTGGCCACTGCCGCGAAGGCCGCGGCCGGCGGCGCGTCGCTCTCCGGGCCACCGGGCTTGAGCTGAGCCGCCTGGAGCGCGAACAATTCGCTCCACGCGCCCTGCTCAGCAAGGGCGATCCACTGGGCCATCCGCACTGTCATCGGCGAGTCGGGCGGCGTTTCGGATGCCGAGGCGGCCAGGAGCAGGCGACGGACGAGCTCCGGCCGGTCGATGGTCAGCCACATCGAGATCCGACCCCCGCCCGACTCAGCCTCGATCGCGAACGGGCCCGCCAGGTCCTCCACGGCCGTCGCGACCGCGGCGGCCGACGCCCGCGGGTGGAGCATGGGCTCGGCATCGGCCGGGCTGTCTGGGATCGGCCGCCCGATCACCGTCACCGGGCGGCCCCGTGCCCGGCCCTCCCATCGGCGTCCCTGAAGCGCCTCCGTGCCGGCCAGCGGCCGTAGCCCGGTCTCGACACCGCCCACGACCAGCAGCGGCGCCCCGCGTCCGCCGGGGAGCCGCAGGCGCTCGATCCGGCCGCCGGGAAGCGGCAGAACCTCCACCTTTGGCGCTTCCGTCATGTGGCCCATTGTGGCCTGCTAGCATCGGCGCATGATCAGCCGAGCTGACGTCGAGCACGTCGCCGAGCTGGCTCGCCTGCACCTGACCGACGAGGAGCTGGACCGCATGCAGGGCCAGCTGTCGCGGATCCTGGAGGCGATCGCCGTGCTGCGGGACGTCGACACCAGCCACGTCGGGCCCACCGCCACGGTCCTGGCCCTGGAGAACGTCATGCGCGACGACGAGCCGCGGGACGGGATCTCGCGCGAGGCTGCCCTGGCCAATGCGCCACTGCGCGAGGGCGACCACCTCCGCGTCCCGCTCGTTCTCAAGGAAGGCCGCTAGACCGATGGGCACCGGCTCCGCCGGCGCCGGGACACTCCCGCTCGCCGACCGCACCATCAGCGAGGTCGTCCCGCTGCTGGAGGCCGCTGAGCTGTCCAGCCGCGAGCTGGTGGAGGCCTGCCTGGCGCGAATCGAGCGCGATGCGGCGAGGTTGAACACGTTTCTGGCGTTGAGCGGGGAGCGTGCCCTCGCCGCCGCCGACACGGCCGATGCGGCCCGTCGGGCCGGGGACCGCCGGCCGCTGCTCGGGATCCCGTATGCCCTCAAGGACATCTTCGTGACGCGGGCGCTCGACGATGACGGGCAGCCCAACGGGGGACTGCCCACCACCGCCGGCTCACGCATCCTGGCCGGCTACCTCTCGCCCTACGCCAGCGACGCAGAGGAACGGCTGACCGTCGCTGGGGCCGTCCTGCTGGGCAAGACGAACTGCGACGAGTTCGCCATGGGCAGCTCGAACGAGAACAGCGCCTACGGACCGGTGCGCAATCCGTGGGACGAGACGCTGGTACCTGGTGGGTCGAGTGGCGGCTCAAGTGTGGCGGTGGCCGCCGGCCAGGCGTTCTTCGCCACCGGAACCGACACCGGTGGGAGCATCCGTCAGCCCGCCGCGCTCAGCGGGGTGGTGGGCATGAAGCCGACATACGGCCGCGTCAGCCGCTACGGGATGGTGGCCTTCGCGTCGTCCCTCGACCAGTGCGGACCGTTCGGGCGTTCGGTGCGGGACGTGGCGATGGTGCTCGGCGGGCTGGCCGGACACGATCCGCGCGATGCGACCTGCGTAGACGCGCCGGTGCCAGACTACATGGCCGCGCTCGACGGCGAGGTGCGCGGCCTGCGCCTGGGCGTGCCGCACGAGTTCTTCGTGCCGGGCATGGAACCCGGGGTGGAGCGGGCGGTCCGCGCCGCGGTCGACGTGCTCGCATCGGCCGGGGCGGACATCGTGGACGTCTCCCTGCCATCCACCGACAAGGGCCTGGCGACGTACTACATCATCACCCCTGCCGAGGCGAGCGCCAACCTGGCCCGCTACGACGGGATCAAGTACGGCCTCAGTGCCGGGGTCGACGACCTGCTCGAGAACTACCGTCTGACCCGGGGCCAGGGATTCGGGCCGGAGGTCAAGCGGCGGATCATCCTGGGGACCTATGCCCTGTCGGCCGGCTACTACGACGCCTACTACCTCAAGGCGCAGCAGGTCCGGACCCTGATCAAGGCCGAGTTCGACGAGGTGCTGGGCACGGTTGACGCCCTGCTGGCGCCCACCTCGCCATCGGTCGCGTTCAAGATCGGGGCCAAGACCGAGGACCCGCTGCTGATGTACCTCAACGACGCGTGCACCCTGCCCGTCAACATCGCGGGTCTGCCCGGCATCTCGCTCCCGTGCGGCCTGAGCGACGGGTTGCCGGTGGGCTTCCAGGTCATCGGCCGCGCCTTCGACGAGGCGACCGTGCTGCGCGTGGCCGACGCCTACGAGCGTCGAGCGGGCTTCGCCCAGCTGCGGCCCCCCACCGCCCACGACTAGGTTCGGGCGTCGACCTCGGTCAGGAAGTCGAGGACGACCCGGGTGAAGCGCTCGGGCTGCTCGAGATTGAGCATGTGGGCCGCGTTCTCGAAGACCTCGAGCCGGGCGCCGGGCACCGTCGCCGCCACGTAGCGGCAGGTCGCGTTCGTCCAGGCATCGTCCAGATCGCCGTAGATCACCAGGACCGGCATCGTCAGCCGGTCCAACCGTTCGACGGCGGGCGGGTCCGTCCGCTGTGGATCGCCCTCCTCCGGCTCGGCGACGTACCGCGTGTAGATCCAGTCGTGGACCAGGGCCCGCAACGCGGGGTCTACACGGCCCGGTTGCTGGGTCTCGCCCTCGACCCAGAACGTCGTCTCGCGCTCGGCCAGCGTCGCCCAGTTCTTGGCCGCTGACAGCTTCTCCCAGGCCGTGTCCATCACTTCGCCGGGCGCCGTCACCTCCGGCGGCAGCCCGGGGTCGTAGCCACCCAGACCGCCGGCGACATCGGTCAGGCTGATCACCCGCTCCGGATGCTCGACCGCGAAGTCGATGACGATCGCACCGCTTCGCGAGCAGCCGAGGATATGGGCAGCCGTCGCGCCGAAATGATCCAGTACGGCGGCGAGATCATCGCGGTTCCGGTATGCGACATGCTCGGAATCGGTCCGTCCGTAGCCGCGCGCGTCGTAGCGGATGACCCGGTAGCGCTCGGCGAAGGCGGGCACGTGCGGATCCCACTGTCGGAGATTCGCGATCCCGGCGTGGAGCAGGACGAGCGGCGTGCCGGCGCCATCGGCTTCGCAGTAAAGCCGCGCACCGTTGGTCTCGACCCATCCACTCTCGGACATCGGGCCGGATGCTACGGGATAGACTGCGAGACCGATGACCGAGATCAGCCACATCCACCTGCTCGTGTCGGATCTCACTGGCCTGAACCGGATCTTCCGGGAGGGCGGCGCCCAACTGTTCCCGCAGTGGCTGTCGACCGACTATGGCGATGAGCCCCGGATGGCGTGGTGGGGGATGCGCGGCGTGCTGACGGAGACTTTGGAGCCCCCCGAAGACCCGGCCCGCCGCGCCCTGTGGCCGCGGCCTTTCGACGACTGGACCGAACCACCCCGTGGCCTGATCCTCGCCACTGTCGACGCCGACCGCGCGGCCGCCGATCTGGCCGCGGTCATCAGAGCGGAAGATGGCTGGTGGGATACCGGCGAGGACGCCGAGCTGGGCGCCAAATGCCGGCGCGTGACCCTCGGTCGCAGCGTGCTGGTCCTGGCCGAGCCGGCCACCGAGGGGTACGCCGCGGCCTGCCTGGCTCGCTTCGGGGAGGGGCCCATCGCGGTGGCTCTCGACGGGACGACGAATGTCGGACGGACGGTCTTGACCAACCCTGTCAGCGACGGCCCGGCGACCTATGTTCGGCTGGGGCCCGGCACCGCCCCGACCCTGATCTTCCTGCCCGCCAGCGGTTAGCCCCGCCCAGGTGGTGGGTCCATGAGCGAGCGGACCGAGCGGTGGACCGAGATCGCAATGAAGGTCGCACGCATCAGGCCAGTACATCAGTCGGGGGGGAGGGGGAGGGCGACTCTCTGCCGGACCGGGCGCGCCTATGCTGCGGGTGTGATTGGGCCGATGCCGGAAGCGGAGGAATACCTTGCCGAAGTCGAGCGATGGGACGCCGAGCGCGACCGGCGCCTGCGCTCGCCCGACGGCTGGCTCACCCTGGTCGGCCTGCATTGGCTGACACCCGGTGAGCACGAGCTCGGGCAGCATCCGAGCAACGCCATCCGGCTCAGCGGGCGGGGAGCCCCACCCCTGGCCGGCCACCTGCTGGTGACCGATGACCTCCAGGTGCGCGTCCGGCCGCATCACGAAGCCGCCTTGACACACGACGGCGTACCGATCAGCGGTGAGCTGCCGCTGCGAGCGGACATAGACGGCGATCCGACCGTCATCGAGCTGGGTTCGCTCCGGTTCCACCTCATCCGTCGCGGCGCGCGGATCGGGCTGCGAGTTCGAGACACCGAGGCCCCAGCGCTCCGCGCGTTCGGCGGCGTGCCGCGCTTCCCGGTCGATCCGGCCTGGCGTCTGGTGGCTCGCTTCGAGGCGGCCGAGCCGGGGCAGACCATCGCCGTGCCCGACGTGCGCGAGGATGTCACCGAGGATGACTTTCCCGGCTGGGTCGAATTCAGCGTGGATGCCCAGCCGCAGCGCCTGGCCGCGCTCGAGGGCGACGAGGAAGGCTCGCTGTGGCTGATCTTCGCCGATCCCACCAACGGCACCACGACCTATGCCGCCGGACGCTTCCTGTACACCGAGCCGCCCGCCGCCGACGGTACTGTGGTCGTCGATTTCAACCTGGCGTACAACCCACCGTGCGTGTTCAGCCCCTACGCCACCTGCCCCCTGCCGCCCAGCGGCAACCGGTTGACGGTGCCGATCGCCGCCGGGGAGAAGCTGCCGGCGCAGCCGGCATCGGTCAGTCCGCCTCCGAGATAGACTGACGAACCGATGCACACCGATCCGACCGGCACCGTCCGGGCTCCCGCCGAGTTCCTCAACGACACGGTGCGGGACCTGGCGCCCTCGGGCATCCGCCGCTTCTTCGACATGCTGGCCGAGATGCGCGACGTCATCAGCCTGACCATCGGGGAGCCGGACTTCACGACGCCCGAACCGCTGACCCGGGCCGCGATTGCCGCCCTGGAGGCCGGGGAGACCCACTACACCGCCAACGGCGGAATGATCGAGCTGCGTGAGCGGGTGGCGGCCAACCTGGCAGGCCGCTATGGGGTCCGCTACGAGCCCCGCGGGGAGCTGCTCATCACGGTCGGCGCCTCCGAGGCCCTGGACGCGACCCTGCGTGCCGTCCTCAACCCAGGGGACGAGGTCCTGTACCACGAGCCGTGCTTCGTCGCCTACGGGCCGTGCATCACGATGGCCGGTGGCGTGGCGGTCGCCCTTCCCACGACGGATGCCACCGACTTCCGGGTCACCGCTGAGCAGATCGAAGCGGCGGTCACGCCACGGACCAAGGCCATCTTCCTCGGCTATCCGAACAACCCGACCGGCGCCGTGCTGAGCCGATCCGACCTGGAGGCCATCGCGGCCGTCGCCGAGCGCCACGACCTGCTGGTTATCAGCGACGAGATCTACGACCGCCTGGTGTACGGCGACCACCGCCACACCGCGCTCAGCGCCCTGCCCCGGATGCGCGACCGGACCGTGCTCATCGGCGGATTCTCGAAGGCGTACGCGATGACCGGCTGGCGCATCGGGTACGTGGCCGCCCCCGAGCCCCTGATGGCGGGAATCGCCAAGGTCCACCAGTACGGGATCATGTGCGCCCCCACCGCCGCCCAACATGCGGCGATCGCGGCGTTGGATGTCGGCGAGCCCTTCGTCCAGGACATGCTGGCCGAGTACGACCGGCGCCGCCAGCTCATGGTCCGTCGCCTCAATGAGACCGGCCTGCTCTGTTTCGAGCCGATGGGCGCGTTCTACTGCTTCCCCGAGGTCACCGCCGCCACCGGGCTGGGGGCCGAGGACTTCGCCCAGGCGCTGCTGGCCGAGGAGCACGTGGCCGTCGTCCCGGGCGAGGCGTTCGGGCCATCAGGCGCGGGGCACGTCCGCATGTGCTACGCGACCGCGTACGAGGACATCGTGGAGGCCATGGACCGCATCGAGCGGTTCGTCGGCCGTCACCGAGCCGACGGGAGGAGCGCGGTCGCCTAGAGCGGGGTGATGGTCATCGACTCGATGACCTCGGTGGCGTGGTCGAGGAGGTGTTCGTAGTCGGCGTCGGGGAACGCCTCGATGACGATGATCACCGTGGCGCTCCCTCCGTCCACCGCGATCACCCGGGCGGTCTCCTGGTCGTTGAAGTGGAAGTCCCCGACCACCGGCAGCGCCCACAGCCAGATCCGCCCGCCGCCGGTGGCCTCGCAGGTGGAATCCACCTCGGTCGTCAGATCCACCTGCAGCGCCGGCCGGCCGCCGACCTCAACCTGTGTGGCAAAGACCGATGGATCGGTCGCGCCTCCCCCGCTGACGCCGGTCCGCCCGGCCAGGAACGCCATGAAGTCTGCGGGGGTGGACCCGATCGTCGAGGTCGCCTCCGGGGAGCAGGCATCGGTGAAGATCTCTCCCGCGAACTTGACCACGCTGATGGCGTGGCCCCCGACATCGGCCAGAAAGAGCCCGAAGCCGACGTCCTGGATGTCCGCCAGCCCGGACCAGTCATGTTCGTCGAGGGTGAACTCGATGTGCGCCCCGGTGGTATCGGATACGTAATCGCCCGCCGCCAGCGGCCCATCGCATACGGCGCCTGACTCGCAGGCCGCAAGTGACGGAATTGCAGAGATAGATTCCTGGAGCGTGGCCAGCGGGGAGGGTGACGGCGTCTCGGAGGCACTGGGAGCACATGCGGCTAACAGCAGGACGCTGGCCATGGTGGCCAGCTTTTTCATCGGTCCAGCGAGGCGAAGCAGGCGCGCGCGAAGTCGAGGAGGGCGGTCACCTCAGCCCGATCACTCTCGGTCGATTCGGCTGCCAGCTCGATCTTCGGCTCCTCGGCGACCAGTCGCCAGATCGACCGGGCGGTGCGGGAGTTGTCGTCCCATTGGGCGTCGCTCTGGAGGCGCATGCCGCGGACGGACGGCCAGCGGGCCATGCCGCCCCGCAGCTCGTAGGTGGCTTCCCCGGGCGCGGTTACCGCGTAGTTGTAGTCCAGCAGGCCGATGTCGGTGGCCACCAGGATCCGCTGCCGCTCACCGTCGGCGTGGATCGTGACGTGAGCGGCCAGCTCCACGGCGCCCAGCTCCCCGAGCACGCGTTGCAGGAGGGCGCGCGACCGACCGATATCCTCCCACTCGCCGACTTTCACGGGGCGGAGCATACAATCCGGCCGTGGCCATCGGCACCGCCTACGAAACCGTCATCGGGATCGAGGTCCACGCTCAGCTGCGCACGGCCTCGAAGATGTTCTGTCGCTGCCGGACGGCCCCGCTCCCCGGTGAGCCGGATGCGCCGAACTCGCGGGTGTGCCCCATCTGCATGGGCATGCCCGGCACCCTGCCGATCATCAACCGCCGCGCGGTGGAGCTCGTGATGCTCACCGGGCTGGCCCTCGAAGCCGAGGTCCAGACCGATGCCGTCCGCTTCGAACGCAAGAACTACTTCTACCCCGACCTGCCGAAGGGCTACCAGATCAGCCAGTACGCATTGCCGCTGACCGCCAACGGTCGGCTGCGGGTGCCGGTGCCCGCCGAGGGCGGGGATATGGTGGTGCAGATCACCCGGGCCCACCTCGAGGAGGACACGGCGCGGCTGCTCCACGGCGGGCGTGGCCACTCCCTGGTCGACTTCAACCGCGCCGGCGTCCCGCTGATGGAGATCGTCACCGAGCCGGACCTCCGGACCCCGGCCCAGGCCCGCGCCTACGGCGAAACGCTCCGCGACCTGCTCCGCTTCATCGGGGCCTCCGACGCTGACATGGAGGCAGGTTCGATGCGGATCGAGGGCAACGTCAGCCTGCGGCCTGCTGGCAGCGAGGATCTTGGGACCAAGGTCGAAGTCAAGAACCTGAATTCGTTCCGGTCGCTGGAACGCGCCATGGAGTTCGAAGTCGACCGCATGACGCAGGCCCTGACCGATGGCATGCCGCTGGTCCAGGAGACGCGCGGCTGGGACGAGAGCGGCGAACGCACCGTTCAGCAGCGGTCAAAGGAAGAGGCGAACGACTACCGGTACTTCCCCGAGCCGGACCTGCCTCCGCTCCGCCCATCGCCGGAGTCGGTGGCCGAGCTGCGGGCGACCCTCCCCGAGCTGCCGGCCGCGCGCCGCGAGCGGTACGTCACCCAGCTCGCCCTCTCACCTTACGACGCCGGGGTCCTGACCGCGGACGTCAGCCTGGGCGATTACTTCGATGCGGTCGTGGCTGCCGGCGCGTCGCCCAAGGTGGCGGCCAACTGGGTGAGCGGCGAGTTCAGCCGGCTCCTGAACCAGCACGCCGCCGAGGGCCTGCGCGCCCGCGACGTGGCCCTGGCACCCGAGGGCCTGGCTGAGCTCATCGCCGAGGTCGGGGCGGGACGGATCAGTCCCGCCTCCGCCAAGCAGGTCCTGGCGCGGTGCTTCGAATCCGGGGAGATGCCGCTCGTGGTCATCGTCGCCGAGGGCCTGGCCCTGGTCAGCGACACCGTGGTCATCGCCGAGGCGGTCGATGCGGTGCTCCTCGCCGAGTCGGCGGCGGTATCGGAGTATCGGTCCGGAAAGCGCCAGGTCTACGGGTTCCTGGTGGGCCAGGTCATGGCCCGGATGAACGGTCGGGCCGACGCGCATCTCGTCAACGAGGAGCTGCGCCGGCGCTTGGACAGCGTCCCGGATGGATGAGCTCGAAGCACTGCGAGTCTTCGGCCTGGAGCTGGCCGACGCAGCCGATGCGATCTCGCTGCCGGCGTTCCTGACCGGACCCGAGGTCAGCACCAAGGCGGACGGCACACCAGTGACCTCCGCCGATACCGCCATCGAGGAGCTGATCAGGGACCGGATCCGGCACCGATTCCCGAGCCATGGCGTCCTGGGCGAGGAATACGGCGACGACGCCGGCTCGGACGGCACCCGCTGGATCGTCGATCCAATCGACGGGACGGCCAACTTCGCGCGCCGGATTCACGTCTGGGCCACGCTCATCGGCGTCGAGCGCGACGGAGAGCTGGTGGCCGGCATCGTGTCGGCGCCGGCCCTCGGCCAACGTTGGTCCGCGACCCGCGGCGGGGGGGCGACCACCACCCTGAGCGGGCGCTCGATGCCGGTCCGAGTATCGGCCGTGACCCGCCTCGAAGAGGCGCATCTGATCCATGCCGGCCTATCGCCGTTCGACGGGGAGGGTCGGGGAGAGGGGATCCGCGAGGCTCTGCGCCGTTCGTGGCGCGACCGTGGCCTGGGCGACTTCTGGGGCTACATGCTGGTGGCCCAGGGATCGGCCGACATCATGGTCGAGACGGGAGTGTCGGCCTGGGACCTCGCCGGTCCGGCGCTGATCGTCGCCGAGGCCGGCGGCCGGTTCACCGACCTCGACGGAGCACCGGGCTACTCAGGACCGACCGCCTTGGCCACCAACGGCCACCTCCACGGAGAGCTCGTCGCGCTGCTCGCCCCCCGCTAGCTCATGCCGCGCAGTCGGAGCCAGGCGTCGGGGGTTGGGTCCCGTCCCAGGAACGCGCGGACCAGCTCCGCGGCCGGACGGCTGCCGTTGGGCTCCAGGATCGTGCGACGGTACGCCACCCCCACCTCCGGCGACGTGACCCCCTCTGCGGTGAACCGGCCGAAGAGGTCATCCCCAATGACCTCCGCCCACAGATAGCCGTAATAGCCCGCGTCATATCCGCCCATCATGTGCGCAAACCCGGACAAGAGGAACGTTCCCTCCGGGTACGGCATGCCCACGGCGGCGTAGGCCGTCCGCAGGGCCTCATCCAGGTCCGGCTCAGCGCGGCCGTCGTGGATCGAGAGGTCCACCTGCCCGTAGAACACCTGGACCATGGTCTTCAGACCGATGTTCAGGCGTCGCGCGGCCACCATCCGATCCACCAGCTCGACGGGGATCGGCTCGCCCGTCCGGTAGTGGCGGGCGAACCGACCGAGAACCGTCGGGTCCCAGGTCCAGTGCTCCATGATCTGGGAGGGAGCTTCGACGAAATCGATCTCGCACTCGCTGCCGCTGGTCCGCGCGTACTCGGAGCGGGTCAGCGACATGTGGAGGACGTGCCCGAACTCGTGGAACAGCGTCTCCAGCTCGTTGTGCTGGAGGAGCGACGGCCGGCCCCCACCCGGTGGCGTGAAGTTGGCCAGGATGGCGCTGACCGGCCGCGCGTACGAGCCGTCCGCGCGACGGTGCCCAACCACGAGCGGGAAGGCGGCGGCATGGCCGAACTTTCCTTCGCGCGGGAACCAGTCGGCGTAGACGTGGGCCAGCAGCTCGCCGGTGGACTTGTCCCGGACCTCGTACAGCTCGACATCCCGGTGCCATGCCCCCACCTCGTCCACCTTCCGGTACTCGAGCCCGAGCACCTCCCCGGTGACCGCGAACATCGCCGCCAGGCACGTCTCGAGGGGCAGGTACTCGGCGACGAGGTTCGCGTCGACCCCAAACTCGGTTCGCCGCAGTTGCTCGTCGTAGTAGCTCCAGTCCCACGCGCTCAGCGGTCCCTGGTGGCCGTCGGCGTGGAAGCGTCCCGTCAGCACGGCCAGCTCGCGATCGCGGGCCGGTTCGAGGCGCGGGACGAGGGATCGATAGAACTCGGCCACCGCCTCCGGCTGCTCCGCCATCTTGACCTCGATGGCGTAGTGGGCCCAGCTCGGATGCCCGAGCAGCTCGGCCGCCCGCTGCCGGAGCTGGAGCGCCTCGGCCAGCATCGGTCGGTTCTGCTCGACGGCGCGACGCCAGTGCTTCCGGAACAGGGTCTCCCGCGCGCCCCGATCCGAGGCCTGGGACAGGAAGGGATACAGCTCGGGGTAGTCGAGGCTCACCCGGAAGGTGCCGGGTGCCGCGCCGGGCGACAGCCGATCGATGTATTCATCGGGAAGGCCGGCCAAGCCCTCCCGGCTGACCTCGATCGCATCCTCGTACTCGTTGACGTTGCGGTTGAAGGCGACCTCCAGCTCCACCAGCCGGCTCCGGATGCCCTCCAGCTCGGTCCGCGCCGGCGCCTCCAGTGACTGCCCGGCACGGCGGAAGTCGCGCATCCACAGCTCCAGGACGCGCTGCTGTCCGGGATCGAGGGTTTCGGCGGCAGGTGCCTCGGCCGCTTCCACCACAGCCCGATACAGGTCCTGCCGGAAGGGAAGCGCCGCGCGCCACTTCGTGAGTCGCTCCTCGGCCGCCGACCCTTGGTCCCGCACCTTGGCGTGGGGGTGCGCCTGGGCCAGGAAAGCCCCGCGGCCATAGGCCTCCGTCAGGCGGGCGCCGGCCAGCTCCAGGGGTGCGACCCGCGCCTCGAAGGTGGCGGGCTCGGCCGCGACGGCCTGCTCCACGAGGGCGTCCGCTTCGGCCAGCGCGCGGTCGGTCTCGAGACGGACCGATTTCTCGGTGACCGATGGGTAGTCGTACAGCACGCCGGGATGGTACCCGGCGACCCTTAACCCCCGGCGGCGGGGTCGGTGTGGCCGGCCGTGGCCAAGGCGGTGGCGCGAATGGCGTCCATCGGGCGAGCCAGGAGGAACCCCTGGCCATAGGTGCAGCCCAGCTCGCGGAGCCGCTCGAGTTGCTCCGGCCGCTCGATACCCTCGCCTACGGTTTCCATCCCCATCGAGGTCGCGAGCTGGATGACCGAGCGCACTAAGGCGGTTCCTCATCAGGTCCGCCCAGCCGGGCGGTGAACGATCGGTCGATCTTCAGCGTTTCGATCGGGAATCGGGAGAGGTAGCTCAGCGACGAGTACCCGGTGCCGAAGTCATCCAGGCCAAGGTGAATCCCCAGGCCGCGGAGCTCCTGGAGGCGCCCCTCGTCGTCCTGCATGATGCTCGACTCGGTGAGTTCGAGGGTCAGCGCGTCCGCATCGAGGCCGGTCTCGGCCAGCCCGGTCGACACCATGGCCACGATCTCCGGGTCGCGGAGCTGGCGGGCGGCCAGGTTGACGCTCACCTTCGTCCCCTTCCCGCCGTCGGATCGCCAGGCCTGGGCCTGGCGGCAGGCCTGGGTCAGCACCCACCGGCCGATGGGCACGATAAGCCCAGTCTCCTCGGCCAATGGGACGAACTCGCTGGGCCCCACTTCGCCCCGATCTGGGTGACGCCACCTCACGAGGGTTTCGAAGCCGTCGAGCGCGCCGCTGGCGAGGTGAAAGATCGGCTGGTACCGAACCCGCAGCTCTCCGCGCTCGAGCGCGCGCTCAAGATCGGCCTTCAGCTCGAGGCGGGTCACGGCCGCGGTATGCATGCTCGCCTCGAACACCTCCAGGCGGCCCTTGCCGCGGCTCTTGGCGGTGTACATCGCCACGTCGGCGTTGCGCAGGAGAACCTCGGCGTCGAGGTGCTCGATTCCGCCCAATGCCGCGCCCACGCTGGCGCGCGCATGGACCTGCTTGCCGGCAATTTCGAAGGGCGCCCGAAGAGCTTCCAGCAGCCGATGCCCGACCTGTTGGACCATGGCAGCGTCCGCGTTCTCGACCAGGACCGCGAACTCGTCGCCGCCCAGCCGGGCCACCGTGTCCTCGCCGCGCAGACTGCCACGCAGCCGCTGGGCCACCGCCTGGAGGAGCTCGTCACCCGCCGCGTGTCCCAGGCTGTCATTGATGGTCTTGAAGTCGTCGAGGTCCATGAACAGGACCCCGGTGGCGTCGGGGTTGTCGCGGCGGGAGAGCGCATGTCCCACCCGGTCCACGAACAGGGCGCGGTTGGCCAGGGTGGTGAGGGGATCGTGGAGCGCCTCGTGCTTCAGCTGATCTTCCAGGGCACGCCGTTCGGTCACGTCGCGACAGTTGATGACGATCCCTGTCAGCGCCGGGTCGTCGAGGAGGTTCTTGGCCGTGACCTCCAGGATGCGCCATGACCCGTCGGCATGCCGGGTCCGGAGCTCGATGGTCCGCTCCGCGCTGGGAACCGTTGACAGCTCGGCCAGCGAGGTCCGGAGGTATTCCGCGTCGTGGGGGTGGGCCAGGACGCTGACGGGGTGACCCAGGCGGGAGGTGGGACTGTGCCCCAGCACGCGTTCCACGGCCGGACTCTGATAGGCGATCCGCCCATCGCGGCCCACGATCATGACGACGTCGCTCGAGTTCGTGACCAGCGTCCGGAATCGGCGCTCGCTGGCCTCCAGCTCGGCGTGGAGGGTGCCTTCGCGCAGGGCCGCGGCCTGCGCCTCCCCCACGATCCGGTCACGCTCGCGGAGCAGGATGGTCTGGCGCAGGACGCACAGGATCAGGACGGCGGCCACCGCTCCCGCGACCGCGGCGCTGACCTCGCGTTGGATCTGGTCCCGCAGCACCTCGCCCACCACCCACAGCAACGGAGACAGGGCTGCGGCCAGCAGGGGCAGCGCATCGCGAACCTGGAGCGCGAAGCGGCGATAGGTCTCGCTTGGATCGGGGGCCCTGGTCCAGGTGGCTCCACCATAGCCGGTCACGATCACGCCCAGCGAAGCCGCCGTCAGACCCGGGCTCCAGCCGGCGGACGCGCCTTCACTCAGCCACGATGCGAGCCCCAGGCCGATGATCATCAGCCCGGTCACGGCGGCCACCCAGCCGCCGATGCTGCGGAGCGGCGCCATGGCCAGGTTGAGAACCGCGGTCGCTCCCACCAGCCCGAAGAACACGGCCGCGAAGAGGAGCGCGTACACATCCTGCGCACCCTCCAGGACCGTTCCTCCCAGCGCCATCAGGGCGGCGGCGGTAACGGCCGAGAAGACGATGGCGGAGTCGAGGTAGACAGCTGAGGCCGCAATCCCCGTCAGTCGCCCGCGCACCGCGGAGCGCCAGCAGAGGCCGCATGCCGCGGCGAAGGTCAGGACCAGCACGGTCGCGATGATGGGACCTACGGACGTTCCGCTGAGCTGCTCGATCAGCGCCGTGACCTGGATCACGCACCACAGCCCAGCCGCCACGATGACGGCGGTGTGGAAGGGCCGGTCATCGGGCGTGGCGGCGCGGCGCCCCTCGACGACGATGAGGATGACCAGCGCCGCGGCCACGGCCATGGCCGCCTGGTTCCACCAGCCGAATTCGGCGGCCAGCCCCGCGGCACCGCCGACGGCCAACACCACGAGCACCGCGGCAGACAGAGCCGCTCGGCGGCTGACGGCGTCCAACCGTGGCACAGCGCGGGCAGGGACGAGCCTCGGCCCAGGCTGGGTGGCGGCTCGATCGGGAGTGATGACACCGGGTCGCGCGGTCATGCGCATTCGAGGCTAGAAGCGACCCGACCTGGGGACCATGGCCCGATAGGACCATTGGTGCAACGCCGACCGGTGAAGATGGCACCGGCTACCATGGGCTCCCCGTGAATTCGCCCCTCGACGAGTTCGTCCATCTCCACGTCCACTCGGAGTTCAGCCTGCTCGACGGCCTCTCGCGGCTGCCGGAGCTGACGAGCCGGGTGGCCGAGCTGGGGATGCCCGCCGTGGCCCTCACCGACCACGGAGCGCTGTATGGGGCCATCGAGTTCTACGAGGCGGCCACCGCGTCCGGCGTCAAGCCCATCCTGGGAGTCGAGGCCTACGTCTCGCCGCGCAGGCACACCGACAAGGAGGGGAAGGCAGATGCCGATTATTACCACCTCATCCTGCTGGCCAAGGACGCGGTGGGATATCGGAACCTGCTCAGCCTGGTCACCACCGCCCACCTCGACGGCTACTACTACAAGCCGCGCATCGACAAGGAGCTGCTGGCGGCGCACAGCGAGGGCCTGATCGCGACCAGCGGCTGCCTCAGTGGGGAGTTGCTGCGACGCCTGGCGGAGGGCGATGAGCGGGCGGCCATGCAGGTGGCCGATGACTATCGGTCCATCCTGGGCGCCGGCAACTACTTCATTGAAATCCAGGATGCCGGGGTGCCGGAGCAGACGCGCCTGAACGAGCGGCTGATCGACCTCGCTCGGCGGATGAACCTCCCGCTGCTGGCCACCAACGATACGCACTACACGCTGGCCAACCAGGCCGAAGCGCATGACCTGCTGCTGTGCATCCAGACCGGGGCAAACCTGGACACGCCCGGCCGGTTCCGATTCGATACGACCGAGTTCTACGTCAAGCCCGGGGCCGACATGCGCCGCCTGTTCAACGGGGAGCTGCCCGACGCCATGGACAACACGCTGCGGGTGGCGGACATGGTGGACGTCCGCCTCGAGTTCGATCGCCTCCGCCTGCCCGATTACCCGGTCCCCGAGGGCGAGTCCGCCGAATCGTGGCTGCGACGCGAATGCGAGCGCGGGCTGGCCGAGCGTTATCCCGAGGTCACCCCGGAGATCCGGCGCCGCCTGGACTACGAGCTCGGGATCATCGACCGGATGGGGTATTCGGCCTACTTCCTGATCGTGGCCGACTTCACCCGCTTCGCCCGCGAGCAGTCGATCATGACCACCTGCCGGGGCTCGGCGCCGGGGAGCATCGTCACCTACTCGCTCGGCATCACGCCGGTCGACCCGCTGGCCTACCGGCTGCCCTTCGAGCGTTTCCTGAACCCGGACCGGGTGACCCTGCCCGACATCGACATCGACTTCCAGGACAACCGCCGTGGCGAGGTCATCGACTACGTGACCCGCAAGTACGGCACGGATCGGGTGGCCCAGATCATCACCTTCGGGACGCTGGGTGCCAAGGCGGCCATCCGCGACGTCGGCCGTGCCATGGGCCTCACCTACGCCGAAGCCGACCGGGTTGCCAAGGCGGTGCCCAACGAGCTGAACATCAGCCTGGAACGGGCGATCGAAACCAGCCCCCAGCTCAGGGAGCTGATGGCCGCCGACGATCGGGTCGACCGGCTGCTGGGCGCCGCCCGCCAGCTCGAGGGTGTTGCCCGCCACGCCTCCACCCACGCGGCCGGGATCGTGATCAGTCGCGAGCCGCTGACCGAGATCATGCCCCTCCAGCGCGCGACCGACGGCGAGACGACGATGACCCAGTTCGAGATGCATGCCTGCGAGGCGCTGGGCCTGCTGAAGTTCGACTTCCTGGGCCTCATCAACCTGACCATCCTGGCCGACGCGGTGGAGCTCATCCGCCGTCACCGGGAGATCGACATCGACGTCGAGCGCCTGCCCCTCGACGACGCAGCGACGTTCCGCCTCCTGTCCACGGGCGAGACGACGGGCATCTTCCAGCTGGAAGGCTCCGGCATGCGGCGCTACGTGAAGGACCTGCGCCCCACCGAGGTCCGCGACCTGGCGGCGATGGTCGCGCTCTTCCGGCCCGGACCGATGGCCAACATCCCAGCCTACATCCGGCGCAAGCACGGCGACGAGCCGGTGACCTACCTCCACCCGTCTCTGGAGCCGGCCCTCCACGAGACGTACGGGATCTTCGTCTACCAGGAGGACATCATGACCGCGGCCATCGCCATGGCCGACTACACCGGTCCCGAAGCGGACAACCTGTGCTACGCCATCCGCAAGAAGAACGCGGCCGTCCTGCGCCAGCACGAGGAGAAGTTCAAGGC
>JBOGTA010000166.1:0-3050 GCA_050695855.1 Candidatus Limnocylindria bacterium
CGGCTGACCGGCGTAGGCTTGTCCCAGGCCGGGAACCAGGAACGAGAGCGCCGCGGCAAGCGCGGCGCTGAAACGGCGAGCCGCCCGGCGAGCCGGGGGTCGGTGAGTCATCTGAGACACCATGAACCAGGGTCTGGGGAAGGGGGGAGGCCGAGTATAGCAAGGGGGCCGCCACACCCAGAAGTGTTGCCAGGGCGCACCGATAGGGGGGTACGGACGGGTTAGTACCTTTGCGCCCCCCAACGGGCCGCTCCTAGACTGTGGGAACCGAGACGGAGCGTGACGACCGAATTCATCTTCCTCATGGTGAGCGCCGCGGTGGCCGGGCTGATCGTGATCGCCGGCCTGTTCGCGCTGCTCTCAGGCCGATCGACGACGCCCGGAGGGGTCCTGGAACCGGTCGGCCCCGGCACGGCCCCGGACTCCCCGGGGCGTGACAGGAACCTGGCGGCCGCGGTAACGCCGGCGTCACCGAACGCCTGGCTTGGCCCGGACCGCTATCGGTCCACGATACGGGCCATCTGGTGGGCGACCATCGCCGGTGTCCTCATCAGCGTCGGCGTAACGGACGTCTTTTCGGAAACCCAGGTCCAGATCTTTGCCCTCGGTGGACTGGCCGTCATCGCCGTCGTGGTCTTCCACGAGCTCATCCCTGACCAGTGGCGATCGCAGACCACGTCGACAGCCGAAGTGGCCAGCGCCATCGGCCTCCTGGGCGCGCTGGTGATCCTGACCGGCCGGGGGGCGTCGCCCTACGCTCCGCTGCTGGTGCTGCCCGTCCTGGGGATTGCCCTGGGAGGGCGACCGGTGGCCGGTCTGGCGGGGGCGGCTGCCGCCAGCATTGAATATGTGCTCGTGCTGGTGACGGACCCGAGCCGGCCCTTCGCGCCGGCCGAGCTGCTCCCCGCCGCGGTGGTGCTGGGCGTGGTGTGGCTGGGGACGGTTTCCGCGGTCGTGTTCGCGGCCCAGCAACGCCGGCTGCAGGCCGCGACACTCGAGCTGTCGGTCACCGATCCGTTGACCGGGTTGTTCAACCGTGCCCAGATCTATGTGGCCCTCGACCAGGAGGTCCGCCGCAGCCGGCGCTCACTGCGACCGTTCTGCCTGCTCATGGTGGACATGGATGGGCTGAAGACGATCAACGACACCCTGGGCCATGAGCGCGGCGACGCGGCGATTCGCGGTATCGCGTCGGTGATCCGCCGCTCGATTCGGACCGTGGATTCGGCGTATCGGTATGCGGGCGACGAGTTCGTGGTCCTCCTGCCTGAAACCGATTTCGCGGGCGCATTCGTGGTCGCCGAAAAGATCCGTCAGGGCGCGGAAGAGCTGAGCGCGACCTTGGCTCGCGAGGAGGCGCCCACCACGGTCAGCATCGGGCTCGTGTCCCACCCCGAGGATGGCTCCACCGACGAGGAGCTGATGCTCGCCGTGGATCGCGCCATGTATGCCGCCAAGGCCGGCGGCAAGAACCAGATCAGCGGGTATCCTCGGCCAGCACGGCCGACGAGCCCGCCGGCGGGGGCGGTCAGCCAGGTTTCGGCGCTGGGGTAGTTGGCGCCCTTCGCTATACTCGCGGGCCGCCGGGTGGAGCGACATGCCACCGGGCGATGACCACGGAGGGGCTGTGACCCAGGCTGGTGCCAGCCGTCCCGATGCGCGGGCGCCGCTGGCCGCCTTCTTCTCGTTCGTCCTGCCGGGATTGGGCCAGGCCTACAACCGGCAGTTTCGTCTTGCCCTCCTGCTCGGTCTGCCGGCCGCGGTCCTCGGCTGGCTGGTGCTTTCCGCGGCCGGCCGCGGCGGCGAGGTTCTGACCGCCTTATTCGACATCCGCGTCCTGGTCGCGATCATCCTTCTCAACCTCGGCCTCCTGGGCTGGCGGACGGTTGCTATCTACCAGGCCCATGTGGCGCGCGAGGCACCGGGCCTCCGCCGCTGGACCACGTGGGTCACTGCGGTGCTCCTGATCTCGACCGTCGGCATGCACCTGGTTCCGGCCTGGTATGCGACCGCCACGATCGACACCCTGAACATCGTCTCGCGCGGCGGCGGTGGTGGGGGAGGCATCCTGAACGCCCCCAAGGACCTCCTCGAGGCAGGTCCCGAGCGCACGGCCCCGCCCACCCCGTACCAGGAGCCGGAGGCGACCCCGATCGGTCTCAGCGGCCGATTCACGGTGCTGCTGGTGGGCATCGATGTAGGCCCTGGCCGGCGGACCTACAACACCGACACGATGATCGTGGCCACCCTGGACCCGAACACCGGCGCATCGCTGATCTCCATTCCGCGCGACACCTACGGCGTCCCGCTGGGGGACGGTCGGGTGTACTACGCGAAGCTGAACTCCCTGCTGGCGTACGCCCGCATCGATTCGGGGACGTACCCGCTTGGTGGCCCGGAGACGCTCAAGGCGGCCGTCGGTGAGCTGCTCGGGATCCACATCGACTACATCGGTGCGGTGGACTTCCTGGGATTCACCAGCGCGGTCGACGCCGTCGGTGGCGTGGACGTCACCGTTGATCGGGCCGTCCATG
This sequence comes from Candidatus Limnocylindria bacterium, assembly GCA_050695855.1. Lineage (GTDB taxonomy): Bacteria > Chloroflexota > Limnocylindria > QHBO01 > QHBO01 > DASTEQ01. The sequence continues at coordinate 2,535 of JBOGTA010000166.1, forward strand.
ACTACGGATATCGCGACGAGTACAACAACCTGGTGGGATTCCACATCGAACCCGGGACGCATCACCTGAACGGGTACGACGCCCTGGCCTTCGCCCGCTCGCGCAAGGGAGCGGGAGATAACGACTACACCCGCGCCGACCGTCAGCAGCGCGTGATCGCGGCCATGGTGGCGAAGATGAAGACCGGCAGCTGGCTCATCAACCTGCCCCAGCTGCTGGGCGCCATCGGCGACACGGTGGCGACCGACATCCCGGTCGAGCTGCTGCCGCACCTGGCCCGGGCCTTGCTGGACGCGGACCTATCGGAGATCGATCGCCTCGTCATCCAGCCCCCGTTTGTGTCATCGGCCCGCCTGTCGGACGGGACCTTCATCCTAGTGCCGGACATCGAGGCCATCCGGGCCGCCGTCCACGACATGCTTGCCCGGGAACAGGGACCCGCGCCCGCGCCCGACTGAGACAGGGCGCTGGTTGGGCCCAGCCGGACGCCGGGTAGACTCTGCGCCATGCCTGGAT
>JBOGTA010000167.1:0-5054 GCA_050695855.1 Candidatus Limnocylindria bacterium
CACGTCGGGGAGGTCGAGCAGGCCGGGGCCAAGGTGACCGGCATCTCCGTCCCGATTGCTTCGCGGATCATGGCCTTGGCCGGACCCGGTGAGGTGCTGGTCTCGGCCACCGTTCGCGACCTGGCGGCCGGATCCGGCCTGACGTTCGACGACCGGGGCTCGCAGCAGCTGAAGGGTGTCCCCGGCGAGTGGCACGTGTTCGTTGCCCGCTCTGCCGCGGGCACGGAGTCGGCGCCCGCCGCGGGATCGGCCCGCGAGCGCCGTGCCGTGGCGGTCCGCACGGCTCAATCCCGCCCGATCTGGCAACGCCGGCCGCGCCTGGTTGCGGCCGGCACGCTGGGCCTGGCCCTGTTCCTGGTGGCCGTCGGGCTGTGGCTGTGGAAGCCGTGGCAGCCTCCCGCCTTGGCCGGCGTGGCTGAGAACTCGATCGGCGTGATCGACATCGACCGCTCGGAGGTCATCGGTGAAATCCGAGTTGGGGAACGGCCGAGTGGGATTGCCGTGGGCGACGGCTCTGTCTGGGTGACCAATAGCGGCGCCGACACCGTTTCCCAGATCGACCTCGAAACCGGCGCCGTGCTCACTCGGATCGCCGTCGGTCGCTCTCCGGTGGGCATCGCGGTCGCCGAGGGTTCGGTGTGGGTGGCGAACAGCGGTGATCGGACGATCACCCGGATCAACGCCGAGATCGGACAGGTGGTGGGCGAGCCTATCCAGATTGGCAATGGGCCTTCAGCGATCGCGGCCGTGGGTTCTGTCGTCTGGGTCGCCAACGCGACCGACAGCACGGTGGTGTCGGTTGATGCCCGGACCGGCGAGGTCGGCCAGACGACTGGGGTCGGCGCCGGCCCCATCGCGCTCGCGGCCGATGAAACCGCGGTCTGGGTGGTCAGTGAGGACGGCGCATCGGTCACCCAGCTTGATCCGGTAACCGGCGTCACCCTGGCTGCCCCCATCCAGCTGGCCGTCCGGCCCACTGGCGTCGCCCTGGACGTGGATTCGGCGTGGGTCACGGCCGCGGACGGGACGGTCACCCGGATCGACCGCGCCGCGAACCGGATCACGTCGACCATCGACATCGGCGGATCACTGACCGCCATCGCTGTCAGTGGCGGTTGGATCTGGGTCGGGTCGCGGGAGGGACACGTCTACCAGCTCAATGCGGCGAGCCAGGCGGCCCTGCCCGAGACGATCTCAGTCGGCAGCGCGGTGGCCGCTCTGACCGAGGTCGAGGGACAGGTGTGGCTCGCGGCGCATGTGTCACCGGCCAGCCACCGAGGAGGCACCCTGCGCGTCCTTGTTGTCGACGAGTTACCGGCGCTCGATCCGCTTGCGTGGCAGGTCACCATCCCGGGCCTCGTCTCCGACGGGCTGGTGGGCTATCGACGAGCCGGCGGCGCCGCGGGCACCACCCTTCTTCCGGCACTGGCGAGCGCGGTCCCCCGCCCGACGGATGGCGGCCTGACATACACTTTCCGACTCCGCTCGGATCTTGTCTATTCCACTGGTGAGCCCGTTCGGGCAACTGACTTCCGGCGCGCGATTGAGCGCAGTTTCCAGGTGACCCCCACCGACGTCGTGGGGGCTATCTTCTACTCCGCGATCTTCGGGGCCGAGGCATGCGAGCCCGACGGCGAGACCCCCGTGGCGCGATGCGACCTGTCAGCTGGTATCGAGGTGGACGATGCCGACGGGATCGTCACGTTCCACCTCAGCGAGCCGGATCCCGAGTTCGTCGCAAAACTGGCGCTGCCCTTCGCGTTCCCGGTCCCCGAGGGTGTCCCCATGGACATGCCCCACGACATCTTCCCGGGCACGGGCCCGTACGTCGTGGCGGAGGTGACCGAAGCCGAGCTTCGGTTGGCGCGAAATCCGAACTTCATGATCTTCGATCCCGCCGTACGTCCCGATGGATTCCCTGATGAAATCGTCTTTTCCGTCGTGGGCACGTCCGATCGCATCGAGGAAGCCGACGCGCTCCGCATCGTGATGGTTGAGCAGGGTGAGGCGGACCTCACCTCGTACCGGATTGGCTCGCGGACGTCGCCCGAGTTGTTTGCGCCGATCAAGAACCGATACCCGGGTCAGTGGAAGGTCGGCTCGGTGACGACGATCTTCGTAAACATGAACGCATCGGTCCCGCCCTTCGACAACGTCGATGCCCGGCAGGCCGTCAACTACGCGATCAATCGGGCCCAGATGGCCGAACTGACCGGCGGACCGCCAGACGCGGCCATCACCTGTCAGCTGCTGCCCCCGGGATGGCCGGGGTACCAGCCGTATTGCCCATACACCTTGAGCCCTGACGAGGGCGGCCGCTGGAGCCAACCCGACATCACGACGGCGCGACAGCTCGTCGACGCCAGTGGAACCCGAGGGGCGGAGGTCGTGGTGGGCCCAACCTTCGCCATCCTGCAGCCCCACCTCGATTACCTCGCATCGGTCCTCACCGATCTTGGCTACCGGGTATCCATCGACCACACCACAGAGGACTCCGCGCTTCACGAGACGTGGCGCTCGGGCCGCACACAGATTTCGGTCAGTGGGTGGATCCCTGACTTCCTCGCCCCGAGCAACTTTCTGAGCCTTCTCACCTGTAACGGCGACCCGATCTCGATCATCAATCACTGCGACGAATCGTTCGATGCCGCCTACCGCCACGCGCTGGAGCTGCAGACGACCGATCGAGCCGCCGCCGTTGCCGAATGGGCAGCCCTTGATCACAAGGCAGTCGACCTGGCACTGCTGGCGCCGCTGGTGAACCCAGGCGCCGACTTCATCTCGGAACGGGTCGGCAACTATCAGTTCAGCCCGGCCTACGAAGTGCTCTACGACCAGATGTGGGTCCAGTAGCGCGGTCGCGAGCTCAGATTCCCACGAACCGGTGACGCGCCGAACAGGCTGCACAGCCTTGTAGGCAGGCGGCTCAGCGCCGGGTCGGCGTGACACAATCCGCGCGTGACCGAAGGGGAAGCGCGCCGTTTCGAGACGCTCGCCGTCCACGCCGGGTTCGAATCGGATCCCACCACCGGGGCTGTCGTCCCCGCCATCCAACAGGCAGCGACGTTCGAGCAGGACGCGGTCGGCAGTCCGCGCTCGGGCTATGAATACGGCCGGTCCGGCAACCCCACCCGGGACGCCCTCGAGCGCGCGGTCGCGCAGCTGGAGGGAGCCGCGCACGGCGTCGCCTACGCATCGGGCATGGCGGCGACTCAGAACCTGCTCTACCTCCTGGAGCCCGGTCAGCGCATCCTCCTGGGGGACGACGTGTACGGGGGCACCTGGCGCCTGGCCCAGAAGGTCTGGAGCCGATACGGCGTCCAGGTCGACGTGGTTGACCTGCGTGACCTGGACGCGGTCGCGTCCGGGCTGACCGACAATACCCGGATGGTCTGGCTGGAAAGCCCCACCAATCCCCTGCTGAAGGTGGTGGACATCAGCGCCGTGGCCCGCCTGGCGGCCACCGCCGGCGCGCTGACCGTGGTGGACAACACCTTCGCCACTCCCTACCTCCAGCGGCCGTTGGAGCTCGGCGCGGACGTGGCCCTCCATTCGGCCACCAAGTACCTGGGCGGCCACTCGGACGTGGTGAGCGGCGTGGTGGCCACCCGATCGGCCGAGGTGGCCGAACAGCTCCGCTTCCATCAGAACGCGGCCGGCGCGGTGCCGAGCCCGTTCGATTGCTGGCTCGTCCTGCGTGGCCTCCGCACCCTGGCGGTCCGCATGGACCGGGCCTGCGCCAACGCCTCACTCCTCGCCGACTGGCTGACGGGGCGGCCGGAGGTCAGCGCGGTCCACTACCCGGGCCTACCGAACCATCCGCAGCGGGACCTGGTCGAACGCCAGATGCGATTCCCCGGCGCCATGCTCTCGTTCCAGCTGGCCGGGGGCGCCCCGCAGGCCAGCCGGGTGGCAGGCGCCACTCGCGTCTTCACCCTGGCCGAATCGCTGGGCGCAGTGGAGTCCCTGGTGGAGGTGCCGGCGGTCATGACCCACGCTTCGGTGGCCGGCTCGCCCCTCGAGGTCCCCGCCGACCTGGTGCGCCTGTCGGTCGGAATCGAGGCCGCCGAGGACCTGGTCGCCGACCTGGAGCAGGCGCTCACCGCCGGCTGAGCGCACCAGCAGAGGGTCGTTGGTACTGATGCACAGCGATCCCGATCCGAACCCGGACGGCCCAACCGAGATGGTCGAGACCGACTCCGGGCAGCTGGTGGAGCGCCTGTCGGCCACCACCGCCACCCTGCTGCTCATCTGGCTGGTGGTGATCGGGGCGGGCAGCGCACTGCTGGCGGCCTGGTTGATCGCCGACGTGGTCCTCGGGGAGCGGTTGGGAGCAGGGGCCCTGTTCAGCGATTTCGGGTTCTATGTCGCCCTGTACGGGGCCACCGGCCCAACGGTCCTGTGGCTCTCGGGCCGCGCCCAGGGCCACACGGCGGCATGGTTCGTTTGGACGGCGGCCCGCATCGGTCTGTTCATGGCCGTCCTGACCATCGGGTTCGGCAGCTTGGTGATGTTCGGGCTGGGAGCGGGGCTCGGTGGCGGCACGGTCCTCCTGGGCGCCGCTGTCCTGGTGGCCACGCTCGCCATCAGCGTGCTGTGGGGGTTGGCGACGTGGGCCGCGGATCGTTGGATCGCGCGGGCCAGGGTCGGTTAGAGGCGCAGCGGCTTCGTCGAGGCCACGATCGCGGTTGGATCCTCGCGCCAGATCTCGGGCTGGACGTCGATGTACAGCTCGATCTCGTTGCCGTCTGGATCGGTGATGTACACGCTGTGGGTGACCGTGTGGTCGGCCATCCCCGTGATCGGGACCCCTTCGCGGCGCAGGGTGTCGATCGCCTCACGGAGCTCGTCATCGGTCTCGCCCACCTTGATCCCAAAGTGGTAGAGGCCCACCCGCCGGCCGGGCGGGACCGGGGCCGCCGCAGGCCCGACCTCCAGGAGCAGCAGCTCATGATGGGTCCGCCCCGACGAGAACAGCGCCGCCATGTCGCCCATCTCCACCGCCTGCCTCCAGCCCAGCACGTCGCGGTAGAAGTGGCGCGACCTTTCCAGGT
>JBOGTA010000168.1:0-7408 GCA_050695855.1 Candidatus Limnocylindria bacterium
CTCCACGCCAGCCGCTCGCTTGAGGAGGGCCGCCGCCAGGGGGGCCATGGTGGTAAAGGTGAAGGACCGATCCTCGAAGACGGTGATCTCGGCCGCGACGGTATAGCCGGCCAGGTGGGCCGTCCGCTCGTTGAAGGCCTTCAGGAACTCGAGGATGTTGATGCCATGCTGGCCCAGGGCGGGGCCTACCGGGGCGGCGGCGGTTGCCTTGCCGGCCTGGCCCTGGACCCTGAGGATGGCGCGTACTTTCTTGGCCATGAATGTCCTCCGAGGTACTGGCGGGGCGGGTTGCGCCCCTCCCTCTACAGCTTCTCGATCTGCAGGAAGTCGAGCTCGACCGGGGTCTCCCGACCGAAGATGCTGACCAGGACCCGGACCTTGTTGCGCTCCGGATGCACCTCGTCAACGGTGCCGATGAACTCGGCGAACGGCCCGTCGGTGACCCGCACGCTCTGGCCCTTCTGGAACTGGACCTTGAACTTGGGCGCCTCGACCCCCATCTGCTTGAGGATGGCCTTGACCTCTCCCTCGCGGAGGGCCGTGGGGCGGTTGCCCGAACCGACGAAGCTGGTGACGCCCGGGGTGTTGCGGACCACGTACCACGACTCGTCGGTCATGATCATCTCGACCAGCACGTAACCCGGAAAGACCTTCTTGTTGACGGTCTGCCGCTGGCCGTTCCGAATCTCGATCTCCTCCTCCATGGGCACCAGGACCTGGAAGATCTGGTCCTCGACCCCCATCGACTCGATGCGGTGCTCGAGGTTGGTCTTCACCTTGTTCTCGTACCCGGAGTAGGTGTGGATCACGTACCACTGCTTGGTCGTGCGTTCGGCGGCATCCGGATCCGCCGGCTGCGGCGCCTCGCGGGAGAGGCGGGCGGCCTGGCGGGCTTCTTCGGTGCCAATCGGCTCGGTCATATCGGTCTGTCTCAGTCGTTCTGTGTGGTCGTGTTGGTCATGGCGTCAGCAGGCGGTCCATCCCCAACAGGAGGATGAGGTCCAGGATGGCGATGTAGGCCCCCACGATCGCCGAAACCACGATCACGATCAGCGTCAGGTTGACGACCTGGCGGCGGGTGGGCCAGGCGACCTTGCGCAGCTCGGCCCAACTCTCGGTGACGTAGGTGCGGGTCCGACTGATCATGCGGGGCTTTCAGCTGCTCCTCTGGATGGCCGACCGAAAGGGCTGGCAGGGGCGGCGGGACTCGAACCCACAACCGCTGGTTTTGGAGACCAGTGCTCTACCAATTGAGCTACACCCCTCCGCCTACTTGGTTTCCCGATGCAGGGTGTGGTGCCGGCAGCGGGGGCAGAACTTGTTGAGCTCCAGCCGCCCCGGGTCGTTCCTCTTGTTCTTCCGGGTGGCGTACGTGCGTTCCTTGCACTCGGTGCACGCCAGCGTGATGACCGGACGGTTCTCGGCCTTGGCCACGAAATAGATCCTTACCTGGCGTCCCCGACAGACATGCCGAAACAGGGCCGGCGACCTGGGGAAGCCCTGTGATTCTAGGCGTGGGGTACCGGCGTGTCAACGACGTCGGCCTGGGGCCTTCGGACGAGGACGATCCGGGTGAACGGCACCCGGAAGTCGCTGAATACTTCGAGACTGATCAGGAAGCCGGCGAGGATGAGCGCGACACCGATCAGCTCCCCGAGGTAGTGGCCCCAGGTGATGCCGAACCGGGTCAGGCCGCTGGTGAAGCTGGGAAAGATGCCACCCAGGGCAATGAGCAGGGTCGCCGGCACCCGGGAGTGCAGCTCGCCGCGTTGGCCGGCCCGGATGGCGGCCGGGATGGAGGCCACGAAGTTCACGACCACGGCAAGGCCGCGGGCGATGGGCCCCAGGATTGGCGTCGTACCTGCCACCCGCATGGCCCGGGTCTTCGGCATGAAGATATACGCGGAGTACAGCGCGCCCGCGATGAGCGCCACCGCGCCGGGGATGTTGAACAGCGGGCTCAGGATCCGAACGGACTCCGGGAACGCGGCGCCGGTCGGAACCTGGGTTTCGGGGTTGAGGGCGTAGCCCGGCGCGGCCAGGGGAGCCGTCAGGACGAGCACGGTGACGGCCAGAGAACCGCCCACCAGCAGCAGGGCAGCCACCGGAGCGACCCGATCCCGTTGGCGCCAGGTGGCGAAGGCCAGCGCCGCGGCGCCGCCGGCGGCCAGCGCGAAGGGCACGCGGCTCTCCCCGGCCAGGGTGATGAAGCCGCTGAGCAGGAGCGCGGCGGACACGGCATAGCCGAAGCGGGTGCGGCGGAGGAGGAACACCGTGCCGAGCCCCAGCCACGATGCCACGCCAAAGGCCCCGAAGAGGTACCAGGCGCGATACAGCGGTTCGCTCCAGCCTCGCGCCCCGCCGAGTGCCTCGACTCCGGCAGCCACCATGTACCACGTCAGTCCCAGGGCCCAGACCAGCTGGTACGACCGCCGCTTTCGCAGCCACTGGTCCGCAACGGCCAGGGCCGTGACGGCGGCGAGGACCGCGGTCAGCAGGGGGAGGATGACGTGGAGTTGCACCGCGTTGAGCCTCCTGGTTTTGCGCTGGAGCCCACGTCCGGGCTCGAACCGGAGACCTCTTCCTTACCAAGGAAGTGCTCTGCCAACTGAGCTACGTGGGCCGGGCGTCCATTCTAGGACTGGTGGGCAGGGAGGGAATCGAACCCCCACAGTCGAAAGACGGCTGATCTACAGTCAGCGGAGCTCACCACCTGCTCAACCTACCCACGGTGGCTGGCGGAGTATACCGATTGCCCTCCGGGCCCCTCAAGGCGGGGGCTACCTGTTGTGCCCTCGCCTGGCCAGCCGACCCCCCTGGTCTACGGGTATGGCGCAGGGCCGAGGACGATGTCGAGCGGCGTGCTGGTGAGAAGTCCGAGGTCATCGGTCCATCGGACTCCGGTCAGGACGCCGACCCCAGGTTCCTCCAGCTTCCACTCTCGGGCATCGGTGCTCCGAACGACGTACGAGGTGCTCGGGAACTGGACCTGAAGGACTGCCGCGACATATCCCGTCGGCGTATTGGTGGCGCCTGCGAAGCAGCGACTGGCCACCCGCCGAGCGGTCCATCCATCGCCCTCCAGCACCCAGACGACGGCATCCACCGGTAGCGAGCCGAACACGACGATTGTCTTGCCAGGCCCAACCACGACATCCGACGGCCGTCCCACGTCGCCGAGCCGGGTGCGGTTCCAGGTCGCGCCCCCGTCGGTCGACTCCCACAATAGTGGTTGCTCCGTCCCGAGTCCGCCAGCGTGGCCGACGGCCACCAGCCGCGCACCGTCGGCGACGAGGTCCGTGATCTGGCCCCCGAGCGCAGCGATGTCGGTCGTCCGTTGCCACGAAGCGCCATTGTCGTCGGAGACGAAGACGCCAGTCTCTTCGCCGTAGTCACCGGTGCTGGCGGCCACCACGATCCGCGAACCGACCACCGCGATTGCGGTCCCGATCCAGTTGCCCTCAACAGGGGCGCTGGCAGCCTTCCACACCGATCCATCTGGCGAGGTGTAGAGAGCCGAGTTATATGGCTCGCTCCCCTCTGGGTTGCCGAGTTGCGCGAGTCCGACGAAACCGTCCTCGGTAACGGCCACGTCGACCAGGGCCCCACCGAACTCCGTGGGCAGCTCCGGGATACTTCCGGCCTCCCAGGTCTGCCCATCGAATGAGCGCCACACGCCCAGGCGGTGGATATCGGCCCGGCCAAATGCGAGGACCATCCCCTCACCATCCGCAATCCCGGCGATCCCAGCATAGGGGTTGGGTTCGGCCACCCGAATCGATGTCCAGCCTGCACGCTGGATCGGCGTTGTGGACGGTGCCCTAGTTGCCGACGACGGCGGCGATTGATCGATCGACGGCGACACCGACACGTTCGGCCCAACTGGCTGAGGCAGCTGCGGCAGGAAGCTGATGACGACAGCGGTGGCAACGGCCACCACAGCCACCACCGCCATTGTCGGCAACCATGCCAGGGAGCGGGAGAAGTGCAGCGAGCCGCGTTCTCGGCCCGGCAGCGGATCAAGGGCCTCCATCACGCCTGGGACCAGGCCAGACGGTGCGGCGCCGAGGTAACGCTCCGCGAGCCAAGCACGGAAGCGGGGGTCACTGGGGCTGCTGTTCCGTTGCTACCGCCGAGACTTTTGGCTGGCCGACTACCGGCCACTTCGTGCTTAGAAATGGAGCCGACGGAGGGAATCGAACCCGCAACCGGCGGTTTACAAAACCGCTGCTCTGCCATTGAGCTACGTCGGCATCCGGCTCAGATTCTAGGCGCCCGGCGGGCGGTACTCGACGGCGCGAGACTTCTCGAGGGCGGCCAGCGTCTCCTCGACGGTCAGCAGGACGGTGGTCGAGAACGAGCTGAGCGCCCCGCCGGAGCCGATCGCGATGAGCACGGCCGCCACCGAGACGTTGTCGGGCGCCTCGACCACGGCGAAGCCGTCATCGGCTCCGAAGGCGTACCAGAAGCCGTGGACCTTGCCGCCGACCGAGTCCATGTAGCCGCGCAGGGCCGCGCTGCGGTCCTCAGGATGCTCGCGCAGGCGAGCCCAAGTGGCGGGCGTGTAGCTGAAACGCATGAGATAGGTGGTCATGGGCGAGCTCCTCAATCGTCGAGGATGGAAGCCTACGGCTCGCCGCCGTCATCGGGAAGCCCCCGCTGGCGGACGATCTCGAAGAGGAGCAGGGCTCCGGCCGTGGCGGCATTCAGGCTGGCCACATGACCGGCCATCGGGAAGCGCACCAGGATGTCGCATCGGCGCCGGGCAGCACCGCTCAACCCGCTCCCCTCGCTGCCGACCACGACCCCGATGGGACCGCGCAGGTCGGCTTCCCAGGCGACCGTCCCGGCGTCCTGATCTGCCGCGACCAGGCGCAACCCGCCCTCATGAAGTTCCGCCAGCGACGCGCCCAGGCTCGCGACTGGGGCGAGGCGAAGATGTTCGCTGGCGCCGGCCGAGGACTTGACAGCGGCCGCGGTCAGGGGCGCGGAGCCGCGTTCCGGAAAGATCACGCCGTCGACGCCCGCCGCCTCGGCTGTCCGCAGCAGGGCACCGAGGTTGACCGGGTCCTGGAGATGCTCGAGGACGAGCAGGAACGGCGGATGCGCTCCGTAGACGGCAGCCGCCAGGATCTCGTTCGGGTCGGACCAGCGCCGGGGCCCCACTTCCAGCAGGACGCCCTGGTGACCGTCGAACCCAGCCAGCCGGCCCAGGCGGTCGCGGTCGACTTCCTCAATCGGGATGGATGCCTCCGTCGCAGCGCTCCGAATGGCGCGCAACTCCGGGCTGGGGCGCAGGCCGCGCGCCATGAGGAGGCGGCGCGCCGATCGCCCCGCGGCGAGGGCCTCGGCGACCGGCCGCCGACCCCCGATCCACTCGCTCACGGTGCCCGTTCCACCAGGGCCACCGCCCAGGCCGCGATTCCTTCGGCGCCGGGGAATCCGAGCCCGTCGGTGGTCGTGCCGCGAACCGAGACATCGATCGCTGGGACGCCGATAAGCGAGGCCAGGCGCGCCGCCATCTCGTCACGGTACGGTCCGATGGCCGGGCGCTCCGCACCGATCGCCAGGTCCACGCTGCGAGGTATCCAACCGGCTGAGCGCACTCGCTCGACCGCTTGCCGCAGGAACTCCCCGGAGTCGGCGCCGCGCGTCGCCTCCTCGGCCGGGAACATTGCCCCGATGTCGCCGAGCCCAGCCGCGCCGAGAAGGGCGTCGATGACCGCGTGGAGCGCCGCGTCGCCATCGGAATGGCCGGCCAGGCCCCGCGGCTCGCCGGGGAAGTCGATGCCGCCCAGCCGAAGCGGTCGACCCGCCTCGAGCCGATGGGCGTCGACCCCGACCCCGGCCCGGACGAGGCCGTCAGCTGCCGACCCGGGCATCGGCTCCGCCATCGGGGCCAATCGGCTCCGCAGGACCCCACGCAGCAGCTCGGCATCGGCCACCTCGGTGAGCTTGCGGTTGGCCGGGTCCCCCTCCACCGTCCGAACGGTGACCCCAATGGCCGAGAGCGCGGCCGCCTCGTCGGTGGGCTCCCAGCCCTGCGACCGCGCCGCTTCGAGAGCTGCCAGTAGGATCCCCAGCCCGGCGGCCTGCGGGGTCTGAGCGGCGACGACATCGGTCCGGTCCACCGTCTCCTCCACCCGCCCATCGCGTGCCCGCTTGAGCGTGTCCCCGACCGCGATCACCGGGATCGCCGCATCCCCCCCGGCGGCCGCCTCGGCGACCCGCTCCATGAGCGCCACCGTGGCGGCAGGGCGAGCCGCGTCGTGGACGAGGACGACGGTTCCGCCGGCTACCCCGGCATCGACCAGCGCGTCCAACCCGGCGCGAACCGAGTCAGCCCGCGCCTCCCCGCCAGGCACCAGGCGACAGCGCTCGGCGGCGTGGGACGGCAGGGCGGCGCGGAAGCGGTCGGCCCCATCGGGTGGCACCACCAGGGCCACCGCCTCCATCCCTGGCACCGCGAGCAGAGTGTCCAGGCTCCAACGCCAGATGGCGCGACCAAGCGGCTCGAGCCAGAGCTTGTCGGAGCCCATCCGCCGGCCGCGACCGGCCGCCACCAGCACGCCGGCCAACGGGCGCGCGGCAGTGGTCACGTCCCGTTTCGGGGCTGGGCGAAGATCATGCGGCCGGCCACCGTCTGGAGGACCCTGGTAACGGTGATGGGTACGTCCTGTTCGATGAAGCGGCTGCCACCCTCGACCACGATCATCGTTCCGTCGTCCAGGTAGCCAACCCCCTGTCCCGGCTCCTTGCCCTCCTGGATGATGCGGACGGTCATCTCCTCACCGGGGTGCACGACCGCCTTGACGGCGTTGGCCAGCTCGTTGATGTTGAGGACCCGAATCCCCTGCAGCTCGGCCACCCGGTTGAGGTTGTAGTCGTTGGTGAGGATGGCGGCGCCCGTGTCGCGGGCCAGGGCCACCAGCTTGGCGTCCACCTCGTCGAGCTCTGGATACGTCTCCTCGGTGATCTCGACGGGGGTGACCGAGTCCTTCTGCAGCGCGGACAGCATCTCCAGCCCGCGGCGGCCCCGGTTGCGGCGCATCGCCTCGGGCGAATCGGCGATCCGCTGCAGCTCGTCGAGCACGAAGCGGGGGGCCACCAGCGATCCGAGAATGAATCCGGTCTTGCCGATGTCCACGATCCGGCCGTCGATCACTGCGCTGGTATCGACCACCACCCGGGTCGGGACTCCCCGACGACCGCCGGGCGTGAGGCCGGTGATCGCCTTGAGGATGGCCTCGCGCTTGTACATGAAGGCCCCGGCCATGATCGCTGCCAGGATCAGCGAGACGACGATCGGCAGAGCCGAGCCCAGCGGCCCCTCGATCTGCGACAGCGGGATCCCGATCAGGGCTCCCATGAGCAGGCCGATCAGGATCCCGGCCACGCCGAGCACGAA
>JBOGTA010000169.1:0-7206 GCA_050695855.1 Candidatus Limnocylindria bacterium
GACCTGACCGGTGCCGGCCTGGCCTTCCGGCTGGCCACCGCCCTCCTCGCCCGGAGGGCGGCCGCGGCCGTCGACCTCGCCGCTCTGGCGGCGATCGGGACCATTGCGGACCTGGCGCCGATGACCGGCGAGTGCCGCGCCATCGTCCGGCTCGGGCTCTCGGAGCTGGCAATCACCCAACACCCGGGCCTGCGCGGGCTGGTGGCCCGGGCGGCGGAGGATCCTGGGCGGCCGAGCGCGCGCGATGTGGGCTTCGGCATCGTTCCGCGCCTGAACGCCGCGGGTCGAATCGCCGAGGCGGAGCTGGCGCTCGACCTGCTGGTCGAAGGGAACCCGACCGCGGCCGAAGCGCGGCTGGTTGAGCTCGAGGAGGTGCACGTCCGCCGCCGCGAGCTGACCACGATCGCCATTGACACGGGGCGACGACTGGCGGCTGAGGCATCGGCGGCGTCCGATACGGGCCCCCTTGCCCTGCGTCACGACGACTGGCCGCCCGGCCTCCTGGGCCTGGTCGCGGGACGCCTGGCCGATGAGCTGGCACGGCCGGTGGCCGCCGCCGCGCTGCTGGAGTACGAGATCCGGGGATCGGTGCGGGCCACGCCTGACTTCCATGTCTCGCTGGGGCTGGAGGCCTGCGCCACCCACCTGACCAAGCGGGGCGGGCATGCCGCGGCGGGTGGTTTCAGCGCGGTGCCGGACGCCTGGGACGCGTTCGCGGCCGCATTTGCCCAGCTGCCGCGGCCGTACCCGCCGGCCACCGCCGACGAGGTCGCGCGGCCCGGGCAGCTGACGGTGGACCTCGTCCTGAGCGCGCGTCACGTCGGATGGCCGCTGCTGGATGAGCTGTCGCGGCTCGCCCCCTTCGGGCCCGGTCATGAACAGCCGATCCTGGCGGTGACCGGCATGACGGTCGGTTCCAGCCGGCGTGTGGGCGCGGACGCCGACCATCTCTCGATGCGTCTGCGGCGGAGAGCCGAGACCATCGATGCCATCGCGTTTGGCGTCGCCGCCGACCACCAGACGCCTCCGGACGGGGCAGCCATCGACGTCGTGGGCTACCTGCAGGCCCGTACCTTCGAGGGGGAGCCGCGGCTCGAGCTCCGGGTGCTCGACTACGCCACCTCCGACGCTTCCCCCCTCGTGGGCAGACGGCGGGTGGAACCCGTGACCGAGCCGGTGGCCGCCCTCGGATGAGCGACCGGCGATCGCCACTCGATCGGCTGCGCGAGCGCACCAAGGCCCTCGGCGCGCCAATGTGCCTGGGTATCGATCCCCGTCCCGATGCGCTCCCCGATGGCCTGCCGCCGAATGTCGGGGGAGTAGAGATGTTCGCGCGCGGCCTGGTGGAGGCGGCCGCGGAGTTCGTCGTCGCGGTGAAGCTCAACACGGCCTACTTCGAGGCCTTCGGGTCGGCGGGGTGGGCGGCGCTGGAGCGGGTCCGCGCCGATGTGCCACCCGAGCCCCTGGTCATCATCGACGCCAAGCGGGGCGACATCGGTCCATCGGCCGAGCGGTACGCGGAAGCGCTGCTCGGCCGCCTGACCGCCGATGGGGTCACGCTCCAGCCGTACCTCGGCGAGGACGCGGTGGAGCCGTTCCTGGCATTCCCGGGGCGGCTGGTCTACCTCCTCGCCCGGACCTCGAACCCGAGCGCGGGAAGGCTCCAGGATCTCGCGGTCGAGGGCCAACCGCTGGCCAGCGTCGTTGCCCGCTGGGCAGCCGATCGATGGCCCGACGGCCGGGTCGGGCTCGTGGTTGGGGCGACCGCCCCGGATGATCTGCGCCGCCTCCGCGAGGAAGTGCCGGGCCCAGGCTTCCTCGTCCCGGGGGTGGGGGCCCAGGGCGGAGACCTGGCGACCGCCGTGGCGTGGTGCCATGGGACCTGGGCGCCCGGCCTCGTGAATCTGTCCCGCTCCATTTCCGACCGCGCCCATGGCTCGGATTGGGAGAGCGCAGCCGCGAACGCCGCCCAGCACTGGCTGGACGATATGCGCAGGGCCGGTGCTACACTCGGCGCCACCAGCTGAGGAGAGTCGGCCGCAAGATGCCAACCATCGGAGCCCCCGAGCTGATCATCGTCCTGGTGATTGTGCTCATCCTGTTCGGGCCCGGTCGGCTGCCAGACATCGGCAACGCCATCGGACGCGGCATCCGCGAGTTTCGCAAGGCCTCAACCGACATCGAGGAATCGATCCGCGGCGAGTCGAAGTCGTCCGACACCACGCCGAAGACCTGACCGCCCGCCCGCCATTCTCGGGCACCGCCCTGCACCTGACAGAGCGGTGAAGCCGTGAGCCGGGACGCTTCGTCCATGACCATGGTCGAGCACCTCGAGGAGCTGCGCCGCCGGCTGATGGTGGTGATCGCGGCCATCGCGATCGCAGCCGCGGCGGGCTTCCTGGTATCTGGCCCGGTGCTCGACTTCCTGCGCGGTCCGCTGCCGGACGAGTTCGACACGATCTACTTCACGAGCCCCGGGGGCGCGTTCGTGGCCCAGCTGAAGATCGCCGGCTTCATCGGCGTGGCGCTGGCCATGCCGGTGATCCTGTTCGAGATCTGGCGTTTCGTGACGCCCGGCCTGTTGCCCGGCGAGCGTCGTCTGCTGTGGCCCTTCCTGGTGGCGGGCCTGTTGCTGTTCGCGCTGGGCGTGGTCATCGGCTTTCTGCTCATCCCGTACGCCCTGGGGTTCCTCCTCGGCTTCGCGCGCGCAGGGGTGGAGCCGCTGCTCACGATCGACGAATACATCGGCTTCGTGACCACCCTGATGCTCGTGTTCGGCCTCATGCTCCAATTCCCCATCGTCCTGATCGTCCTGTCCAGGCTGGGGATCGTGACGCCCGCCTGGCTGGCGTCGCGCCGACGGTGGGTGATCCTCCTGATCGCGGTCGTGGCTGCGGTGGCCACGCCCGGCGGCGACCCGTTCTCGATGGTCATCCTGTCGCTGTTCATGTACGGCCTGTTCGAGGTGACCCTGCTGGTCGTCCGCGCCCTCCAGCGCGGCTCCGGCTCTTCTGGCAGCTCGAGCACCGATGTCGAGCGATGACCCGGGTGTCCTGCTCCTGACCGATCCGGCCACGGCGGCCCACGCCTGGCCGGGCCATCCCGAGCGGCCGGACCGGGTGGATGCAGTCGCCGCCGGCGTGGCGGATGGGGCGCGGGCGGCCGGTGCGCGGCTGGTCGAGCGCTCTGCAGCGGCGGCTACCCTCGATGTGGTGAGCCGCGTCCACGACGCGGCGTACCTCCAATCATTGGTTGCGGTGGCCGCTGCCGGGGGTGGCTGGCTGGATCCGGATACCTATCTGGTGGAAGCGACGCCTCCGGCCGCCATGCTCGCGGCTGGGATGGCCGTGGCGGCCGCCGAGGCCATCGCGAGGGGCGATGCGGACGTGGCATTTGCCGCGGTCCGGCCCCCGGGCCATCACGCTCATCGAGACCGGGGCAAGGGGTTCTGCGTGGTCAACAACGTGGCGGTCGCGACCGCATCGCTTCGGGTCGCCGGCGGGGCGAGCCGGGTAGCGATTCTCGACTGGGACGTGCACCATGGCGACGGGACGCAGGCCGTTTTCGAGTCCGACCCGTCAGTCTTCTATGGGTCGACCCACCAGTTCCCGTGGTACCCCGGCACGGGATCGGCTGCCGAACGGTCCGACACGCTGGTCAACGTGCCCCTCCCGGCGGGGAGCGGGGACGATGCCTTCGTGGCGGCCTGGCGGGACACGATTCTGCCGGCGGTCGAGCGCTTCGCGCCGGCCGCCATCCTCGTGTCGGCGGGATACGACGCCCACATCGATGACCCGCTGGCCGGCCTGATGGTGACGAGCAAAGGCTTCCGGGCCGTCGCCTCCGAGGTGGGGAGCCTTGCGCGGAAGCTCGGCCTGCGCGGCGTGGCGCTGACCCTGGAAGGCGGCTACGACCTCGACGCCCTGCGGGCGTCGACCGGCGCCACGATCGAGGGCCTGCTGGCTGGCCTAAGGCCCGGGCCACGGCGGGATTCTGGCGAGTGACGGCTATACTCGGAATGGTGTCGTCCAGGCGAACCACGGTGGCTCCCGCAGCTCGTTCGACGCGGCGCTCCCGGCCGCGGCGCTCGGCGAGCGTGCCCGTCACACCGGTTCGGGCCTCCTTCCCCGCCAAGGCGGCGGCCGATACGCTGGATGTCGAGATCGTGACCTTCGGCTTCAAATTCGGCCTGCCGCACAAGGCGGACCTCGTCTTCGACGTCCGATTCCTGACCAACCCCTTCTGGGTGCCCGACCTCCAGCCACTGTCCGGTCTGTCGGCTCCCGTCCGGGCCTTTGTCCTCGAGCAGCCCCAGGCCGAACGCTTCCTTGACCTCGTCGTCCAGCTTCTCGAGCTCACCGTGCCGGCATATCGGGCCGCCGGACGCGAGCATCTGACCGTGGCCCTCGGCTGCACGGGCGGCTATCACCGTTCGATCGCGCTGGCCGAGGAGCTCGCCGGCCGGCTTGGTGGCCTGGAGGGCGCATCGGTATCGGTCATGCATCGGGAGCTGCGCCGGTGAGGACACCTCGCCTGCCTCGCTGGCTCTACCCAGGCATGCACATCAAGCGCTGGATGGGAGCGGTCCTGCTGGGCCTCACCATCCTGGCCCTGGGCGCCGCCATCCTGCTGATCGAGGCCTATCGGCAATTCATCGTCGATTTCCCCGGGCTCGCCGTTCTGGCCGGGGCGGAGCTCGAGCGGCCGATCCGAGCCGCCATCGTGCTGGTGGTCGGCGTGGCCCTGACCGGGTTCGGGATGTGGAAGCTCATGCACAGCGTCATCTCGCCGTTCGTCGCCCGCGGTGACTCGGTGATGGAGGTGCTGTACACCAAGCGCTACCTGGCCCGCGGTCCCCGGATCGTGGCGCTCGGCGGTGGGACCGGGCTGTCGACCCTGCTCCGCGGGCTGAAGGCCTACTCCGCCAACATCACAGCGGTGGTCGCCGTAGCCGACGACGGGGGAAGCAGCGGCCGGCTGCGCGAGCAGCTCGGGATCGTGCCCCCCGGCGACATTCGGAACTGCATCGCCGCCCTGGCCGACGCCGAGCCACTCATGACTCAGCTCATGCAGTACCGATTCCCACCGGGCTCGGGCCTCGACGACCATGCCTTCGGGAACCTGTTCATCGCGGCCATGACCGCGGTGACCGGCGACTTCGACGAAGCGGTCCGCGAGTCGAATCGCGTGCTGGCCGTGCGTGGCCAGGTCCTGCCCGCCACCAGCGTTCCCCTCAACCTGACTGCGCAGCTCATGTCCGGCCGATATGTCCGGGGACAGGCGGCGGTCAGCCGGACGACGGAGCCGATTGCCCGGGTGCAGATCGATCCGAGCGACGTCCGGGCCACGCCGGAAGCTCTCGAGCGCATCCTGGAGGCGGACCTCATCGTCATCGGTCCCGGCAGCCTGTACTCGAGCGTCATTCCCAACCTCCTGATCAGCGACATCCACGACGCCCTGTCCGCTGCCGACGGCCTGCGGGTGTATGTCTGCAACGTGGCCACCCAGCCGGGCGAGACCGGCGGCTTCACCGCCTCCCAGCACCTGACCACCCTGTTCGACCATGTCGGCGACCAGCTCGTCGACATCGTCCTGCTGAACCGGAACCGATCGGCCCGCCGCCCGGCGACGTGGCAGGGAGAGCCGGTTCAGCTCGACACCCGCCAGCTCGAGGAGCTCCCCGTGGTCATCGTCGAGGATGACCTGATCGACGACCAGAATGCCCATCACCATGATCCTGACAAGCTGGCGGCCATCCTCCTTCGACTGCTCCAGGAAGACCGACCAGCGCGACCGCGACAGCGAATCCGGCGACCGGTAGCCACCGCCAGCTGACCCCATGCGGCTCGCGCGAGACGTGAAGGGGGAGCTGGCCCGGATTGAGCCCGCCCGAGCCTGCTGCCGTCGGGCCGAGCTGGAGGGACTTCGATTCCAGGACGGCGACGCCATCCGGACCCTGGACCCGTCCACCGCTCGGGTGGCGATGCGGTTAAGCGCGGGTCGGGCGACCTCCAGTGGAGGGGATCGTCGGTCGGGAATGCGCCATCATCTGGCCGTCGCGGCGCCTCGTCAGGGCGGCGCGTGGCGGTGGACTTCGGCCGCCACCTGCGACCGACGAGCGTTTCTGCGCGGCGTACTGCTGAGCAGCGGGTCGCTGTCGTTCTCCGCGGCGGGCCCGCATGTCGAGTTCGTCTTCCGCGACCGCGTGCGAGCGGGACGCCTACTGCGCTGGCTTTCGACCAGCGGCATCCGGGTCGCCGAATACGAGCGCCGGGGACGAGCGGTGGTGTATCTGAAGGGCCGGGAGGAGGTCGCGAGCCTCCTGCACCTGACCGGCGCCCACGGTGCGCTCCTGGATTTCGAGTCGGAGCAGGTGGGCCGCGACGTCCGGAACCGCCTGAACCGGTTGCTCAACGCCGAGGCGGCCAACGTCAACCGGACCGTGCGCGCGGCGGAGCGCCAGGTCCGCGCCGTCGAGCGGCTGGAGGCGCGCGGCCGGCTGGGCGACCTTTCGCCGGGCCTGCGGGCGGTTGCCGACGCGCGACGAGCGCATCCCGAGGCCGATCTCGAGGCGCTGGCTGAAGGCCTCCACCTCGGTCGGTCGGCGGTCTATCATCGGCTCCGACGACTCGAGCAGCTGGCGGCGGAGCGCGTTCACCGGCCGACCCGGCGAACCCGGTGACCATGTCCACCCGCCGACCGCTGGTCGTCGGCAACTGGAAGATGCATCCGACCCGCCGCGAGGCTGCGGTGGAGCTGGCGCGGTCGTTGGCGCAGGCGACGGCCGGCGTGAGCGTCGAAGTCGCGGTCTGCCCCCCGGCGATCTGGCTGACCGAGGTCGCGACCGCTCTCCACGGCACAACGATCGGGGTGGGTGCCCAGACGATGCACGCCGAAGAGTCGGGCCCCTTCACCGGCGAGATCTCACCGCTCATGCTGGCCGGCGTGGCCGGCTACGTGATCCTGGGGCACTCCGAACGCCGCCAGCACGACGGTGAGACGGACGAGGGGGTGGCCGCCAAGGTAGCCAGCGCGGTGGCGCATGGACTGGTGCCGATTGCGGCCATCGGTGAGCGCGCCGATGAACGAGCCGATGGCGCCACCCAGCGCGTGATCGAGCGCCAGCTGCGGGCGGCAGTCTCACGGCTGGACCGGATCGCCGGCAGCGGCCTGGTCGTGGCCTACGAGCCGGTGTGGGCCATCGGC
>JBOGTA010000170.1:0-11340 GCA_050695855.1 Candidatus Limnocylindria bacterium
GTCGAGGACCTCGGCCGCCAGCCGGGCCACCCGCAGCGGGACATCGGTGGCTGCCACCGATGCCTCACCGATCGCGCCCCGCCGGGTCGCCTTTTCGTCGTCCGTGTCACGGGGAAGACGACGGGCAGCGACAACCGCGAGATAGGCTGCGGCATCCTCCTCGGCGGCGGCCAGCAGCGACCCACGCAGCTCACCGGCGGCGGCACCGATCTGGCGCGCCACCGGGTCCACGTCCTCGTATTCCGGTCGCCCCACGGTCAGCTCGCAGACCATCTCGACCAGGGCAGCAGCCAGCGCACCGCTCAACGCGCTCGCACTTCCGCCACCGGGCACCGGGGCTTTTGAGGCGAGGCGCTGAGTGAGGTCGCGAACCGTCAGCTCAGCGAGGGATGGCCTGCTCATCGGCAGCCGATTGTACGGTCAGGCAGGAAACGGGCCCGGCAGGCCCGCGGGAGAGGAACGCGGGACCCGCCGGGCGACGGAATGCCCGGGTAACCGAACGTCAGGCGGCGGGATCCAGGGCGTCGACGAACCAGCGGCGGCGCCGCGCGTCGAAGACCAGCTCCACGGACTCTCCCGATTCGACCTCCACCACAAGCATCAGGCGGGGGGAGCTGCCCGCCGGGTATGCCGCTCGCTCGTCACGGACCGTGGCGAGTCGTGAAACGCGGAGCTCGCGGTCACCGAACCGGATGCGAGTGGGTCGCACGTGGCGTGCATCCCACGCGACCGAGGCGGCGACGGGGGTGATGGAGACGAGAGCCATGCCGGGAGAATAAGAACATCTGTTCTAGTTGTCAAGACTCCGGCGAGCGCTCGCTGAAGCGGCGTTCCGGCGCCTCGCGCAGCAACCGGGCGCGGGTGATGGCCCGGTCGCCGAACTTCTCGCGGACCGCGTCGGCGGCCTCCGCAAGCCGCTGAGCGCGTTGGCCGTCACCGAACAGGGTCAACTGCTGCGCGTCGACCAGCGAGATGGCGGTGATGCCGATCAGCCGCACCGCGCGCCCGGGCTCCAGGGTGCGGTCGAGGAGGTGGTGGGTGACCTCGAGCAGCACCTGAGCGTCCGCCGTCGGATGCGGCAGGCTGGCCTGCCGGGTCAGCGTCTCGAAACCCTCGTACCGGAGCTTGAGCTGCACGCCGCCGGCCGCCGTGTGGTGCCGTCGCAGGCGCCCGGCAACCGACTCCGCCAGCCATAGGAGGGTGCCCTCCAGCCCGGTCCGCTCGGTGACATCGACGTTGAAGGTGTGCTCATGACCGATGGACTTCGGCGCGTGACCCGGCACCACCGGGGACGGGTCGATCCCGAGTGCCCGCTGGCCGAGCTCCACGCCGTGGCGGCCGAATCGCCGCCGGAGGGTCACATCCGGCACGGCCGCCAGCTGACCGACGGTCGTCACCCCGTAGTCGGCGAGCGCCTGCCGGACTCGCGGGCCCACGCCCCACAGGCGCGACACGGGCAGCGGGGCGAGGAACGCGGCCTCCTCTCCGGGCTCGACGACCACCAGCGCATCGGGCTTCCGAAGGTCCGAGGCGACCTTGGCCACCAGCTTGTTGGTGGCCACACCGACGCTGACCACCAGGCCGACGTCCACGCGCACCTGGTCCTTGATGGCCTGACCAATCGTCCGGCCGTCACCGGCGGGAGCGCCCGTGAGGTCGAGGAAGGCCTCGTCCAGGCTGATGGGCTCCACCAGCGGCGTGAATCCGTCGAAGACGCGCATGACCTGTAGGCTGACCTCGGCGTAGCGTTCGAATCGGCCCGGCAGGAAGACACCCTGCGGGCAGAGGCGGGCGGCCGTCCGCAGCGGCATGGCGGAGTGGACCCCGAACCGACGTGCCTGGTATGAGGCCGCGCTGACCACTCCGCGGTCATCGGGCCGGCCGCCCACGATGACCGGCAGACCGCGGAGGGACGGGTCGTCGAGGACCTCCACCGAGGCGTAGTACGCGTCGAGGTCGGCATGGATGATGGTGCGAGTCGGGCCCATCAGTCGGTCCCCGGATAGCGGCTGAAGGCCCCGCGGCGGAGGATGGGGATCAGACGCCGGCCTTCGGCGTGGAGGGCGTCACGGGTCGCGGCGGACAGCCGGCCGAACGGCCGCAGCTCGAGGCGCGGCGTGCCATCGCGGTCCTGTCGCGGCAGCCAGGTCCCCGCCACCATGCCGTCGACCAGGAAGGTCGGCAGCACGTCGGCGTTGCGGGTGATGACCGTGGCCTGGTGCTCGGGGGCCAGCACCCGGGCTCGATGGGCGGTGCCGTAGGCCAGGAGCAGGCTGTCCCAGCGGGCGAGCAGCCGCGGAGGAGCCGGGGTGTCGTCAGCCGGCCGCGGAGCGTCCGGATGGTCGAGCAGGTTACGCCCCGCCTCGTCGCGGAAACGGATCAAGTCGTGGCCGCCGCCCGTGACGGCCCTGCGCCAGGGCGACAGCCACTTCCCGCGTCCCACGTAGGCGGCCAGGTCCTCGACGCTGGCCGGTCCAAACGCGGAGAGGTAACGCCGGGCGAGGCGGTCCGCGGCAATGTCCGGCTCGCGGGCAGATGGGTCGGGGTCGCCGAGCCAGTCGGCGGCGGGCGCGTAGCGGGCGCGGCCGTACGCTTCGTCGGGATACGGCACGTGGACCAGCGGCACGCCGCCGCTGAAGTGTCGCCACAGGCATCGGTTGGGCGGGATCTCCATCCGGCCCATCTCGCCGGCCAGGACCGATTCGATCTCCCGGATGAGGAGGGGCCGCTCGCGCATGGCCGCCAGGACGGCCTCGTAGCCCTGCCGAATTCGGCGCCCGAGCGGCGAGGTGACCGGGTCCCGTTTGAATATGATCCGCCACTGCTCCCAGCGGAAGGACAGGGTGAGCGTCGACATCGGCCAGAAGTCCTCCGCGCTCACGACGTGGACCGTCATCCGCATCAGCGAGGCGCGGACTACCGATCGGCGTGCGCGAGCTCGGGACAGGTCGACGAGGGAAGCGCCGGATGGCAGGCGGGACTGGAGCGCCAGGGGAGGCCAATCGGGGTGCTGGGCCTGGAGCGACCCGATGTGTTCGACCAGCTTGGCCACGGGAATCCGGGGAAGGGGCTCCAGCAGTCCCTGGCGCGCGAGCGTGGCCCGATTCAGCTGACGGAGGGTGAGCATCGGCTGGGCCATGGGTTCCACCAGCCTAGCGGCCTGGCCGCCGCCATGGGTCAGTTGGTCAAAGCTTGCGAATGACTCCGACCACCTTGCCCTGGATCTGAAGCTCGGTGGCATAGATCGGTTCCATCTCGGGGTTGGCGGGCTGAAGCCGAATGCGGCCGTCCTCGCGATAGAAGCGCTTCAGGGTGACCCCGTTGTCCTCCAGCAGCGCGACCACGATGTCCCCGTCCTGGGCCGTGGCCTGGGGCTGGACCACGACGTAGTCACCGTCGTCAATGAGCGCGTCGATCATGCTCCGCCCGCGCACGCGCAGGACGTACGAGTCGTCGCGGGCCTGGAGGGAGCTGGGCACCTCGAGCGTCTGGCTGTCGTCCTGGTAGGCCTCGATGGGCTGGCCGGCTGCGATCTCCCCGATCACCGGGAGCCGCAGGACGTCACGCTCAACCGGCATCCGGAAGGGGGTGACCGCGCCACGTGTCGGTCGAGCGGGAGGCGCGGTGCCTTCGGCCGTGGCCGTCAGGCGCAGGGCACGCGACGACCGGCTGCCCCGTTCCAGCTGTCCGGAACGCTCGAGAGCAACGAGGTGGTGGTGGACCGCCGAGGTGGAGGCAAGGCCCACCGCCTCCGCGATCTCGCGAACCGAGGGCGGGTAGCCCCGCTCGGCGACGGTGCGGGCGATGAACTCCACAATGCGCTGTCGGCGTTCGGCGTCATGCCGGGTCACGCGTGTCACCGTAGCAGAACACCTGTTCTATTGTCAATCGCTTGGTATCATCCCGACCCACCTCATCTCCTCGGACCGGAGGCCGAATCGTCGTGCTGAATCCCGGCCGGTGGCGCTATCTGCGCACCGCCAAAGTCCTGCTCCAGCTGCCCACCTACGCTCGCCTGGTGTGGGGACTGGCCCGAGACGCGCGCACCCCGGTTGGGCTCAAGGCGCTGCTCATCGCGGCCCTGGGGTACGTCGTGATGCCCATCGACCTGATTCCGGACGTCGTCCCGATCCTGGGCGCCGCGGATGATTTGACGGTTCTTCTCCTCGTCCTGGATCTCTTCATCAGCAACGCGCCGGACTCGGTCCGCGAGGAGCACATGGCCCGAGCTGCCACCGGGCAGGCCACTCTGGACGCCGATCTGGCTCGGGTGCGCTCGCTGCTCGGGGATCGCTACGATCGGATTCGCGACTCGCTGCCCGAGCTGCTGGGCCGGTTTGGCGGCCTGCAGGACTCGAAAGAGCTCAAGCGTCAGCTCGCCGAGTGGCGCACCGCTCGAGCCAAGACCCCGGTGGAGGTGGAATGAAGGTCATTCTGAAGCGCGACGTCAAGGGTCTGGGCCGGGAAGGTGACCTGAAGGACGTCAAGGACGGGTACGCCCGCAACCACCTCATCCCCACCGGCGCGGCGGTCCTCGCCGACCTGGGGGCGGTCCGCAACTGGGAGCGGCACCGCGAACAGCGCGACGAGCGCGATCGATCACTGCGCGCCGAGGCGGAGGCCGCCGCCGCCCGCATCGCTGAGCTGACCGTCCAGATCGGGGTCAAGGCCGGGGAGCGCGACCGTCTGTTTGGCTCGGTGACCACTCGCGACGTTGCAGATCGGCTGCGGCGGGAGGGCATCGAGGTCGATCGGCACGACATTCACATCCGTGAGCCGATCAAGACCGTGGGCGAGCATGTGGTGAGCGTGCATGTGATGCCGGGCCTCGAGGCCCAGCTGCGGGTCGAGGTCGTCGCCGAGCACTGAGGACCGTAGGCCGCGCGACACGGTAGGTGTCGCGACCGGGGGCGACCGTTCGTCCACCGTGTCCACACTGAATCCCCGTTTGGGTTTGGCCGCTGTGGCAAAGGCTGTGCATAGGTCACTTCCCATGCGCAGGGCGCGCTTCTAGGGTCATGCCCACGCCGTCATGAGCATCGACCGAGTCGCCCCCCAGTCAGTCGAGGCCGAGCAGAGCGTGCTCGGGTCGATCCTGATCGATCCCGAGGCCATCCTCAAGGTCGCCGACTTCCTGCACCCGACCGACTTCTACCGCTCCCAGCACTCGGACATCTACGAGGCGATGCTCGCTCTCCACAGCCAGCGAGAGCCGATCGACCTGGTCACCCTGGGCGACGAGCTGACCCGTCACGAACGGCTGGATGGGGTCGGCGGGCCGGCCTACCTGGCGACCCTGATGAACGCGGTCCCTACCGCCGTGCACGTGGAGCACTACGGCCGGATCGTCGAGCAGAAGGCGGTCCTCCGGAACCTGATTGCGGCTGCCGGGCGCATCGCGGCGGTGGGGTACGAGGAGGCGCACGACACCGCGGCCGCCATCGACCGGGCCGAGGCCATCCTGTTCGAGATCAGCCAGCGCCGGACGGTCGTCGGCTTCGAGACGCTGGCCACGCTCCTGGGCCAGGCGTACGACCGGCTCGAGTACCTTCACGAGCATCGGGGCCAGATCCTGGGCATTCCCACCGGGCTGCCCGGGCTCGACACGTTGCTTGGCGGATTCCAGCCCTCGGACCTCGTCATCCTGGCCGCCCGCCCCAGCGTGGGAAAGACGAGCCTGGCCCTCAACGTCGCCCTCCACGCGGCGGTCCACGAGCAGAAGCGGGTGGCCATCTTCTCGCTGGAGATGAGCCGGGAGCAGCTCGCCCTCCGTCTGCTGTCCTCGGAGACCGGGATCAACCCGCGCCCCCTCCAGACCGGGTTCATGGAGGAGACCGACTGGTCGAAGATCGCGAGGGTCATGAACGACATGGCCAGTGCCAAGATGTGGGTCGACGACTCGCCCACCCTGTCTGTCATGGAGCTGCGCACCAAGGCCCGGCGGCTGGAGGTGGAGCAGCAGGGGCTGGACCTGGTCATCGTGGACTACCTCCAGCTGATGCAAGCCTCGACTCCCACCCGGGAGCCGAACCGGGTCCAGGAGGTGAGTGAGATCAGCCGCGGCCTGAAGAACCTGGCCCGCGAGCTCAAGGTCCCCGTTCTCGCCCTATCCCAGCTTTCGCGCAATGTCGAGCAGCGGGGGAGTGCCGAGCCGCGCCTGTCGGACCTGCGCGAATCCGGGTCCCTGGAGCAGGACGCCGACGTGGTCATCTTCCTGTATCGGGCCGAGGGCGAGCCTATCGCCGATGCGGACCTGGAGCTGGTCAAGGCCAAGATCGCCAAGCACCGCAACGGGCCCATCGGCGAGGTGCCGCTCCAGTTCCGACGTACGCACACCCGGTTCTACGGGGTCGCCGCACGGGACGAGGTGGAGGTCACGCCGTACTAGAGGGTTCCCGACGCTTGACCCGCGTGGCATCATCGGCGGCTGGTAGGTCCGGAACACCAGCTCGTCCCAGGTCGCGTCACGGCCCGAGGAGCCGGAGAACCGAGGGCCGGGCGACCACGACACGGAGGAGAGGGCCAGGTGTTCACCGACAAGACCATCACGTGCCGCGACTGCGGGATGGACTTCGTCTTCTCGGCCGGCGAGCAGCAGTTCTACCAGGAGAAGGGGCTGAGCCACGAGCCCCAGCGCTGCGCGAGCTGTCGCGCGGTTGCCAAGCAGAACCGCGCGCTCGGAATCGGCACCGGAGGCGGAGCCCGCGAGATGCATGCCGCGGTATGTGCCGAGTGCGGCGGGCAGGCCCTTGTGCCGTTCCTCCCGCGCAACGATCGTCCGGTGTATTGCAGCAGCTGCTTCGACAAGGTGCGCGCCCGCTCCTGAGCCTGGCCTGAGCGATTCCGTCGCCACCTATACTGCGGGCCCACATGGAGTCCGGAACGCTGCTTCGCCCCTCGACCGAGGTCGGTGGCCGCCTGCGCCGGGCATATGGGTTCGAGGAGATTTCGCTGGTCCCGGGGGCCACCACCGTCGACCCGGCGGAGGTCGATACCGCCGTCGACATCGGTCCCATCCGCCTCGAGATACCGTTCCTCGCCGCAGCCATGGATGCGGTCAGTGACCCGGACCTGGCAGTCCGTATGCATCGGCTGGGTGGGCTGGCGGTCGTCAACCTCGAGGGCCTCTACACCCGGTACGCCGATGCCAGGCCCGTCATTGAGCAGGTGGCTGAGGCGCCGGATGCCCTCGAAGCCGCGCGGGTTTTGGCCGACGCCTACGCCGCCCCGATCCGTCCCGAGCTGATCCGCGCCCTGATCGCCCGCATCAAGGCATCCGGTGCGGCCGCCGCGGTGAGCACCACCCCGGCCTCGGCCTGGGACCACGCCGCCATCGCCGCCGAGGCCGGCGCCGACGTGTTCGTCGTCCAGTCGCAGGTCTCCAGCGCGCGCCACATTTCGACCTCGGGCCGGGTCCTGTCGCTGGCGGACCTCACCGGCGCGCTGCGTCTCCCGATCCTGGTCGGCAACACGGTCAGCGGCGACGCGGCCTACCAGCTCATGGAACAGGGTGCCGCCGGAATCCTGGTCGGGGTGGGACCCGGCGCGGCCTGCACGACGCGCGAGGTGCTCGGGATCGGCGTTCCGCAGGTGTCCGCCACGCTGGAGGTGGCCGGGGCCCGGGATCGATTCCTGGCCGACACCGGGCGCTACGTGCCGATCATCACCGATGGCGGGATGAAGACAGGTGGCGACATCGCCAAGGCCATCGCATCAGGAGCCGATGCGGTCATGCTGGGAACGCCCCTGGCAGCCGCCCTCGAAGCTCCGGGGCGCGGGTTCAACTGGGGGATGGCAGCGCCCTCGCCAGCCCTCCCCCGCGGGACGCGGATCCACCTCGGGGAGCGGTTCCCGCTGGAGCAGATCCTGTTCGGTCCGGCTCACACGACACACGGCACCCAGAACTTGGTCGGAGCTCTGCGCCAGAGCATGGGTGCGCTTGGAGCGCGGACGATCCGGGACATGCACGAAGTCGAGATGGTGGTCGCCCCGGCCGTCGCGACCGAAGGGAAGTCCTGGCAGATGGCCGGAGACGACCCGCCGCGGTGATCACGGTCTCGCGTCGGGTGACGCTGGGGGCGCCCCCGGAAAAGGTCTGGCCGTATGTCTCGGATCCGGCCCGATTTGCCGAGTGGCGGCGGGGTACGGGCGTGACCAGCGCGGCCCCCAGTGAGGACGGACCGGTTGTCGTGGGAAGCAAGTTTCGAATGGACGTGACCACCCAGTGGGGCTCGGGCTCGGTCATCTGCACGGTCCGTGCCTGTGAGCCGAATCGTCGCTTCGCTTTCGAATCGAAGGATGCGTCGGGGTTCGCGGGGTCGGCCGACACCCGCCTGGAGCCTGAGGGCGCCGGCACCCGGCTCACCTTCGTGTTCGAACTGAGCGTCCCGGGCGGATTGAGGCTCATGCAGCCGGTGATCAGCCGCGCGGTCAACCATGCCGCGGATACTGATTTCGCGACCCTGCAGGCTAAGGTCAGAGGCCCATAAGAGCCCCGGATCAGCCAGGTACCCAACCAAACACCGGTACACTCCCGGCGTGATGGTCGATGCCGAGCGGCGGGGCAGGACGGTTCACGGCGAGGCGGCCAACGCAGGTCACCGAGTGCTCGCTCCCGATGACGTCGAGGACGAGGGCTACCTCGAGCGTGCCCTGCATGCGGACCTCCCTGAAGGTGTGGCTGAGTCCCATGCCGACCCGCCGGCTGAGCCGCAGACCATCATCGTGCTCGACTTCGGGGGCCAGTACGCGCAGCTCATCGCGCGACGCGTCCGCGAGCTGAACGTCTATTCCGTGCTGCTCCCCCACGACACTCCCTGGGAGGAGATCGCCCGCCATCGTCCGGTCGGGATCATCCTGTCGGGCGGGCCGGCATCGGTCTATGACCCCGATGCGCCGCAGGCGGATCCGCGCATCTGGGAGGCGAGGGTCCCGGTCCTGGGCATCTGCTACGGGATGCAGCTGATGGCCCACCAGCTCGGCGGCCGGGTGGCTCCCGCTGACCGCCGCGAGTACGGGCCAGCCACCGTTCATCCCACTGCCGACGAGCCGCTGCTGGCCGGCGTGCCATCGGCCGCGCCGGTGTGGATGAGCCATGGAGACTCCATCCTCGAGCCCCCGCCCGGCTTCCGCGCCCTCGCGTCAAGTGCGTCCACGCCGTACGCCGCCATCGCCAACGAGCACGGCCTGATGGGTCTCCAATTCCATCCCGAGGTGGCGCATACCCCTCACGGTCGCGAGATCCTGGCCAATTTCGCGTTGGGCGTTGCCGGCGCCCGCGGAGACTGGACGCCGGCTGGCTTCATTGGCGCCAGCGTGGCCACCATTCGCGCCGAGGTGGGTGAGGGCCAGGCGATCTGCGCCCTGTCGGGCGGCGTTGACAGCGCGGTGGCTGCCACGCTTGTCCATCGGGCGCTGGGCGAGCAGCTGACCTGCATCTACGTCGATACCGGCCTCATGCGAAAGCGCGAGTCAGAGCTGTTGCGGGCGACGTTCGAGCAGAACCTCGGCATGCAGCTGCGGATGGTCGATGCCCAGGACCGATTCCTCCACCGCCTGGTCGGCGTCACCGACCCGGAAGAGAAGCGGCGGGTCATCGGAGACGAGTTCATCCGGGTGTTCGAGGAAGAAGCCGCGCGGCTGGGGCCGATTGACTTCCTGGTCCAGGGCACCCTGTACCCCGACGTCATCGAGTCGAAGTCGATCGAGTCCAAGGCCGCGGCCAAGATCAAGACTCATCACAACGTGGGTGGCCTGCCCGCCAACCTGCGCTTCCGGCTCATCGAGCCGCTTCGCCACCTGTTCAAGGACGAGGTGCGGAGAGTGGGGTCCGAGCTCGGCCTGCCGGAAGCCATGATCCAGCGTCAGCCGTTCCCGGGTCCCGGCCTCGCCATCCGGGTCATCGGCGAGGTCACCGCGTCCCGGCTCGAGACGCTGCGTGATGCTGATTGGATCGTGCTCGACGAGATCAAGGCCGCCGGCCTGTACCGCGAGCTGTGGCAATCCTTCGCCATCCTCACTCCCATCGATACGGTTGGGGTGATGGGCGATGGCCGCACCTACGCCAACGTGGTGGCGCTCCGTGCCGTCACCTCCGACGATGGCATGACCGCCGACTGGGCGCGCCTGCCCTACGACCTGCTGGCCCGTATCAGCGCCCGGATCGTGAACGAGGTGCCCGGCGTCAACCGGGTCGTCTACGACATCAGCTCCAAGCCACCGGCCACCATCGAGTGGGAGTAGCCGATCCACCGTAGGATCCCCCGAACGATGTCCAGTTGGTTCGACAAGCTGCTCGAAGAGATGCAGCGACGGCAGATGGAGCAGGACCAAGCCCGAGAGGGTCGGCCTCTGCCTCCCCGCGGGCCGGTTGGGCCCCCGGAAGAGCAGATCCCCGGTGACGACGGCGGGGACGAGCCGCCCCCGATCCGACGCCTCCGCCGGCGAGGCGGCCGGCCGAACCGTCCCCCCGGCAGCTGGACGCGCCCGGTGCTCTTCCTGGTGGGAGCGTTCCTCTTCGTCCAATTGCTGGGCGGCCTGGTGCAGCTGTTCACGGATCTGGCCTGGTACGACGCCTTGGGTCGACGCGACGTCCTGCTGACCCGCTTCGTGGCGCACCTGGGCTGGTTCGTGGCTGGATTCGCGCTGTTCGCGATTCCTGCCCTCCTCAGCCTGTGGGCCGCCAGCCGGCTCGGCCCCCGGGTTCCGGTTCGACGGGTCGGGCCGGTCGAGATTCCCGACCTCTCCCGCCCGGTCGGGCTCGTCCTGGTGGCCGTCGCCCTCCTGGCCGGGCTGGTCAGCGGCCTGGCGTGGGGCGGCAGCTGGCAGACCCTGCTGCTGTTCTTCAACGGCGGCGAGTTCGGCACCACCGACGCGGCCTTCGGCCGAGACATCGGCTTCTACGTCTTCGACCTGCCCTTCTGGCGCTTCGTGCAGGGCTGGGTGGTGACCGCGCTGGCGGTCATCATCGGTCTGACGGTGGCCGCCTATGCGGTGTCGGCCACCCGGTGGTCGTTCCAGCTGACCGCCCCGGTCCGCGTCCACCTCAGCCTGCTGGGTGCCGCCCTGCTGCTGGCCATCGCCGCCGGCTACCAGCTCGACACCGCGGAGCTGACGTACTCCACCCGGGGCATCGGCGGCAACGTCCAGGCCGCGATGTACACCGACCTCAACGCCCAGGCGCCGGCCTACCTGATCCTGACCGGCGTTGCCCTGCTGTCGGCCGGCCTGCTGGTGGCGAACATCTGGTTCCGTACTCTGTGGCTGATCGGGCTGGCGGCGGGCGCCTGGTTCGTGCTGTCCCTGCTGGTCGGCGGCTTCTACCCGAGCATTGTCCAGCGC
>JBOGTA010000171.1:0-3175 GCA_050695855.1 Candidatus Limnocylindria bacterium
GTCGGCGTGGGCGATGGAGTCGGGGTCGGGGTCGGCGTGGGCGATGGAGTCGGCGAGGCGCTGGCGGTTGGGACTACCGCGAAGCAGAACCGGACGTGGCCGAGGCCGAAATACGAGCCGCCAGGCAGATTGATCGGCGCGTGGAGGGCGTCATCGGTCAAGACCGGAGGCACGTACACGTAGACATTCGCGTTCGGCCCGCCCTTGACGATGACCGCGTCGACCGGAACGTTGCCCGCGATGTCAACGGTCTGACCGAGACCGTTGCTCTGTACGGTCAGTTGGACCTCGAAGTCGCTGCCCGGATCGCCATGGAGGCCGCTCGTCACCGGCTCGACCTTGAACTCGTGCGTGTACAGGCCGACCGACGCGCAAGTGGGATTGCCCAAAATGGTGATCGGCACCACGTCGGAGGCCAGGGCCGGGGCGACGCTGAGGAGCAGCGACAGCCCGGTCAGCGCGACCGCAAATGCCGCACGCATGGGGCGGGCCGCACGACGGGCGGCTCGGAGAAATCGGCGACGGCGAAGGCCCATGGCGGCACGGCCACGCTTGCCAGTCCGCGTCAATCGCCGCACGACCACGCTCTTTGTGAAGACGAGTCCATCGCGTTGCGAGGATGCGACCCAGGCCCATCGCCATCCATGGCGTGATCGTCAGGTGGGTACGCCCCGGTGCAAATCGGCACCGGCGGAAAACGAAGGAATTGCGCGGAGTGCGGTCTGATGCAGTACTTGAACAGGACCGATGTACTGGTGCCTGGAGAGCCCGATCAGCCCATGGGCGGGGTCACCGACCGGTGGCGCTACGCGTCCCAGGCCTGCAGCTCGACGAGGTTGCCTTCGGGGTCCGCCACGTAGCACCAGGTGACGCGCCGGCCCTCAGCCGTGGTCAGGATCACGATGTCCCCAATCGGACCTCCTCCGCGGCCAGCACCGCGCCGCGGGCGACGGCAACGTCGTCGACCGCAAAGGCGATATGGGCGAAGCCAGGTTGGTTGGCGGCAGTCGGAGTCCGATTCGGAGAACGGCTGTATTGGTAGATCTCCAGTGTTGGTCCCTCCGGGCCGTGGCCGGGGAGGCGGAGGTGGGCGCCCCGGAGCGCTGCCCCGGCGACACCGGTCCCCCTTTCCAGTTCCGACCCCGCGTAATCTCGCTCCGGCGGCACGACCACGCAACCAAAGACGACGCCGTAGAAGTCGACCAGCCGTCGCCAGTCGGCCGCAACGATGTTGACGTGGCCAAAGCGGGCGCCGGTGACCATCGGCCGGTCAGTCATCGGCGGTTACCCTACCCCACGGCATGACCGCTTCCGGGGACGGCCTCGCCCTCGCCACCCGCGACCTCCGCATGAGCTACGGCTCACGCCTCGCGCTGGCCGGACTCGATCTGTCCGTCCCGACCGGGGTGGTGTACGGCTTTCTTGGGCCCAACGGCGCAGGCAAGACGACCACGATGCGGCTGCTCACCGGACTCATCCACCCCGACCATGGGAGCGTCGAGCTTCTCGGACGGCCGTTCAGCGGGCGAGATCGGCATCGGTTGTTCGACGTGGGCGCCCTGATCGAGTCGCCGTCGTTCTACCCATTCCTATCCGGGCGCGAGAACCTGCGAGCGGTCGGGGCCAGTGGCGCCCCCACATCGCGGGCGCGGATCGAGGAGCTGCTTGAGCTCGTCGGGCTCCGGGACCGCGCCCGCGACAAGGTTTCCGGGTACTCGCTCGGCATGAAACAGCGGCTCGGCATCGCTGCCGCGCTGCTCAGCGACCCGCAGCTCCTGCTCCTGGACGAACCAGCCAACGGTCTGGATCCGGCCGGGATCGTGGCGATGCGCGAAACGCTCCGCCATCTGGCGGCCGAGGGCAAAACGGTGTTCGTCTCCAGCCACCTGCTCGGCGAAGTGCAGCAGATGGCGGACATGATCGGGATCATCGCCGCCGGACGCCTGATCCGCGAGGGCTCGATGCACGACCTGCTCCACGGCGAGAACGTCGTCCGGGTGAAGGTTGCCGAAGACGTCGTCGGAGCCGCGGTCGACCGGCTTAGGCGGCTGGGCGGGGGGACCGAGGTCGAGGCCGTGGTGTCGGAACCGGGCTGGATAACCGCTCGGGTATCCGGCGACCGCGCAGCGGAGGTGAACCAGACCCTGGCCGAGGGCGGCATCTACGCCTCGCGGCTGGAGGCCGGCAGCGACCTTGAGGACCTGTTTCTGTCGCTGACCGCGGACAAAGCCACCAGCCACGAGGGAACGTTCCAGGGCATCTCGACGGCCAAGCGGACCGAGGGAGAGCAATGAGGATCCTCCTCTCCGGGCTGCGGAAGCTCCAGCGCCGGCCGGCGACCTGGCTCACCTTCGGGATCCTCACCGGCCTGCTGGTCATGATCATTCTGGCCGTTGCGGCCACCGCCGGCGACGGGGACGGACCGCCGGGAGCCGATCCCCTGGTCCTCGTCACGTTCCCGCTCGCCTATGAGCTGATCCTGGGCTTCATCGTTGGCCTCGGCGGCCTGTTCGCGGTTACCTACGGCGCAGCGGTCGCCGGCTCGGAGTGGTCGTGGGGAACGCTGAAGATGGCCGTCGCACGGGGAGAGAGCCGGAGCCGTTACATGCTCCTCACATTCGGGGCGGTGGCCGCATACCTGGTCGCAGGATTGGTGTTCTCTTTCCTGGTCGGTGTCGTAGCCGCGTTCGTGGGCGCCAACCTGGCCGGCGTCCCGACCGACGGCATGAATGACGCCGATGCCCTTACCGCGCTGCCGGAGCAGTTCGGGAGGGGATGGTTCGCGATGGCGGAGCAGGGGGCGCTGGGCTTCGCGGTCGCCACCCTGGCCCGCAGCCAGCTGGCGGGGATCGGGGTGGGGATCGCCTTCTACTTCGGGGAGGCGTTCGCCGGCATCTTTCTCCCGGACATCGTCCGCTATCTGCCGTTCAACGTCGCCACCTCGGCCGTGGGCCTGGGAGACGGCGGGTTCGGCGCCGGTCCCGATCCGGTGCCCCAGGCGACCGCCAT
The DNA here is from genome assembly GCA_050695855.1 of Candidatus Limnocylindria bacterium. Lineage (GTDB taxonomy): Bacteria > Chloroflexota > Limnocylindria > QHBO01 > QHBO01 > DASTEQ01. The sequence goes on from JBOGTA010000171.1 coordinate 3,010, forward strand.
GCTGCTGGTCGGCGCATGGCTGATCGGCTCGCTCGTCGTGGCGGCCGTCTTCACCGAACGCGCCGAGATCACAGGCTGACCGACGGCAGCGCCGATTCTGCGCTACCGGACCCAGATGACGAAGGTGATCACCCGCATCCCGCCGCCGGCGTCGGCGACGTAGAGG
>JBOGTA010000172.1:0-6027 GCA_050695855.1 Candidatus Limnocylindria bacterium
CGTCCCAGTCGCCGGGCTCGACCCCGCGCACCAGGTCGCGCACGCAGCCCCCGACCAGCGCGGCCTCGTAACCGGCGGCGGCCAGGTCACCCAGGACGGCGGTGACCGGGGCGGGGAGCCTCAGTTCCGTGGCTTGGGCTCGTCCAGGAACAGGAACGTGCGCCAGGCGTCGTTCCGCTCGTCGGTCAGGTAGGAGCCGTAGAGGTAGCGCGCATCGGCGCGCGGGGCGCGCGGCTCGCGGCGCAGGGTCATCCGCGCCTCGGCCAGCGTCTTGGAGCCCTTACGGTGGTTGCAGCGCCGGCAGACCGCGACCAGGTTCTCCCACTCGTGCCGGCCGCCACGGTGCCGCGGTACGACGTGGTCGATGGTCAGGTCGTGGGTGGCGTTGCCGCAGTACTGGCAGGTATGGCGGTCGCGGGCGAACACCTCGCGCCGCGAAAGCTTGACCCGCGGCTGGGGCCGGCGGACCAGGTACACCAGGCGAATGACCGACGGCGCGTCAAAGGCGCGGCTGACGGTGTGGATCACCTGATGGTTGCGGGCGATCAGCTCCGCCTTCTCGGCGCCGAGCAGCCGGAAGGCGCGCCTGATGTCGCAGACGTTGAGGGCCTCGTAATTCTGGTTGAGAACCAGGACCGGTGCGTTGAGCAATCCGAGCCTCCGTGGGCGCGATGATAGCGGAGCCGCCAACGGGTCCCGGGAGCAGGCCGGGCCGAGAGGGCCCCCGAGGGGCCGCGAGTACAATGCGAGCCTGATGACGACCACCGAGCCAACCACCCATGACGGCACTCAAACCTCGACCTGGGCTACCAAGGTCGGGCTGGCGCGCATGCTCGCCGGCGGGGTGATCATGGACGTCGTCTCCGCCGATCACGCGCGGATTGCCGAGGAGGCGGGGGCGGTGGCGGTCATGGCCCTGGAGCGGGTCCCATCCGACATCCGCAAGCACGGCGGGGTGGCCCGCATGAGCGATCCCAAGCTCATCGAGGACATCAAGCGCGCGGTCACCATCCCGGTCATGGCCAAGTGCCGGATCGGCCACTTCGTGGAGGCCCAGATCCTCCAGGCCCTGGAAGTCGACTACATCGACGAGTCGGAGGTCCTGACCCCGGCCGATGAGGCGCACCACATCGACAAGCACCGCTTTGACGTGCCGTTCGTGTGCGGCTGCCGCGACCTGGGCGAGGCGCTGCGCCGGATCGGCGAGGGCGCGGCGATGATCCGGACCAAGGGCGAGGCGGGCACGGGCAACGTCGTCGAAGCGGTGCGCCACATGCGTGCGGTGCGGTCGGGCATCGCCCAGCTGCGCACCATGCGTTCGGACGAGCTGTCCGCGGCCGCCAAGGAGTTGCGCGCCCCGCTGGAGGTCGTCCGCCAGGTGGCCGAGCTGGGCGAGCTGCCGGTCCCCAACTTCTCCGCGGGCGGCGTCGCCACGCCGGCCGACGCAGCCCTGATGCGCCAGCTCGGCGCGGAGGCGGTGTTCGTGGGCAGCGGCATCTTCAAGGCCGAGCACCCCGAGAAAGTGGCGCGCGCCATCGTCAAGGCCACCACCCATTACGACAACCCGGACATCCTGGCCGAGGTCAGCGCCGGCCTGGGTGAGCCGATGCACGGCCTGGAGCTGGCCGAGATCCCTGCCGAGGAGCGGCTGGCCACCCGGGGTTGGTAGGCACAGAGCGCCGGCCTCGGGTCGGCATCCTGGCGCTGCAGGGGGACGTTCGTGAGCACGCCGACGCTCTGCGCGAGGTCGGCGCCGAGCCGGTGGAGGTCCGCCTTCCGCGTGACCTGGCCGGAGTCGAGGCCCTCATCTTGCCCGGCGGGGAGAGCACGACCATGCGGCGCCTGATCGACGCCTACGGCCTGGCCGAGCCGATCCTCAGCCTGGCGGCTTCGGGTGCGCCGATGTGGGGCACCTGCGCGGGAATGATCCTGCTCGCCCGGCGGATCACCGATGGCGATCAGCCGATCCTGCCGCTGCTCGACATCGAGGTCCGGCGCAACGCCTACGGCCGTCAGCTGGACTCGTTCGAGGCCGACCTGGCCGTTCCGGCCCTGGGGGATGAGCCGCTGCACGCGGTCTTCATTCGCGCGCCGGTGGTGACCGACGTGGGAGCGGGGGTCGAGGTTTTGGCCACCGACCCGATGGGCCGCACGGTGGCCGTGCGCCAGGGGCGCCTGCTGGCCACCGCCTTTCATCCCGAGCTGACCGGGGATCGGCGCTTCCACCGCGCGCTGGTGGACCTCATCGGGGTCCAGACGCCGGCGTGACCAGCGTGGCCAACGATGCCGGCGAGGTACGCGCCGCGCGACTGACCGATCGGCAGGCCCTGGCCGACCTGTCGGGGCAAGTCCACGCCGCTGCCGATGCCTATCGCCGCAGCCTGGGCGTACCCGCCCCCCCCGGCAGCCCGGGCATCGAGCTGTCGACCCTGATCCCCTCGTGGCTGCCGCTGCGCCCGCCATCGGTCCACCTGGTGGCCGAGTCGGACGGGGCGCTGATCGGTTCATGTCGGGCCATCACCGAGCCCCACCGCGACGACTGGGTGATCATCGAGCTCGACGCCGCCGAGGGGCCGATGTCCGGTGAGGTGCGCTGGGCCCTGCTCGAGGGGCTCATCGCGGAGGGTGCCAAGCGCGACGTGGCTCGCTATCACGTCGCCTGCGCCGACGTGCACGAGAACCTTCAGCTGTTCGGCATGGCCGGATTCATGGCCTATGCCCAAGAAGAGATCCTGTACCGCCCGGCCGAGGAGCCTGGGAGTGGCGGCCGACGCTGGCTGCGTCGTGGCCTCCGAAGGCGGGGACCAAAGGGAGGAGCCGCGTCCGGCGTGACGCTCCGACCGGCCGCCGCGCCCGACGCGTGGCACCTGTTCGACCTGTGGAGCCACTGCACGCCGCCGGCCATCGCGCGGGTCGAGGACTACCACGCCGCGGACTGGGAGTCGGTGGCCCACGAGGCCATCGTCCCGCGCTCCAGCCTGAACCCAATCCTCCACTTCTCGGCCGTCAACGCGTGGCTCGCGCCGCTCGACCAGCGCGCCGGCGGGTTCGCCCAGCACGGAGCCAGCCGGGTGGGGCCGCACTACCTTCGCTTCCTGTTCCGCGACGGCACCGACGGGGCGGCGTTGCTCGACACCGTCCTGGCGCGCCTGCCCGCGGACGCGCGGGCCGCCGGGGTCCTGGCTCCGGTGCGAACATACGAAGCGGCAGGGTTGCAGGCCGCGGCCGACACGGGCTTCGCCCCGGTGGGACGGGTCACGGTCCTGGTCCGCGAGGTGCGGGCCACGGCTCGTCAGCCGGCCATGGTGCCGGCGATCAATTGAGCAGGGCGCGGAGCGTGGAGAAACGCGTGGCGAAACTCGAAACCACCGACGACCTCGAGGCCCTGCTGGAGGCGCTGCCGCCGGAGATCATCGAGCGCGTCCGTGGGTTTTCCAACCGTGCCGACCTGCTCGAGGTTGTCCTCGACCTCGGCCGGCAGCCGGAGGCCCGCTTCACCCACGGAGAGGAGCTCCTCCTGGAGCGGGAGGTCACCGAGGCTGACATCGGCTGGGTAGTGGACCGCATCGGCGCATTCGGCGACGACAACCGGGCCGGCATCGAGCGCACCCTCCACCGGATCAGCGCCATCCGGAATCGGTCCGGCAAGGTGGTGGGCCTGACCTGCCGCATCGGGCGAGCGGTGTTCGGGACCATCGACATCATTCGCGACATCGTGGAGGCTGGGCAGAGCCTGCTGATCCTGGGCCGGCCGGGCATCGGCAAGACGACCATGCTCCGCGAGGTGGCCCGCGTTTTGGCCGATGACCTCGGGAAGCGGGTGGTCGTGGTCGACACCTCCAACGAGATCGCCGGCGACGGGGACATCCCCCATCCGGGGATCGGTGACGCGCGGCGGATGCAGGTCCGGACCCCCACCGAGCAGCACGCCGTGATGATCGAGGCGGTGGAGAACCACATGCCCGAGGTCATCGTCATCGACGAGATCGGGACCGAGCTGGAAGCGGCCGCGGCGCGGACGATCGCCGAGCGGGGCGTGCAGCTGGTGGGCACCGCCCACGGCAACACCCTGGACAACCTGATGCTCAACCCCACCCTGTCGGACCTGATCGGCGGAATCCAGACCGTGACCCTGGGCGACGAGGAGGCCCGCCGGCGCGGCACCCAGAAGAGCGTCCTGGAGCGCAAGGCGCCGCCGACGTTCGACGTGGTGGTGGAGATCGTGGAGCGGGACCGGGTCATCGTCCACCGCAGCGTGGCCGAGACGGTGGACGCCATCCTGCGCGGCCACATGGTCCCGCCCGAGTCGCGATGGCGGAACGAGTCTGGTGAGGTGCGGGCCGCCACCAAGTACGACTACCGGATCCACGAGGCCGCATCCAACAGCTCGACGTTCGCCACGCCCGAGCCGGGCAGCCACGGCACCTTCACCCGGCGCACCGGGCTATCGGGACTGCAGGCGCTCCCCGGGGGACGGGGCCAGATCGAGGATGCGTTCCTCGCCTCGGACCGCTCCTCGGACGTGGCCCAGGCCACCACGGCGCGGGAACGCGAGACCCGGGTGGCCAGCATGCGGCCCATGGCCCTGTTCCCGTACGGGGTCAGCCGCAAGCGCCTGGAGCAGGCGGTGCGCGAGCTGGGCGTGCCGGTGACGGTGGCCCGCGACCTGGAGGACGCCGACGCGGTCATCACCCTGCGGACGTACTACCGGCGCAAGCCCCCTGCCCTGCGCGACGCGGAGGCCGGTGGCACGCCCCTGTTCGTGCTGAAGACCAACACCCTGCTCCAGATGGAGTCGATGCTGGCCAACCTGTACGAGCTGGAGGCCGATCCCCAGGAGGCCGCCCTGCGCGAGACGGCGGAGGCCATCGGCCTGGTGCAGGCCAGCGGCCGCTCGATGGAGCTGGCGCCGCAGAACGCGTACGTGCGGCGCCTCCAGCACCAGATGGCCGAGCAGCACAACCTCATGAGCCGCTCGCGGGGCAGCGAGCCGAACCGTCGGGTTCAGCTCCTTCCCGACGAGCATGGCGCCTGGCGCTGACCGCGCGCCTGCCCGGCCGCGCGCCATGACCCGCGGTCCGAACCGCGGCGTGTTCATCTCCCTCGAGGGCCCCGAAGGCAGCGGCAAGAGCACGGCCGCCCGCCACCTGGCCGAGTGGCTGCGGTCCCGGGGCGTGCCGACGACCCTCACCGCCGAGCCGGGCGGGACCCCCGTGGGCCAGGAGATCCGACGCCTCCTGCTCCACATCCGGACCCTCTCCAACGACCTGGATCCGAAGGCCGATGCCCTCCTGTTCGCCGCCGGGCGCGCCCAGCACGTCGAGCGCCGCATCCGTCCCGCCCTGGAGCGCGGCGACTGGGTGGTCTGCGCTCGCTATCTGGACTCGTCGCTGGCCTACCAGGGCGGTGGCTATGGCCTCGATATGGACGCCCTGCGCGAGCTCCAGGCATTCGCCACCGGCGGCCTGAAGCCGGATCTCACCATCCTGCTGGACGTGCCGGTCGAGGTCGGCCTGGGGCGCAAGCGACGCGAGCGCTGGAACCGATTCGAGGACACGGAAAGTGCCGCCTTCTTCGAGCGGGTGCGACGCACGTACCTCGAGCTGGCCGCCGCCGAGCCGGATCGGTACCGGATCCTGGAGGCCTCCGGATCGGTCGACGACACAGATAAAGCCATCCGCGCGCTCGCAGCCCCGCTCCTGCATCGGTAGGGCATACTGCCGCCGATGAAGCTGGTCACCGCCGTCGTGCACAGCGAGGATGCCGGAGCCCTCGTCGACGCGTTGCTGGAGAAGGAGTTCCGCGCGACCCGACTGACCTCCTCGGGCGGGTTCCTCAAGCAGGGCAACGCCACCATCCTCATCGGCTGCGAGGACGACCAGGTGGACGGGGTCCTTGAGCTCATCAGCGCCAACTGCCACGCCCGCAAGCAGTTCGTGAACCCCATGCCCCCGATCATGGAGCCGGGCGAGTTCTACATGCCCTACCCGGTCGAGGTCGAGGTCGGCGGGGCCACCGTCTTCGTCC
>JBOGTA010000173.1:0-9848 GCA_050695855.1 Candidatus Limnocylindria bacterium
ACCGCGTGAATCAGCTAGTCGCGGGTCATGCCATCTGGCGAGCCGCGTCCTCGAACTCACGCTCGATGGCTTCCAGCTCCTCGGTCGTGCCCTGCGGGACGGGGCCGGCGAACCGGCTCCTCGCCCATACGAGGTAGTACACCAGGAGGAACACCAGGAAGCCGCCCACGGTCGCCAAGGCCGCGGGGTTCAGGACGTAGGGAAACAGGAACAGGGGGCTGATCAGGATGATCCAGATCACCGAGAGGACGGCCAGGGGCCTGCTCCACCGCCCCAGGCTCCACGTCTGCTTGTCGCGCCACGACTGGTCTCCCCAGAGCCCGAGGCCGATGCAGACGCCGTAGGCCCAGTACAGGAGGACCGTGCTGACCCCGGTGATGCCGGCGATGAGGAAGAACGGGTCACCCCCCGCCAGCTTGACCAGGACGTAGATGAGCACGATGAGCAACCAGCTCAGGACGCTGATCGCGATCACCGAGTTGCTGGGGGTGCGCCACCGATGGCTGACCTTCTTCAACCACCGGCTGCCGGGCACGCCGTCGTCGCGGCTGAAGGCGAAGAGCATGCGCGCGGCCGAGGCGATCGACGAGAAGCCGCAGAAGGTCATGGCCACCGCGACCCCCGCCGCCAGCAGGCCGCCGAGCTGGCCCAGGCCCGCGCCGAGGTTCGATTCCAGGATATAGGCCACCCCGCCGCCGCCGGTGCTGTTGGCCAGCACGTCGGCCGGGTCGGTCATCTTCAGTGTCAGCGCGGTCAGGACCACGTAACCCGCCACGGCCGACACCGCCACCGAGAGGAAGACGCCCCACGCCGACGCGCGGCGGGCGTAGACGGTCTCCTCGGCCACGTGGGCCGAGGCGTCATATCCGGTGTACGTCCACTGCGACTGCAGCAGGCTCAGCGCAAAGGCACCGGCGATGCCGAACGGGACGATCTGCTCCCAGGGCACCCCGTCGGCGTCCGCGCCCGGGTCGACCGTGAACAGGAAACCCAGGTCGTGGATGGGCTGCGTCCCCAGCGTGTACAGGGCCAGCGCAATAGCGGCTACGAAGAAGATGTGCCACCACACCGAGATGTCGTTCATCAGCGCGACCACCCGTGTGCCGGCCACGTTGAAGATGATCTCAATCGCGATCAGCGCGCCAGTCACCCAGATCGCGTTCAGGATGCCGAAGGTCTCGAGGTTGGGGTCGAACCCGAACAGCGGCCCCAGGATCGTGGCCGAGATGTAATACGCAGCCGCGTAGTTGATGCCGGCCACGATCGAGATCTGGCCACCCAGGTTGAGCCAGGCCGTCCACCAGCCCCAGTCCTTATTCCGGAGCTTGCTGGCCCAGTAGTAGAGGCCGCCCGCGGTGGGATAGGCCGATGCGACCTCGGCCATGGTGGCGGCGATCATCAGGGTGAACACCGTCACCAGCGGCCAGCCGAGGCCCACCGACGCCGGACCGGCCAGGGTCAGGCCGTAGTTGAAGAGGATGACCGCGCCGGTCAGGATCGAGATGATCGAAAAGCTGATCGCGAAATTGCTGAATCCGCCCATCGAGCGCAGGAGCTCCTGAGCGTAGCCGAGGCCATGCAGATCTCGAATGTCCTGCCGAATGACCTCGTCTTGGGTTGACATTTGCGACATCGGTACCTCACTGCTGCTTCATACGTGGGCGACGGGTCCCTGTTCGAGCGTGGGGCAAACGCGAGCATGCGAGGGGTGTGGAAGCCGGTTGGCGGCTCCTTTCTCGCCGCGCGGCGGAGGTCCAGCGGAGAGCTTCGCTGGGCGGGCAGACGCGGCGTGCCGCTCGGGACTATATCGCGGGCTGGGAACCGAAATGAGCCTTTCCGACGACCTTTGGCCTACGATCGGGACGATGGATCGGTCTACTGCGCGCGGTCGGTAGCCGCCTGCGGGCTGTGACCTGAACCCTCCTCCATCGTTCGCGGTGTCTTAGGCAGGAGGTGCCGTGCTGATCGGCTACGCGATCCGCCGTGTCCTGTGGGTGGTCCCCATCCTGCTGGGGGCCTCGATCGTGGCATTCACCATCATGCACGTCGCGCCCGGCAGCCCGTGGAACCGCGAGGGGCGCCAGCTGAGTCCCGAGACGGTCGAGCGCCTGACCGCCGAGTTCGGTCTCGATCAGCCGCTGCCCATCCAGTACCTCGCCTGGTTGAGCCACATCATCCATGGGGACTTCGGGCTTGGCATGTCCACCAACCGCTTCGAGGTCGCCGAAGTCATCGGTCACGCCATCGGTCCCCCACCCTTCTCTTGTGCGTGAGCGCCTTCATCCTCGCCGTGGCGGTAGGGGTGCCGTTGGGCCTGGTCGCGGCCCTCCGCCACCGGACGGCGATTGGCCACCTGGCGACCGGGCTGGCCCTCCTCGGCATGGCCGCGCCCGCTTTTGCCCTGGGCGGATTCCTGCAGGTGGTCTTCACGCCGGACTACTACGCCCTGCCGGGCCCCCTCACCGTCCCGCCCGAGCTGGAGAGCACGCTCCGCGCATGGGTGCTGCCCATCGTCGCGCTGGCCGGCCTCCCCATGGCCCAGATCGCGCGCCACACGAAGGGCTCCGTCCTGGAAGTCCTTCACACCGACTACGTGCGGACGGCCCACAGCAAGGGCCTCCGAGAAGGCCACGTCGTTCGCGCTCACCTCCTTCGCAACGCCGCCATCCCGGTGGTGACCATCGCCGGGTCGATCCTGGCCCTGCTCATCACTGGATCGATCGTGGTCGAGCGCGTCTTCGAGATCCCTGGCCTCGGGAGCGTCTACTACTTCGCGATCCGCGGCCGGGACTACACCCTGCTGATGGCCATCACCCTGATTTATGCGGCCGTGGTCGCGCTCGCCAACGCGGTGGTCGACATCACCTACGGAGTGCTCGACCCGCGCATCCGGGATGGGACTCGGGCCGCACCGGAGTCGATGCCCGGTGGCTGAGATCCACGCCGCGGAACGGAACGATCCGTTTGACCTCCCGCAGCGGAGCCGCGGCTTCTGGACCGATGCGTTCGGTCGGCTGCTCCGCTCCCCGGCCGGCGTGACCGGATTGGCCATCGTGGTCGGCCTCATCGTGGTGGCCGTCTTGGGGCCGCTGATCGTTCCCTACACGTACTACGGGCAGGACATCCCCGCCGCGGTCGCCTACGGCGGCCCCTTGCCGCCCCTGTCACCAGGCCACCTGCTGGGCACCGACAACCTGGGGCGCGACCTGCTGGCCCGCACCCTGGACGGGGCCCGGGTCTCGTTGACCGTGGCGCTGGTCGCCCAGCTGGTGGTCATCGCCATCGGCGTCCCGATAGGCCTGGCAGCCGGCTGGCGCGGCGGGGCGGTGGAGACCGGCCTGATGCGGTTCACCGACATCATCGCCACGTTCCCGGACCTGCTGTTCATCGTGATGATCTCGGCCGCCATCGTGGACACCCCGTTCTTCCGGATCCTGAACGGGTTACTGGCCACGTTCGTGGCCATCGGTCTCATCGCCTGGGTCGGGACGGCGCGCCTGGTCCGGGCCCAGACCCTGTCCCTGAAACAGCGAGAGGACATCGAGGCCGCACGGGCGATCGGGGTGCCCGAGAGCCGGATCGTGCGCCGCTACATCCTGCCCCAGGCCATGGGACCGATCGCGGTGGCGATCAGCCTGGGCATCCCGATTGCCATCCTGGCCGAGTCCACCCTCTCGTTCCTCGGCCTGGGAGTGCAGATTCCGCGGGCGTCGTGGGGGAGCTTGATCGATGCCGGCATCGACAGCTTCACCCTCGCCCCATGGCTCGTATTCCCGCCGATGATCGCGCTGGGCGTGGCGCTGGTCGGTTTCACCCTGCTGGGGGACGGGATGCGGGACGCGTTTGACCCGCGTGCGTCGCGGCGGTGAGCGGCGCCCGGGTTCCCGGTAGCGGGGCTAGCCCTCCTCTTCGGGCGCCGATCCGCGGCCGGACTCGCCCTCGGGCCGGCCTTCGGCACCAGCCGCGCCCTCGGCGCCTTCCTCGCCTTCGGCTCCTTCGGCGCCCTCTTCGCCCTCCTCGCCTTCGACCGCCGGCGCGAGCTCCTCTTCCAGGACGCGCGGCGGCATAACCTTGGCCACCAGCTCCTCGGGGTCGTTCAGGACGGTCACCCGCTCGCCGAGGGCCGGCAGCTCGCTGACATGGATCGCGGCGTCAAGATCGATGAGCGGCGCGAGGTCGACGGTGATCTCGTGCGGAAGGTCGACGGGCAGGGCACGAACCTTGATGTGGTCCAGGGCCGTGAACAGGCTCCCGCCGGTGGCCTCGATGGCCGGCGCCTCCCCGCTGAAGACGAGGGGGACGTCGACCTGCATCTCGGCCGTCAGATCGGGGAGGAAGAAGTCGACGTGGACGGCCCGGCCGCTCAACGGGTGGCGCTGGACCGATTTGATGATGGCGCTCTTGGCGGTGCCGGCTCCGGGAACCGTGAGCTGGAAAATGGTCGTCCGCCCGGCGGCGTGGTAGAGGGCCTCGAACTGCTTGGCATCGACCTGGACCGGGATGGACGGCGTGCCCTTGCCGAACACCACGCCCGGTACGGCGCCTGCGCGCCGGATGCGCTTGGTTTGCTTGCCAAGCACGGCGCGCGTTTCGACGTCGAGCTCCAGGGTCATGAGCGTGCGGTTCTCCGGATGGGGACGGAAGCCGGATGGTACAGGCGGACCGATGGGCGGGCAAACGGCCATTCGCCCGCAACGGCCACCAGCCGGCATCGGGCTAGAATCGACGCCGGTGGCCGCCAGCATCATGATCGTCGAGGACGAACCGGCCGTTGCCCGCGGGGTCCAGGTGGTGCTGGAGCGCGAGGGATACGGAGTCAGCGTCATCCCCACCGGGGAGGAGGCCGTTTCGCGCTTCCGGGAAGTCGCCCCGGACCTCGTCCTCCTCGATGTCCGGCTGCCGGGGATCGACGGGTTCGAGGTCTGCCGCCAGCTCCGCCGCGAAACGCGGGTCCCCATCCTGTTCCTCACCGCCCGCACCGACGAAGTGGACAAGGTGGTCGGCCTGGAAATAGGAGGCGACGACTACCTGGTCAAGCCGTTCAGCCTTCGCGAGCTGACCAGCCGGGTGAAGTCACTCCTGCGCCGGGCTTACGGTGAGCTGGCCGACGTCCAGGCCAGCGGCATGTTGCGCCGCGGCGACCTGGTGATCGACCTCGAGCGGCGGCGGGTGTCCCGCGACGGGGAGCGGATCGGGCTCACCACCACCGAGTTCGACCTCCTCCGCCACCTCGCCGCGCGCCCCGGTCGGGTCTTCACCCGCTCTCAGCTGCTGGAGCTGGTGCGCGACTACGACGCCGCCGTCGAGCAGGACGAGCGGACGATCAACGTCCACATCAGCCACATCCGCGACAAGATCGAGCCGGACCCCGCCCAGCCTCGGTACATCCGAACCGTCAGGGGCGTGGGCTACGCCTTCGCCGAGGACTGAGCCGACGCCGATTCGCCGCTTCGTCCGCCGCCTCGACGTCAGGCTCGTGCTGGCAATGGCCGTGACCGCGCTGATCGCCCTCCTGACCAGTGGCGTGGCGCTGAACCAGATCCTGCCGGGCTATTTCGAGCAGCAGGGGCGAGACCGCACCGAGTCGGTGGCCCAGGCCACGGCCCTGCTGATCATCGACACCGTGAACCGCTCGGCCACCAGCGGCCTAGGCGAGTTCCTCAACGACCCCGAGCAGCGCGAGGCCCGCATCGTCCAGCCTGCAGCCCAGGCGGCGGCTGACCGATTCCTGGTCACCATCGAGGTCATCAATGAGGTCGACCGATCCGAGGCCGCCTTCGCCGAGCCGGAGGATGACGACGTCATAGAGTCCGCTGAGGCGCAGGGCCAGGCCGCTGACCCGTTCGCGCCGCCTACCACCCTCGCCTTCTCGGTGGAGCTCCCCTTGAGGGAACAGCCTCTCGCCCCGGACGGCACGCTGGCGATGGAGGTCACCGTCTCCCTTCCCTACACCGCCCGCGAGGCGACCCTGACCCAGGTTCGCGGGGCACTGGTCGGCGCCGGGGCATTGGCCCTGCTCGTGTCCCTGCTGATCGGCGTGTGGGTCGCCCGCCGGTTGACGATCCCCCTCGACCGGCTGGGCAGCTTCTCGAGCCGACTGGCGCATGGCCATCTGGACGCTCGCGTGCCGCCGGCCGGGGTCGAGGAGATCGATCAGCTGGGGGACCAGTTCAACCTGATGGCCGACCGCCTCACCGAGTCGTTGCGCCTGCTGGAGGCCGACCGCGACCGCCTCCGTGAGTTCGTGGCCGATGTCAGCCACGAGCTGCGCACTCCGCTGGCCGCGTTGCGGACCTATACCGAGCTCCAGCGCGACGGCGCGGTGGACGAGGCGACGCGCCACGAGTTCTTGGATCGGTCCAGCGAGCAGCTGAGCCGGCTGGAGTGGATGAGCGCCAACCTCCTCGACCTGTCGCGCATCGACGCCGGCATCCTTCCCATGGACGTGCGGATCGGCGATCTCCGCGAGCCGGTGCGCGCGGCAGTGGAAGCCAGCGCCGAGGTGGCGGCCTCACGCCGGATCAGCGTGACCTACGCCGCGCCGTCGACGACGGTTGCCATCCGCTTTGACCGCGAGCGGATGGTCCAGCTGGTCAACAACCTGGTCGGCAACGCCCTGAAGTTCACGCCCCCCGGCGGGACAGTGGCGGTCCAGATCCTGGACCAGGCCGACGCCGCGGTGATCGAGATCAGCGACACCGGGCCTGGGATCCCGCCCGCCGAGTTGCCCCGCATCTTCGATCGCTTCTATCGGGGCACGAACGTGGGCGATGCGCGGGCGTCGGGCAGCGGCCTGGGGCTGGCCATCGCTCGCTCCATCGTCGAGATGCACGGCGGGTTCATTGAGGTGGCCAGCGTCCTCGGCGAGGGGGCGGTCTTCCGGGTCGTCCTGCCTCGACAGGGGCCCGCCGCCGCCGGCGAGCTGGCCGGCGGGCGGCCGTCGGCCACGTCAGCGCATTAGAGAATCTTCACCGTCACACGGCTGCGCGCCTAATCCTTGGACCGGCACACTGTCGCCGTGACGGATCCTGAGTTCGAATCCGAGTCGCCGCATCCCATCGAGTCCGACCGCTACGGGGCCAGCGAGGACACCGCCCCCATCCCGGCCCGGTCCGACAGCTGGTCCTCGGCGCCGGCCTGGTCCACCCGTCGATCCCTGCCCGTGGCGCCTCCGGAAGCGCCGCCCGCGCGACGCCCGCGGCTGCTCGGGTTCGTGGCCATCGCGCTGGCGGCCGGCGTGGTGTCCGGTTCGTTGTCGGGGCTGGCGGTGGTCAACCTGGTCGGCGTCCAGCAGCCCAGCACCACGACCGTGCCGCCAGGCGAACAGGTGTCACAGGTCACCCTGGACGAGACGTCAGCCGTCATCAACGCCGTTGCCAGCGTCGCGCCCTCGGTCGTGACCATCGTGGCCGGCCAGGCCACCGGCGGGAACGGCACCGGATCTGGGTTCATCTTCGACCCAGACGGCTGGATCCTGACCAATCGACACGTCGCGGCGGGGGCCGAAACGCTGACCGTTACCCTCGCCGACTCCCGGATCTTTGACGCCACCCTGATCGGGACCGACACCCTGACCGATCTCGCGATCATCAAGATCGACGCCACCGATCTGCCGACCGCCCCCATCGGCGCCTCGGCAGCCCTGGAGGTCGGACAGCTGGCAATCGCCATCGGCTACCCCCTCGGCGAGTACCGAGACACCGTGACGACCGGGGTCGTGTCCGGCCTGGGTCGGCAGATCCGGGCCAGCGACGGAACCACCTCCGAGGACCTGAACCACCTGATCCAGACCGATGCCGCCATCAATCCGGGCAACTCGGGTGGTCCACTGGTGAACAGCGTGGGCCAGGTCATCGGGATCAACACCGCGGTTGCGACCAGTGCCCAGGGCATCGGCTTTGCCATCCCCATCGACTTCGCCAAGCCGATCATGGCCCTGGCGCTCAGTGGGCAGGAGCTGGCCCGGCCGTGGGTGGGGGTCTGGTACACGATGATCACGCGCCAGGTGGCCGCCGACCTGGACCTGCCGGTCGAGGAGGGGGCGCTCATCGACACCGGGCCCAACGGCGCGTCGGCCGTGATGCCGGGCAGCCCGGGCGAAGCGGCCGGGCTCCAGGCCGGCGACATCATCACCGCGCTGGGTGGCCGCCGGGTGGATGAGGACCACGACCTGGCGACTCTGCTCTTGCCCTATCGTCCCGGCGACGTGGTGGCCCTGGGGGTGCTGCGCGGCGGCGAGGAGCTCGAGATCGAGGTGACGCTGGGGACCTTGCCCCCGCGCTGACGGCCAGCGCCCCGCCCTAGCGCCCTCGCGACCGCCAGAGGCGGACCTCGACGCCGCTCGCCGGGCTTGGCAGCTGAACCTCGGGCTTACGGACCGCGACCTCGACCTCGGTCACCGCCGGCCAGCGCTCCAGGATCGCGCTCCCGATGCTGGCCGCGAGCGTTTCGATGAGGTGGAAGCTGTCGTCACGGACCCGGGTGGTGACCAGGGCCTGGACCGCGGTGTAATCCACCGTGTTGTCCAGCCGGTCGCTGGCCGCGGCCGTGGACAGGTCGGCTCGGAGAGTCACGTCCACGTCGAACGGCTGCTCACGACCGCGCTCGTCGTCGCCGACGCCGTGGCGACCGCGGGCCTCGATGCCGCGGATGGCCACCTGGCCCGGGATGGCCGCCGAGGCGGGGGCGCCATCCGCCTGGCGCACGATCGCGTCGGCGACTCGGACGGCGCGAACCACGGGTGCTACGTCATGGACGCGGACCACGTCTGCGCCGGCCGCCACCGCGAGGACGGCGCTGGCGATCGAGCCCTCCAACCGCTCGCCGGGCAGGGCGCCGTCGAGCACCTCGCCGATGAACCGTTTCCGGCTGGTCCCGATGAGGAGCGGTAGTCCCAGGGCGGCCTTGAGCTCAGCCAGCCGATGGAGGACCTCGAGGCTGTGGTCGGGGTTCTTGCCGAACCCGATCCCCGGATCCACGAGGAGCCGATCGGCCCGGACACCGATTCCGGCCGCAGCCTCGGCGGCCGCGCGGAGCCATTCGATGACTTCGGGCAGGACACCGTCGGGGTACTCCGCCACGTCCTTGTTGTGCATGACCACCAGGTACGCACCGGCCTCGGCGGCCGCCTGGGCCGTCCCCGGGTCGCCGCGCGCGGCCCACACGTCGTTCACCATCTCAGCGCCGGCGGACAGTGCCGCCCGGGCCACGACGCCCTTGGTCGTGTCGATGCTGATCAGCACGCGCTCACCGAACTCCGCGGCCAGGGCCTCGACGACCGGGACCACCAGGCCGATCTCGGTCTCGGCGTCCACCGCGGGGTGCTCCCCGTAGACGGCCGCGGGTCGCGACGATTCGCCTCCCACGTCGAGGATCTCCGCCCCGGCGGCCACGAAGCCGCGCGCCAGGTCGAGGGCGGCGGCTACGACCTCCACCCCGGAACGGCCCGCTGCCGCCAGGCCGTCACCCGAGAACGAGTCCGGGGTGACGTTCAGGATCCCCATGACGTACGTACGCTCGCCCCAGCGCAGCGACGAGACGAGTCGGGAAGGCATGGCGTCCTCAGGCGTCGATCGGCTCGCCGGTCAGCGTGGCACGAATGGCGCCAACCAGGTAGAGCGAGCCGGCCACCACCACCGGACCGCCGGAGGGACCCAGAGCGGCGGCCCGCCGGACGGCTTCATCGGGCGTCGCAGCCACGGCACCGGTTTGGGCCCCACGCCCTCGGGGCGCGACCCGTCGCCAGGTCCGCAGCAGGTCGGCCGGCCGATGCGCATTCGGGTCGGCCACCGCGGTGAAGACCGGCCGCGGCTCGAGCGGGGCGAGCGCCCGCAGGATCGCCGCTACCC
>JBOGTA010000174.1:0-3734 GCA_050695855.1 Candidatus Limnocylindria bacterium
GGCCTGGACGTTGGTGGCGTCGATCACCGTCAGCTCCCCGGCGGCCATCCGCCGCTCGAGGGTGGCGTGGAGCCGGCGAAAGGCCTGGGTCGTGGCCGACTGGTCGGTCGCGTCGCCCGAGACCGTGGTGCGATAGGCATCCGACGAGAGGACCTGGGCCGCGGAGAAGAGCCGCGCTACCAGGGTGGACTTGCCGCTTCCGGCGGCTCCCACCAGCAGCACGAGGGCATCGGGTGGCACGACCAGGGCCTGGTGGGGGATCGGGTCGTCCCTCACCGTCACCCGACCCGGTCCAGGAGCTCCGCCCCGTCGTTGCGGACGCTGTTGACCGCAGCCGAGACGGGATACACAACCAGCGGCTCCGGGGGGAAGGGGAGCAGCAGTGATCGGAGGTTAGCCCGGGGCGCGTCGTCCGAGAGCCACAGGTCCCAGGCGGCGGGGTCGAGGATCACCGGCATCCGGTTGTGGATGGGCGAGACCAGGTCGTTGGGGACAGTGGTGAGGATGGAGCAGGTGTACACCCGCTCGGCGGTCTCCGGGTCGCGCCAGACGGCCCACACCCCGGCCAGGGCCAGCGGCTCGCCGTCGCGGCGGCGCACGGCGAACGGGAGACGCCGCCCATCGGTCCGATACCACTCGTAGAAGGCCGCGGCCGGCACGATCAGCCGCCGCTTGGCGAACGAGCTGCGGAAGGCCGGAGAGCTCTCGACGGTCTCGGCCCGCGCGTTGATGAGCCGGGCCGCCCCCTTCCTGTCGTCCGCGTACCACGGGACCAGTCCCCACCGAAACGGCTCGATGAGCCGCTCCCCGTGGTGCTCGACCACGCCGGCCACTTCATCGGTGGGCGCCACGTTGTAGCGCCGGCTGGGGAGGTCCACCGTGGGCCGAGCGCGGAAGATGCGTGCCAGCTCCTCGGCGGAGTGGGGTTGCGCGAATCGCCCGCACATCAGTCGAATCGCCCGCACATCAGTCGCGTTCCAGGCGATACCCCTCCGGGAGTGCATTGCGGGCCGCCTGGAGGGCCGCCTCCAGGTCGGCGCCGTCGGGCCCTCGCAGGGTCAGGGGAATCCCGGGCGGCAGCACGGGGCCGCCCTCATCCTCCCAGGTCATCTCTTCGGCGGGGATCGGCTCCGCCTCGTGCTCAGCTCCGCGCTCGCCTTCAGTCATGCCCACACACCCCGCTCCTCACACCACGTTCAGCTCGCGCAGCGGCTGACCCAGGGCGATCCGCTCGTATCCGAGCGGGCTCAGGTCAATAGTCCGATACGCGCCATGGATGATCAGCTCGGCCAGCCCGCGCCCCACGGCCGGGGCCTGCTGGAGCCCGTGACCTGAGAAGCCGTTGGCAAACAGCAGGTTCGTGACCTCCGGATGCGGCCCGATGATCGCGTTGTGGTCGACGGTGTTGACCTCGTAATGCCCGGCCCACGCGCGGCGCATCTTGACCGCCTCGAAGTCCGGCACGCGATACGCCATGGTAGGCCACACGCGCTCTTCCCACGGGGCGAGGTCCACGCTCAGGTCCAGCGTGTCGGGATCCGGCTCCCCGTCGCGCGGCGAGTACCCGCTGACGTAGTTCGGCGCGTCGGGGCGGAAGTACACCCAGCTCGGATCGATCACCAACGGGGCGTCGGGGATCTCGGTCTTGCACGAGAACGAGTACACCATCCGCTTGCGGGGCACGACCGGGAGATCCACGCCCGCGAAGCGGGCCACCTCCCCGGCCCGCGGCCCCGCCGCGTTGACCAGCGTCCCGCATTCGATCAGGCGCCCGTCAGACAGCATGACTGCATCCACCCGACCCCCGAACGACAGGATCCCGGTCACCTCCCCGGTGAGGTAGGTCACCCCGGACGCCTTGGCCGATCGCTGGAACGCCTGCATCAGGGCGGTGGCGTCGAACCAGCCTTCCCCGGACGTGCCCAGCGAGCCTCCCGACAGGTCCTCGGTGTTCAGCCAGGGGAACCGATGGCTCAGCTCGTCTGGCGACATGACCTCGACCGGCACGTTCTCCTCGCGCTGGATGGCGTGGTTGGCCCAGAGCACGCCCGCCCCCCCGGCCGAGGCCAGGAACAGGTACCCGCGCTCCACGAAATCGAACTCGGGGACCGGATCCAGGAGCGGGAACCAGAGCTCAGGATGCTTGAGCACCTGCACCGCGAACTGGCTGATCTGGATGTTCACCGGGGTGGAGAACTGCTGGCGGACCGATGCCACCGACAGGGTGGTCGACGCGGTCGCGTAGGTCGGGTCGCGCTCGATGACCAGGGTTGAGCCCCAGAAGTCGGGGTCGCGAGCGAGGAAGGATGCGACCGCCGAACCGATGACCGCGCCCCCCACGATGACGACGTCGGCGCGGAGCGGGGCAGGGCTCATGGCCCCGAATCCTATCCTGACCCGCGCGTGATCCGCGACGGCTAGACTCCGGCGGTGGCCACCCGCCCCACAATCGTCAGCGTCGATGACGACATCCCGGTCCTGCGCGCGATCGAGCGCGACCTCCGGACGCGCTACGCGAAGGACTACCGGATCGTCGCCGCCGCCAGTGGGGCAGAGGCCCTGGACGCGGTCCGGGAGCTGACCGTTCGCGGCGACCCGGTCGCCGTGTTCATCGTCGACCAGCGGATGCCGAACATGACCGGCATCGAGTTCCTCTCGCAGGCCATCGATCTGCAGCCCGATGCCCGACGTGTCCTGCTCACCGCATACGCCGATACCGATGTCGCGATCCGCGCGATCAACGAGATCCGACTCGACCAGTACCTCCTCAAGCCGTGGGACCCACCCGAGGAGAAGCTGTACCCGATCGTTGACGAGCTGCTGTCGGACTGGGCCTCCGGCTATCGTCCGCCGTTCAGTGGCCTGCGGCTGGTGGCGGGCCGGTGGGCGGCCCGCGGCCACGAGATCCGCGACTACCTGACCCGCAACCAGGTCCCGTACCAGTGGCTGGACCCAACCGACAACCCCGAGGGCCGGCGAGTGGCGCTGAGCGCCGGCATCGGGGAGGCCGAAATCGACCCCGCTGTCCCGGTGGTCGTCCTTGAGGACGGCACCCTGCTGCGTGACCCATCGACCCGCCAGATTGCCGAGAAGGTCGGGATCCAGACCACGGCTGCGCTCCCGTTCTATGACGTGGCCGTCGTGGGCAGCGGCCCATCTGGCCTGGCTGCCGGGGTGTACGGCGCGTCGGAAGGGTTGAAGATTGTCCTGATCGAGCGCGAAGCCCCTGGCGGCCAGGCCGGGACCACCAGTCGGATCGAGAACTACCTTGGCTTTCCGGCGGGGCTTTCGGGCGGAGAGCTGGCCCGCCGAGCGCTGACCCAGGCGCGGCGCTTGGGCGCCGAGATCCTGTCCCCGCGCGAGGTCACGGGAATTCGTCGGGCGGACCCGTATCGGATCATCACCCTCGACGACGGCTCGGAGATCAGTTGCCAGACGGTCGTGATCGCCACCGGGGTGAGCTACCGCCAGCTGGACATCCCCGGCGCCGCGGAGCTGGCGGGTGCCGGCCTGTTCTACGGGGCCGCGGTCACCGAGGCGGTCCTCTTCCGCGACCTGGAGGTCGGCGTGGTGGGCGGCGGAAACTCGGCGGGCCAGGCGGCGATGTACCTGGCCAGCTTCGCCAAACGGGTCCTGCTCATGGTGCGCACCCCAGCCCTGTCGAGCATGAGCCAGTACCTGATCGACCAGATCGCCGCCTGTCCGAACATCGAGGTCCGCTACCAGACCTCGAT
>JBOGTA010000175.1:0-8558 GCA_050695855.1 Candidatus Limnocylindria bacterium
CCCCCCGCCTGATGCTGGTGGTGGAGGTCGAATCGGGAGAGTCCGTGGAGCTGGTCTTCGACGCGCGGCGCCGCCGCTGGTTCGTCGACGCCCTGGATCCCGCCGCCTGACGTTCGGTACCCGGGCATTCCGTCGCCCGGCGGGTCCCGCGTTCCTCTCCCGCGGGCCTGCCGGGCCCGTTTCCTGCCTGACCGTACAATCGGCAGCCGATGAGCAGGCCATCCCTCGCTGAACTGACGGTTCGCGACCTCACTCAGCGCCTCGCCTCAAGCGCCCCGGTGCCCGGTGGCGGAAGCGCGAGCGCGTTGAGCGGTGCGCTGGCTGCGGCGCTGGTCGAGATGGTCTGCGAGCTGACGGTGGGACGCCCCGAGTACGAGGACGTGGACCCGGTTGCGCGCCAGATCGGGGCCGCTGCCGGCGAGCTGCGGGGCTCGCTGTTGGCCGCCGCCGAGGAGGATGCCGCCGCCTACCTGGACGTGGTTGCTGCCCGTGGTCTTCCCCGTGACACGGACGACGAAAAGGCGACCCGGCGGGGCGCGATCGGTGAGGCATCGGTGGCAGCCACCGATGTCCCGCTGCGGGTGGCCCGGCTGGCGGCCGAGGTCCTCGACCTGGCGGCCGGCATCGCTCCCATTGGAAACCGCAACGCGGCCAGCGACGCGGGGGTCGCAGCACTGTTGGCCGCGGCTGGCGCCCGGGGAGCGGCCCTCAACGTGACGATCAACCTCCCCTCGCTTCCCGAGGGCCACGCGCTGCGCGCCGACGCCACGGCCCGATTGGCCGAGCTTGACGCTCGCGTCAGCAGGCGAGAGGCCGAGACGATCGCGGCAGTGAACCAGAGGATGAGCCGATGAGCGGCCGGATCCTCGACGGTCGCTCGATTGCCGATCTCCATCGCCACGACCTCACCACCCGGGTTGCCGCGCTGACGGCCCGGGCCAGGGTGCCGACCCTGGCCATCGTCCGATTCGCCGATGCCGGACCGGAGGTCGCGTACGCCCAGAGCCTGGCGCGCTCGGCCAGCAGGATCGGCATCGCACCGATGGACGTTCGGCTCGCGGATCACGCCACCATGGAGGAGCCCGCCGCGGCCATCGGTGCGCTGAACCGCGACACGACGGTGGCCGGCATCGTCGTCATCTACCCCCTTCCTGCCCACCTGGATCCGGAGGCGGTTGGTCTGCTGGTAGATGCCGCCAAGGACGTTGACGGTGCGAGCCCGGTCAGCGCCGAGCGGCTGGCCCGCGGAGAACCCGCGTTCGTGCCCGCCACTGCGGTGGCCGTCCTCGAGATCCTGAATCACTACCAAGTCCCGTTGGCCGGCCGCCGGGCCGTGGTGGTCGGGCGCTCTCGGGTGGTGGGTCAGCCGACCGCCACCCTGCTGACCGCGCGGGGAGCGAAGGTGGAGGTCGCTCACAGCGAAACCGGCGACCTGGCGGGTACGACGCGCGACGCGGAGATCCTGGTCGTGGCCGCCGGCGTGCCGGCCCTCATCGGCCCGGAATCGGTCAATGCCAACGCGGTCGTCGTCGATTGTGGGATCAACGTCACCCATGCCGGCGTGGTTGGCGACGTCGACTTCGATCGGGTTCGGCCCGTGGTCGAGGCCATCACGCCGGTCCCCGGCGGGGTAGGGCCGGTGACGACCATGATGCTGCTCGACCAGGTCGTGACGGCCGCCGAACAGGCGGCCCACCGGCTCGTCAAGCTCGCCACCGACTGACCGATGCCCGGAGCCGGCTCATGATCGAGCTGCGCCCCGAGCTCGCGCTGCTGACGGTCGCCGCGCTGGCGGCCAGCACCCTGGCCGCGGTGGCGGGCTTCGGCGGCGCGGCCATCTTGCTCCCGGTGTTGGTGGCGCTGTTCGGTCCACGCGACGCGATCCCGATCCTGACCGTCGCCCAGCTGATCGGGAACGGATCACGGGTGGTCATCAACCGCGATGCCGTCGATCGGCGGATCGTGGGCTGGTTCGCGCTGGGTGGCGTGCCGGCCGCCCTCATCGGCGGATTCCTGTTCGCCGCCGCCCCGTTGGACGCGCTGACTCGGATCATCGGCGCGTTTCTGCTGGTCTCGGTGGCATGGCGCCACCTCGGACCCCGCCCCGGCGGTGCCCTGGGGGCGCGGGCCTTCACCGCCGTCGGAGCGTTCTTCGCCTTCGCCTCTGCCCTGGTCGGGTCGGTCGGCCCGCTGATGGCCCCGTTCTTCCTGGCCGCCGGGCTGGTGAAGAGCGCCTACATCGGCACCGAAGCCGCCGCCACCGTGGTCATGCACGTCGCCAAGCTGGTCGCGTATGGGACGGCCGCTCTCCTGACGGCCGCCACCGTCGGGATCGGGCTGCTCATGGCACCCGCCATGATCGTCGGGACGCTGATCGGGAAGCGGATCGTGGACCGCCTACCGGAGCGGGTTTTCCTGGCCATTATCGAGGTCGTCCTGATCGTGGTCGGGCTGGTGTTCCTCATCGGCGGCTAGACATCATTGGCAGCTGAAGGTTCCGTGCATGGCTCCGGTAACCCGGATGTCGATCATCTGGGCTAGCGGAACCGAGCCATCGATGAATCCCAGGTCCAGAAGGGTCTGGTAGCCGGGGCACCAGATCGTCGAGTCGATCGTGCCGCGGATACCCACCCCATATCCCTGCCAGACTGGGATCGTCGCTTCAAGCACAGCCAACGCCGTCGCTTCGTCTTCGGCGATCGTGGGCACCTTCTCGACTGCCGCGCGCAGTCCTATTTGGGGATCGGCGACGATGACTTCTTGCGCGAGCAGGTATGCGGTTGCGAAGTCGTGGACAAGATCGAGGTCCGCGGCCAGCAGGTCGTCCCCGACTATCACGCCGGGACCTGGCAACGGCGCAATCTCGTCCACCGTGAGCAGATCGGTCTCCATTCCTTCCGCGGCCAGCCGGAGCGGTTCGTTGTTGCGGAACCCAGTGATCAAGTCCACATCGCCATTCAGCAGGCCCTCGACCTGATTGAACTGCGGGTATTCACGGATCGTGACGTCGTCTGGTGTGAGGCCGCCGGCATCCAGCAGGGCCAGAAGCGCATGCCACGACGAGCCGAACCGGCCGGGAGTGCCGATCCGCAGCCCGGCCAGGTCAGGCGGATCGGTCGGCACCGTGCCCTTCGGGCCAATCAACGCCACAGGGAAGAACTGATACAGGGTCGAGACGTATTTGATCGGGATCCCGCTTGTCCGCGCGATCATCACGTCGGTCGCATCGGCCACCCCGAATTCAGCCTGTCCATCGGCCACCAGGCGGATCAGCTCGCCGCCGCTGGCGTGCTCGATCGTCACCTCCAACCCGGCCCGTTCGAAATAGCCGTCTTGCTGAGCGAGGTAGAACGGCGCGAACTGGACGTCGGGCCGGAAACCGAGCAGAAGGCGGACCTCGCGGAGCTCGCCTGCCGGGGAGGCCGTCGCATCCGGCCCCGGACTTGCGCTGGGGCTGACCGATGCCGTGGGCGTGCAGGCCGGGACGGCCAGGATCAGCGCCACGGCCAGAGGAAAGGCGCGCGTTCGCATCGGTTTCCTTTCGGCGTTCATTTTGGGATCACCGCGTGCTCGACCGCGAGCACGACCCCGTAGAAGGTCAGACCCAGCACGGCCAG
Source organism: Candidatus Limnocylindria bacterium (assembly GCA_050695855.1). Taxonomy (GTDB): domain Bacteria; phylum Chloroflexota; class Limnocylindria; order QHBO01; family QHBO01; genus DASTEQ01. Next base: position 3,618 of record JBOGTA010000175.1, read on the forward strand.
GCTGCCGAGCGCCACGAACATGAGCGGGGTATCGAACAGGCCCTGGTCGGCAATATTGATGAGGACCCCCAGACCGATGCTGGCACCCGCCCATTCGGCCACGACCGCACCGATGACGGCCAGGGTCACGCCCACCCGGAGCCCGCCGAAGAGGACGGGCAAGGCGGAGGGCAGCTCGAGCAGGCGAGTGACCTGGGCCGGTCTGGCACCGTAGGCGCGCGCCATCTCGACCAGGAGCGGGTCGGTGGAGCGAATGCCGACCATGGTCGCGATGGCGATCGGAAAGAACACGATCAGGGCGCAGATCACGACCCGCGCCGTCAGGCCTCCGCCGAACCAGATGTCGATCAACGGCGCCAGAGCCAGGATCGGGATGGCCTGGGCGGCGACGAGATACGGCGAAAGCACGCGCTCCGCGGTGAGGCTCTTGGCCAGCAGGATGCCGATGACGATGGCCGCCAGCGCACCAACCGTGAAGCCGATGACGCTCTCCTCAAGGGTCGCGGCCAGGTGCGGCTGGAGGGTCCCATTCTGGATGGCCTCCACCGCGCGGGCGGCCACCACCTCCGGGGCCGGCAGGATGTACTCGGGATAGTCGCCAATGACAACGACCAATCTCCAGATCGCAACGAACGCGGCGCCACTCAGGACGATGAATCCGACCCGCCGAAGGAGAAATCTCACGCCGCGTCCTCTCGGCCTGGTTCGGCCCAGCCCTCCAGCTCGGGCGCGTGGACGGCGGAGAGGGTCCGGCGAACCTGTGCCTCGACAGCGGCCGCGGCCGGATCACCGGTGAGGCGCGATGGGCGCGGACGCGGGAGCGGAACGGCAATGTCCGCCGCGAGGCTCCCGGGACGAGGGGACATGACCCAGATTCGGTCGGCCAGCCGTATGGCCTCACCGACCGAGTGGGTGACGAGGACGATGGTGCGCCGGCGGGCGAGCCAGAGCGATTCGAGCTGAGCATCGAATGCTTCGCGAGTCAGCGCGTCAAGGGCGCTGAACGGCTCGTCCAGCAGCAGGATCGACGGGTCGGTGACGAGCGATCGGGCCAGCGCGACCCGCTGCTGCATCCCGCCGGACAGCTCACGGGGAAGCAGGTCGCCGATCCCGGCATCGGCGAGGCCGACCTGGGCCAGCGCCCGCTCGGCTGCCTGCCTTCGTCCGACACGCAGCGTCCCGGTCAACTCTAGGGGCAGCGCCACGTTCTCCGCCGCGGAGCGCCAGCCCAGCAACCGCGGCTGCTGAAAGACGAGGCCAACGCGACCATCACCAGCTCGCGGAGGCGAGCCGTCGGGACGCAGACCGATGCGACCCGCGCTGGGTGACAGCAGGCCGGCAATCGCCCGCAGGAAGGTGCTCTTGCCGCAGCCGTTGGGACCGATGACCGCCACCAGCTCCCCGGCGGCCATGGTTCCGCTCAGGCCGTCCAGGGCGGTAAGCGTGCCGGACGGTGCCGGGAAGCTGACCGACAGGTCGTCGATCGTGATGGCTGGACGCGGTTCGGTGGGGCGCTCCATCGGTCTCCCTTGCGCCTTCGCCCGACCGGGACGCGGGAGCCGAAGGCGCTGTTGCCGTCACGCGAAACCAGTCCGGCGCGCAGCGCCGATCGGTCCGCGGGTCGTCGGAGGAACGCCTCGTGCTCGCCCTCTCCCATCCGGACTGTGACCGTCGGCCCTGTCTGCCCGGCGTGGCGCCGGGGCCAGGTCGGCCCCGCGAGGTGCCCCGGCAGCCTCTCCGTGGCCGCCGGCCTCAAGGGGTTCGCGGGCTGGTCCGGTTTCGACCGGACCGACCGCCGGTGGGGAATTTCACCCCGCCCCGAAGGCGATGGATTCGTTCAGTTGCTGACCAATCGTCCCATTCCTCGGTAGGCAGGTCAAATGTTCTGCCGGATGCGCGGGGCGAAATGTCGCCGGGCAGGCGCATGATGCGTCCTTGAAGACCGTGGGCATCGTCCTGGCGGCCATGGCGCTGCTGGTGGTTATCGGCCTCGGCATACGGCAAGCGCAGTCCGGAGGCGACGGTCAACCTACCGCGGAAGCGTCGGGATCCAAAGGCGCGTCTCCGGTTCCGACCGCCAGCGACAGCCTGGCCGTCGCGACCCCGGTTCCGACGATGGCCCTGCGTCGAGGAACTCCGATCACCGCAACGGCTGCGGAAAACGGCATCCGCGTGACGCTTGGCCTGGATCGGGATCGGATCGCCTACGGGGAGCGCGTCTGGGCAGATGTGACGGTGGTGAATACCGGTTCCGACGACGTGTTCTGGGGCCATTCCGGCACGTGCATCTTTGCAGCTGAGGTCAGCGTCATCACCCAGGCAGCGATGGAGGCCGGAACCGGTCGGAGCGACTGGAGTGGAGAGCTCGGCGTACTGAAGTCCGTCACGGTCCTGTACGACACAACAGACCGGGCTACTGGCGATGCGGTTGCGGGTTTCACACCTGAGGGCTGGGTCGACGTCGTCGCCAACATGGGTTGCACCACCGACCTCGTGATCGACGCGGTCCCTCCTGGCGGCCAGCTCACCTACCGCGCCGCGTGGGACGCGGAGGGTTCCCACGACGTTCCGATGCCTCCAGGCGACTACGTGGTGGAGGCCACGTTCTTCTACATGGGGCGGGGAGCGCCGCCCGAGGTCGCGCAAGGGCCCCTCGACAACGAAGCCGTCAGGGTCGATCTCCCACTCCTTGTTGACAGCCCTGACGTCGACTACCTCGGCCCGGGCGAGGCCGTCGACCGGGTCCTCGAGAATCAGGGCTTCCTCGTCCACCTCCAGCAGGCCCCCCCGTCCGCGATGGCAGGCGTCCACGCTCCACTTCGAGGGCGGTGAATGGGTCATGAAGCTGTACCTCGAACTCCCGAGGGAGGCAATTGTGGTCACCGTGAACGCCATCTCTGGGCGGGTGGTCCACGTCGTCATCGATCCGGACCCAGGCGACCCGATCTTCTAGGAACGGCTCCTCAGGTTTCGCGCGGAGAGCCCCGGCCGCGGGCCCAGCGGATCAGGATGAAGGCGACCACGAGCACCACCACGACGTAGATGACGAGCTCGAACGGCCGGATGGCCTCATACAGCGCCTGGTAGTTTTCGCCCAGCACCCACCCCGCCGTGACCAGGGCCAGATTCCACGGGATCGAGCCGAGAATCGAGAACACGAGAAATCGGCCGATGGGCATGCGGGCCACGCCGGCCGGGTAGTTGATCAGGGCCCGCAGCAGGGGGACGAATCGGGCGAGGAAGACGGCCCAGCCGCCGTAGCGGGCGAACCAGGCGTCGGCGCGGTCCAGGTCGTCGGGGTGGATGTGGACGTAGCGGCCGTATCGGTCCAGGAGTGGCCGCCCACCCCAGGCTCCAATGACATAGCCCGCCAACGAGCCGAGTGCCGCCCCGATAGTGGCCGCCACCATGACGCCGATGAAAGTCCAGGGCGCATAGGTCAGCCATTCGACCACCGTCGGGTCGGCTCCCGACTGGGCGATCTTCCAGCCCGCCATGGGGACGATGACCTCCGACGGGAGGATGGGGACGAACGTCTCGAGGGCGACCCCCACCGCCACACCGACGTAGCCGATGGCGTCGTAGAGGGCCAGGAAGAGCGGGATGACCTGCTGGTCGATGAACTCCAGCACTCGGCCGGCTAGGCCCCGGCCGTGGCGCGCTGCCGGTCCGCTGCGCGCATCCGCTCATCGACGTCCAGAACATGAATGGCCACCAGCACCGACAGCAGCGCCCCTCCGGCGATCCAGCCGCCCAGCACGTCGAGCGGGTAGTGCAGGTTGAGATAGATTCGGATGAGGCTGATCGACACGATCAGGACGAGGGCGACCCCGTAGGCGATCATCCCCTGCCGTCGGTCGGATGAGAGGCGGGCGATGCAGAAGGCGACCAACCCGTAGAAGAGCGTGGCCCGCAGGGCATGGCCGGCCGGGAAGACGGCGATGTCGTCCAGGCCGAACCCATCCACGTTGAACATCGCAGCGACCAGCTCGGGGAGGGGGATGGGCGGGATGGCGACGAAATACTTGAGCGCCCACTCCATCGGGAACGCCAGGGTGCCCAGGGCCAGCAGGAAGGCCAAATCTCGGCGGCGCTTGGACAGCGCGAACAGGCCGCAGAAGGCGAATCCAAGTCCGACGAACCATCCCGAGCCCAGCGCGCTGATCGCTTTCAGTGCGGCGTCGACGAGCGGGAGGGTGGCCTGCACCCAGGCCTGAAGGGGCACGACGACATCCCGCATCAGCCACTCCTCCGGCAGCAGGTATGTCGTGGTCCGCTTGAGGGCCACCAGCCAGAAGAGGGTGGGCAGCAGGATCAGCGACAGCATGAAGGCGGCCGCCGGGCTGGGGACCGCACCGCCGAGCTGGTCCTGAGCCTCGGAGCTGATGACCAGGCGGCTGGTCGGGTCCGGGATCCTCCGCACGTCCGTAGTATGGGGCCCGTGCAAGCCCCGCTCCAGTTGACCGGCCACGACCTCGGAGTCGACGGCGTGGTCGCCGTCGCGCGGGGGAAGCGGCCGGTGGCGGTGGGCGAGACAGCCCGGGACCGGATGGCGGCCTCGCGAGAGGTGATCGACCGGGTGGTCGCCTCGGGCGAGTCGGTGTACGGCGTCACGACCGGTTTCGGGGATCTGGCCGACGTGCGCATCTCCCCGGAGCAGACCGCCATCCTGCAGCGCAACCTGGTTCGCAGCCATGCGGCGGGGGTCGGTGAGCCGCTCCCCGAAGAAGTGGTCCGCGCCATGCTCGTGCTGCGGGTCAACGCCCTGGCCGTCGGGCTGTCCGGCGTGCGGCCCGAGCTGGCAGACCTGCTGGTCGCCATGCTCAACGCCGGCGTCCATCCCCACATCCCGTCCCGGGGCAGCGTGGGCGCCTCGGGCGACCTGGCTCCACTCGCCCACCTCGCCCTGGTGGTCATTGGCGAAGGCGAAGCAGTGGTTGG
>JBOGTA010000176.1:0-4442 GCA_050695855.1 Candidatus Limnocylindria bacterium
GGCTGCGTCTGCCATTCCGCCACTCCGGCGCGGAGCGAAGTGGAGGCGACGACGGGAATCGAACCCGTGTACGCGGTTTTGCAGACCGCTCCCTGACCACTCGGGCACGTCGCCAACATGTCTGGCTGCCCCGCGAGGATTCGAACCTCGGTTCACGGATCCAAAGTCCGCTGTCCTACCACTAGACGACGGGGCATCGCCTCACCTCACGCTAGCAGGTCGAGACAGCCACTGGAGCCGGCCAGACATGAAAATGGAGCGGAAGACGGGACTCGAACCCGCGACCCTCACCTTGGCAAGGTGATGCTCTACCAACTGAGCCACTTCCGCCCGTTCTGCCCGCCGGCCACCAGGTGGTGCCGAGGGTCAGATTCGAACTGACGACACCCGCCTCTTCAGGGCGGTGCTCTACCAACTGAGCTACCTCGGCCCGCGTCGTCAGCTGAGGCTGCCGCCTCCCGGTCTGCGCGTCGGGCGCCCGACCAGAATACCGACCGGCTTCGCCGCGGGTCAACTCACCATTCATCCAGGACTCGATGCTGGCAGAGCGCCGCTGGCGCCGGCCAGCTCTTCGAGGACTTGGATCCGCTCGGCCAGCGGCGGATGCGTGTCCCACATCGAACTCGAGCGCTTCTCGTAGGCCTTGATCGGGTTCACGACGTACAGGTGCTGGGTGGCCTTGTTGGCCACCTCGAGGACCTCGGGGTCATCGGCGATCTTTCGGAGGGCTCGTGCCAGGCCCAGCGGATTGCGCGTCAGGTCGACCGCACTGACATCGGCCAGACCCTCGCGCCGGCGGCTGGCGGCGAGCATGACCAGGCGGCCGATGAGCGGGCTGATGATCGACAGCAGCAACGCCACGATCGCGATCACGGCCAGTATCGCCCCGCCTCCGTCTCTATTGCTGCCCCGCCGGCCCCCGCCAAGCCCGCCGCCCCAGAACGAGATCCGGAGGAACCAGTCGGCGAGCAGGGCGATCGTCCCAACCATCACCCCGATCAGGAGCATGAACCGGATGTCGAAATTCCGGACATGGCTGAACTCGTGGGCGATGACCCCCTGCAGCTCCTCCCGGTCCAGCTTCTCCAGGAGACCGGCGGTGACGGCCACCGACGCGTGCTTGGGGTCGCGTCCGGTGGCAAAGGCATTGGGGGCCGTGTCGGGGATGACGTAGACCCGGGGCATGGGCAGCCCGCTCGCCAACCGCATCTCCTCCACCACGTTCATCAGCTGCCTGGTCGCGTCAGGCGGGTTGGCGCGGTCGATCTCGCGGGCGTCGCTGGCGGCCAGCACCAATCGGTCTCCTCCGAAATACGACCCGCTGCCCAGGAGGATGGCCAGGATCAGCGCGAACGGGATGCCCGCCCATCCATAGCCCAACGCGTACCCGGCGCTCCCGGCCAAGGCGACCAGCAGCACGGTCACGATCAGCATGAGCCCCCAGCTCGCCCGCCGATTGGCGGCGATCTGCGCGTAGAACGTTGGGGCTGAGCGTGTCACCGTGGTCGTTCGCCCCGGACGGCGGTCAGCTCCTGAGGTTCACCTCGGGGACCGCCGTGTCGGTCTCGTCGATCTGGAAGTAGTCTCGCTCGCGGAAGCCGAGGGCCCCGGCGAAGAGCACGTTGGGGAAAGTCTGGATCGTGGTGTTCAGCTCTCGCACCGTCGCGTTGTAATGCTGGCGCGCGAATCCGATCTGATTCTCGGTCGTGCTCAGCTCCTCCTGGAGCTGCAGGACGTTCTGGTTGGCCTTGAGGTCGGGGTAGTTCTCGACCAGGGCGAACAGCTGGCGCAGCGCGCCGGTCAGGAAGTTCTCGGCGCCGCCGGCGGCGGCCGCGCCCTGGGCCGACGCGTTGACTGCGGCGTTGCGGGCCTCGGTGACCCGGGTCAGCGTCTCCTGCTCGAACTCCATGTAGCCCTTGACCGCGTTCACGAGGTTCGGGATCAGGTCGTGCCGGCGTTTGAGCTGCACGCTGATCTGGTTCCAGGCCTCGTCGACCTGGTTTCGGAGCCGGACCAGGCCGTTGTAGATGAAGATGCCGCCGATGACGATGACCGCCACGACGATCAGCAGAATCAGGGGAAGCGCGTCCATCAGGACCAGATCTCCTCAGGTGGTGGTGATGACCCGCATGGTACTCGCGAGTGATGGTGGGCGGTGAGGGGCTCGAACCCCCGACTTCCTCGGTGTAAGCGAGGCGCTCTGACCAGCTGAGCTAACCGCCCGGGCAGCGGAGCATACCCGCCCCGCACAGCAAACGACCGCCGGCCGCGGCGGTCGTCAACGGGTGTGTCGTGGTGCCCAGGCCGGGACTTGAACCCGGATGAGTTGCCTCATACGCCCCTCAAACGTACGCGTATACCAATTCCGCCACCTGGGCCTCGAGGGTGGTACCGAGGGAGGGACTTGAACCCACACGACCTTGCGGTCACTAGGTCCTGAACCTAGCGCGTCTGCCTATTCCGCCACCTCGGCCCGAGGTCAGAACCGGCCCGCAAGGGCCGATTCGCCGATTCTACACGCCGCCGTTCGACGTCGAGCCCGGGACCTTTTTCGGCCGTCAGATGGTCTGCAGGTAGAGCCCGAGGACCGAAAATACGACCCACAGGGTGGCCAGGACGATCGTGAGGCGGAAGAGGGTTCGTTCGATGCCGCGCCGGCTCCGATACGCCGTCACCTCGCCGCCGAACGCGCCGCCGACCCCGGCACCACGCTGCTGGAGCAGAATGGCGACGGCCAGGGCAACGGCCAGAATCGATTGGACGAGCGCGAGGGCGGTCACGGGCCGCGAAGTATAGAGCAGCTCACCGTTTCCCGGCCTCGGCCAGGAGGTTGCGGCCGGTCATCGTGGCCGGAATGGGGACGCCCAGCAGACCGCAGATGGTGGGCGCCACGTCGGCCAGGGTGCCGTCGCCAAGGCGTACGTCCCGCCAGGGCTCCCCCACCAGGACCAGCGGTACGTCGGCTGTGGTATGGGCGGTGTGGGGCTCCCCGTCCGCGTCGCGCATCCGCTCGACATTGCCGTGGTCGGCGGTGACCACCAGCGCTCCACCGGCGGCGATGACCGCGGCCACGGCCCGATCCAAGCAGCCGTCGACGACCGCCAGGGCCTCCAGGGCCGCATCCCAGTTGCCGGTGTGCCCGACCATGTCGGGGTTGGCGTAGTTCACGACGATGAAGGCGTAGGCGCCGCTTCCGACGGCTCCCTCCAGGCGTGCCGTGAGCGGCTCCGCGCTCATTTCCGGCGCGAGATCGTAGGTCGGCACGTCGCGCCGCGATGGAACGAGGATCCGGTCCTCCCCCGGGAACGGGTCCTCGATGCCGCCGTTGAAGAAGTAGGTCACGTGCGCGTACTTCTCCGTCTCGGCCAGGTGCAGCTGCCTGAGCCCGAGGCGCGAGAGGTGGGCCGCCAGGCCGTCGACGATCTGCGGCGGAAACGCGACGGCGACGGGCAGCTCACCGTGGGCCTGATACTGGGTCAGGGTCGTGATCGAAACGTCAGCGGGCATTCGGCCGCAGTCGAACTCGGAAAAATCGCCGAGCGCGAGCGCCTGGGTGAGCTGCCGAGCCCGGTCCGCCCGGAAGTTGAGGTGGACGATCGCATCTCCGTCGCCCACGCGCGCGCCGGACAGAACGACGGTGGGCTCGATGAACTCATCCCTAATCCCAGCCGCATAGGCCGATGTGATCGCCGCCAACCCGTCCGCAGCGATAGGTCCCGAGCCGTGGACGATGGCGTCATAGGCCCGTTTCGTGCGCTCCCATCGTCGGTCGCGGTCCATGGCCCAGTACCGACCCGAGACGGTGGCCAGCGTCGCCAGGCCGGCGAGTCGCTCGAGGAGGGCGGGCAGCAGGGCGGCCGCCGAGCGCGGTGGCGTGTCCCGTCCGTCGGTGAACGCATGCAGCAGGACCCGGTCGGCGCCCAGCCCGGCCTGATGCGCAAGTTCGGCCATGGCCACCAGGTGGTCGTCGAAGGCGTGGATGCCGCCAGGACCGATGAGCCCCAGGACGTGCAGGTACGCGGCATTTCGCGCGGCGTGTTCGCTCGCGGCCCTGAGGGCCGCGTTGCGGGCGAACGATCCATCGGCGATGGCCCGGTTGATACGCGGCAGATCCTGGAGGACCGGGAACCCCGCCCCCAGGTTGAGGTGGCCGACCTCGCTGTTTCCCATCTGCCCGGCCGGCAGGCCAACCGCCTCCCCGCCCGCCGCCAGCTGGCAATGAGGCCACCCAGCCAGGAGCCGCCGCCAGTTCGGCATCGGCGCCGCCGCCACCGCGTCCACCGCAGGGTCAACTCCGATCCCGAACCCGTCGAGGACGCACAGGACGACCGGACGGGCCGCCTCCACGGGTCGGCCGGGCGAGCTCAGGCCGCCGCCCGGACGATGGCGGCGAAGGCGTCGGCGTCCAGCGATGCGCCGCCGACCAAGGCGCCATCCACGTC
>JBOGTA010000177.1:0-6071 GCA_050695855.1 Candidatus Limnocylindria bacterium
CAGCTGCCAGGTCCGATAGAAGATCCGATCCTTCTCGCGCTCCAGGAGATCCGCGTCCAGGTAGTAGTGCGAGGGCAAGGTGGCCGCCCGGGCCAGCGGCAGCCGCTCGGGCCGCGACAGGGTGGAGGTCATGGCCGCAGTGTACCGATGGCGCGCCGCAAGACCTTGCGGCCGAAGGCGCCAAGGTGCTACAACGATGGCAATTGGCAGCGCGGCCGGTGGACCGCAGCCGTGCGCCCGCCCACGGAGGAGACCACATGAGGCCCACGCGAACCAGCGTCCTGGTGTTCACCGGACTACTTGTCCTGGTGACCGCCTGCCAGACGGGGAATCCGGACGACCTGTTGGCCACTATTCGGGCGGCCGGAGTGATCCGTGTCGCCACCGATCCGGCTTACCCACCGCAGTCCGAGCTGCTGCCGGATGGCACGTATCAGGGATTCGACATCGACGTGGCAGAGCGGATCGCCGAGGAGCTCGGCGTCACGGTCGAGTACATCACGCCCGACTTCTCCGAGGTCGTGGCCGGGGGCTGGGCCAACCGCTGGGACATCAGCGTGGGATCAGTCACCGTGACGGCCGAGCGCCAGGGCGTCCTCGACTTCACGGAGGCGTACTACTACACGCCGGCCCAGATCGGCGCCACTACGGCGTCCGGCATCACGACGCTAGACGGGCTGGCCGGCATGACGATCTGCGTCGGCGAGCAAACGACGTACCAGTTCTGGCTGGAAGGCACCCTCGAACTCGTCGGCTCACCAGAGCCAGCAGCGGTGCCGGAAGGCGCTCAGGTCACGACCTTCTCGACCGACACCGAGTGCGCAGATGCCATTGCTTCCGGCCGAACCGACTTCGAGGGATGGCTGACCTCATCCACGACGCTGGCGAATGCGATTGCGGAAGGCGCAGCCTTCGTCCCTGTGGGAGACCCGGTCTTTTATGAAGCCTTGGCGGTAGCCACTGACAAGGCAGGGCCGGCGCACGTCGAGTTGCAGGCCGAACTGGATCGGATCATCGCCGAGATGCACAGCGACGGCTCGCTCACCGCGCTTAGCGAGCAGTGGTTTGATGGGCTCGATCTGACTACCGTCGAGTAGTCGTACCGGCCACCACCGAGCGAAACGGGGACGCCGCGCAGGCGCCCCCGTTTCCGTGCTTGGTCCAGAAAGGAGACAACCATGATCGAGGCCATAGGCACGCGTCCGGCGCTTTTCGAACAGATCGAGCGGGCGGAGGCCGCCTCCCGGCGGTGGTTTCGCGCCAAGTTCGCGCTCATCTGGGTGGTCATCTTGGCCGCGCTCTTTGCCGCGTTTGCGGCCACGGGCAACCTGGACGGCGACTTCGTTGCCGAGTGGTCCCCGTACATACTGGGCGGCGCCGGCATCACCGTGCTTGTCAGCGTGCTGTCGATCGCGCTGGCCACGGTCCTCGCCCTGGTTGGGGCGTTAGGGCGCATCTCACGCCGATCGATACCCTACGGGATCGCGTCGTTCTATGTCTCGCTGGTGCGCGGGACCCCGCTCCTCGTCCAGATCTACATCATCTTTTTCGCATTGCCCCAGATCTCGCCGATTCTGATCCTCCCCGCGCTGGTGGGAGGCGTGCTGGCCCTGGGCTTCAACTATGGCGCCTACATGACCGAGATCTTCCGTGCAGGCATCCAAGCCGTGCCCCGAGGACAAGTCGAGGCGGCGCAGGCCCTCGGGATGCCCGAGAACCTCATCTTCCGTCGCATCGTTCTGCCGCAGGCGATCCGGATTGTGACGCCCGCCATCGGCAATGACTTCATATCGATGATCAAGGACTCGGCACTGGTCTCGACGATTGGCGTCCAGGAGGTCCTGTGGCGTGCCGAAAACGCCGGCCGGCCCCGGCTGCACACACTGGAGGCGTTCATCCTCGCCGGCCTGGTCTATTGGGGATTGACCATCGTGTTCAGTTTTGTCCAGGAACGTCTTGAGAAGCGCATGGCGAGGGGTGACCGATGACCGGACCGATGGAGAATTCCTCCCACATCTCACATCCGGTGACCGGCGCCCACCTCGGCTCCCCGATGGTCCGGGCCGAAGGAATCGAGAAGTATTTCGGGCGCAACCACGTGCTGCGCGGGATGGACCTCGAAGTCCGAACCCGTGAGGCGGTGATGCTGATCGGCCGCTCAGGCAGCGGCAAGACCACGTTCCTACGCTGCGTGAACTTCCTCGAGGAGCCGAGTGTGGGGTCGATCGAGATCGACGGCGTCCGCGTCGACGCCGATCCACTCCATGCCCGGAGTCGAGCCCACCTGGAGCAGATCCGGCAGATCCGGATCCGATCCGGGATGGTGTTCCAGGACTTCAACCTGTTCCCCCACATGAGCGTTCTCGCCAACCTCATCGAGGCCCCGACCAGGGTCCTCGGCGTCTCCCGCCGGGAAGCCACCGAGCGGGCGGAGAAGTACCTCGGCAAGGTCGGCCTGGCCGAGAGGCGTGATGAATTCCCGGCGCGGCTGTCCGGCGGACAGAAACAGCGGGTGGCGATCGCCCGTGCGTTGTGCATGGAGCCCAAGGTTCTGCTCTTCGACGAGCCGACCAGCGCGCTCGACCCCGAGCTGATCGGCGAGGTGCTGCGCGTCATGGAGGACCTGGCGCACGAGGGCGCCACCATGATCGTCGTCACCCACGAGATGCACTTTGCCCGGGAGGCCGCCGACCGAGTCATCTTTCTCGAGGAGGGACGCATCATCGAGGAGGGGCCGCCGGAGAAGATGCTCGACGACCCCGACGACGATCGGACGCGGCAGTTCCTGCGCCGATTCCTGGCTGCTCCTAAGGCAGCCGGGGCCTGACCCCGTAGACCTGGGCACGGGGCAGGCGCGCCGCCTCGTCCTCTGCTCGGACCCGACTTGCCGCGGGTTGGAGGGCGACCGGGACGTCGCGCGGCTTGCCGCCCTCGTGCGCGATGAGCCATTCGAGGCCCACCTGGGTCAGCTGCGCGCCACCAGCTTCGCCGGGCTCGACGAAGGGAGCGATCACCAGCCGGCGGCGATGGAGACGCTCAACGGCGAGCTGCGATGTCTGGGGATCGATTCCCATCTCCTCCGCCAGGGCGTCCAGGGCCATCTCCTGGTTCGGCGCCCGCCGCAGGTGTCGGAGGATGGCCGCGGTCAGCTCATCGCCCCGAGGCGCCGTGCGCTTTCCCTTGGTCACGGACCGGATGATATCTCGGGTCGTACCGCGGTCAGTCTCCGCTCCACGCTGAGTGCGGCCGGGACCTCGCGGCGGAGGACGGCCTCGAGGCCCTCGTCCCAGCCGGTGGCCTGCGGAAGGCGAACCTGGCGCGTCGCGCCGGCGACCGGGACGGCCAGCACGACCGGGAGCGTGCCCGGGCGGCGGCGAACGATGGTCGTGACCGACTCGATGGCATCCAGGAGGGCCTCGATGGGCAGGTCCGGGGCGAAGGAGATCCACAACGAGCCCGCCGCCCCTTCAGCCACGGCAGGGATGGGCAGCGATCCCGCCGCCGCCGGCGCCTCCTCCGTGGCGACCGCACTCGGGGCCGAGCCGGCGGCCGAGCTGGGATCCGCGCCCGCGCCTCGCGGCATGGCGACCGGTACCGGTGACGGCTGGGCGGTGACGCCACCGTTCCCGTTGCCCATCGCAACCGCTGCGCCGACGCGCGGCCCACGGCTTCGCTGCAGACGGTCCCGTTCCGCGCTGAACCCGTCCGCGCCCAGGCGTTGCGCATCGTCCCAGGCGTGGACCGTCTCACACAGGAGCTTGGCCTCGTCGTCGCGATGGTCGACCCGTCCGCTGATCAGGACCACGGCGTCGTCGACCCAAGCGTTGGCGGTATCGGCGTAGACCTTCGGGAATACGACCACCTCCACGCTGCCCTGGAGGTCTTCGAGCTGGACGACGAGCATCGTGGACCCCGCCCGGGTGATCACCCGGCGCGAGCCCTGGATGATCCCGCCCAGAGTCACTCGCGCCTGGTCCGATTCCTCGGCCAAGTCGCCGGTGTAGGCGGTCACGAACGCCGGTAGCTCGTCCGCGATGTCCCCCAGCGGATGCTCGGTCAGGTACAACCCGAGCAGCTCCTTCTCCCAGCGCAGGCGCTCACGCCGCGAGATCTCGCCGCGCCCAGTCTCGGTGGGGACGCCGTCGGCCGCGGCCCCCGTCTCGGTCTTCATCGGGACCGCGAACAGGCCACCGCCGAACAGCGTCTCCTGGCCGACGGCGACGTCGCGGTGGTGCCGCGCCGCGTCCTCGACGGCGAGGTCCAGCCGGTCGAGCAGCGCCGCCATCGGTCCCAGGCTGGCGAGCGCGTTGACCTTGATGAGCGACTCGAAGACGCGCTTGTTGGCGCGTTGCGGGTCCACCCGGCGGCACAGGTCGTCGAGCGAGGTGAACGGGCCGCCCTCGGCCCCCTCCCGCGCGGCGACGATGCTCTCGACCGCCGCCTCACCCACGTTCTTGACGGCCGCGAGTCCGAATCGGATGGCACGCGAACCGTCGGCATCGGCCTCGACCTCGAACAGCGAGCCCGACCGTTGGACATCGGGCGGCCGGACCTCGATCCCCAGCCGCCGGCATTCCGCCACTACCGCAGCCACCTTGTCGGAGCGCTCGCGAAACCCGTTCAGCACGGCGGTCATGAACTCCACGGGGTAGTTGGCCTTGAGATACGCCGTCTGGTAGGCGATCAGTCCATAGCAGGTGGCATGGGCCTTGTTGAACCCGTACCGGGCGAAGGGCTCAAACGCGGCGAAGACGAGGTCCACGACTCCCGGCGGAATGCCCTTCTTCTTGGCCCCTGCCTTGAACTTGGCTTCGTGCTCTCGCAGGACCTGGGCATTCTTCTTGCGGATGGCGTAGCAGAGGTTGTCCGCTTCGGGACCGGTGTAGTCGGCCATCGCGATGGCCGCGGTCATGATGTCCTCCTGGTAGACGAAGATCCCGTACGTCTCGTGGAGGGCCGGCTCCAGGGAAGGGTGGAGGTACGTCACCGGCTCGTCGCCATGCTTGCGCCGAATGTAGGCGGGGATGTTGGCCATCGGTCCGGGCCGGAAGAGTGCGACCATCGCCGCCAGGTCGCGGACCTCGGTTGGTCGCAGGTCCTTGACGTAGCGGCGCATGCCCGAGCCCTCGAGCTGAAAGATGCCGGTCGTCTCGCCGGTGGACAGCAGCTCAAACGTCGTCCGATCGTCCAGCGGCAGGTCCTCGACGTCGATGTCGATTCCCCGGTGACGACGGATCAGCTCCACCGCGTCGGCCAGGATGGTGAGGTTGATGAGCCCCAGGAAATCGAACTTCAGCAGGCCCAGCGCTTCGCAGGCGTGCATCTCGAACTGGGTCATCGTGGTCTCGCCATCGGTCGCGCGCTGGAGCGGCATGATCTCGGTCAGCGGCTCGCGGCTGATCACGATCCCGGCCGCATGGGTGGAGGCATGGCGGGCCACGCCCTCGAGCTGGCGGGCAGCGCCCAGAAGCCGGTCAACCCGATCGTCGCCGGCCATCAGCTCCCGGAGCTGGGGACTCGTTTCGACCGCCCGCTCGAGGCTGATGTTGAGCTCGTTGGGCACCGCCTTGGCGACCCGATCGGCCTCGGCGTAGGTCAGGCCCATCGCCCGTCCGACGTCGCGGATGGCCGCCTTGGCGCCCAGGGTGCCGAAGGTGATGATCTGGGCCACCCGATCCGAGCCGTATTTGCGGGTGACGTAGTCGATGACCTCGCCCCGGCGGTTGTCCTGGAAGTCAATGTCGATGTCGGGCAGGGTCACCCGATCCGGGTTCAGGAAGCGCTCGAAGGGCAGCCCGTACTCGAGCGGGTCGACCGGCGTGATGCCCAGCGAGTAGGTGACGATGCTCCCCGGCGCCGATCCCCGGCAGGTGGTCATGATCGACTGCTCGCGGGCGAAGCGGGTGAAGTCGGCCACGATCAGAAAGTAGGCCGAATACCCCATCCGGTCGATGATCCCGAGCTCGTAGTCGAGCCGGCGCCGGATCTCGTCGGTAAGCACCGGATAACGGGCCGGTAGGCCGCGGTCGCACTCCTTCCGCAACCAGGAGGCCGCCGTCTCCCCTTGGGGC
>JBOGTA010000178.1:0-9063 GCA_050695855.1 Candidatus Limnocylindria bacterium
GGTCCTGGACACCGGGGAGCTGGACGTCGACGCCTGCGTGGATGCCATCGTCGAAACTCTTGCCAAGCGCGTCGGGCGGTGAGCGGCGCGATGCCAAGGATGTGGGCCTATCGGCCGGTCGGCTTCCTGATCGCCATCGGCCTCCGTGTCCTGGGTGGGGTCCGCAGCGTGGGTCTCGAGAACCTGCCACGGACCGGCCCGGTCATCCTGGTCGCCAACCACTACACCCTGGCCGACCCGCTGGTGGCGGTGTTTGGCTCGTGCTGGCGCATCGGACGGGTGGTCCACATGGTCAGCAAGGTCGAGGTCCGTCGTTGGCCGCTGATCGGCTGGCTGGGCACCCAGGGTGGGGTCATCTACGTCAACCGCCGGGTCGGCGACCTGGGGGCCCAGCGCAAGGTGCTCGCCGCGCTGGCCGCCGGTCGCGCCCTCCTGATCTTCCCGGAAGGCACTCGCAGCCCCGGCGGTGCGCTCATCCCGGCCCGCAACGGGGCCGCCTTGCTGGCCATGCGGAGTGGTGCCCCGGTCGTGCCGCTGGGCATCACCGGGACCGAGGGCATGTTCAGCTGGCGGGCCGTCTTCGGGCCGCGCCCACGCGCCACTGTTCGCATCGGCCAGCCCTTCACGCTTACCCACCGGCCCGACGGACCCATCGACCGGGTCGACCTGGTCGAGGGCACGACCCGGCTCATGCGCGAGGTGGCGGCTCTCCTGCCCCCGGCCCAGAGGGGCGTCTACGGCTGATCCCGGGGTGCGCACCTAGAATGAGTGGGTCATGAGCGCCTCCCCGGCGACCGCGCTTCCGTCTCGGCCCGAGGTTCGCATCGCGGAGCGAGCCGGCTTTTGCTATGGCGTGCGGCTGGCCATCGACAAGGCGCGCAAGGCATCGGAGGCGGGCGAGGAGGTAACCACCCTGGGCCAGCTCGTCCATAACCCGGGCATCAAGGCCGACCTCGAGGCGCGGGGCATCCAGACTGCCGAGCTGGCCGACCAGGTCGAGGGCGGGACCCTGGTGGTGCGCGCCCATGGCGTCCCGCGGGAGGAGCTCGAAACGCTGCGCGCCAAGGACCAGCTGCAGCTGATCGACGCTACCTGCACCTGGGTCATCCAGAGCCAGAAGGCGGCCAAAGAGCTGAACGAGGCCGGCTACACGGTCTGCATCATCGGCCATGAGAACCACCCGGAGGTGCGCGGGGTCCGTTCCTACGCCGGCGAGAACCACGTCGTGGTGGACGACATCGACCGATCGACCTGGGAGCGCGTGCCGCGCACGAAGAAGCTCGGAGTCCTGAGCCAGTCCACCATCCTGCCGTCCAAGCTCGAGGAGTTCGCGGCGTTCTGCCTGCGCCGATGTCACGACATGCGAGTGGTCAACACCGTGTGCCCGGTGACCCTGACCCGCCAGGACGACTCGGTGCGCCTGGCGGCGGAGGTGGACGCCATGATCGTGGTCGGCGGCAAGAACAGCTCGAACACGCGCGAGCTGGCGGTGAAATGCGCCCAGGTCCTACCAGACACCATCCATGTCGCCGATGCCGATGAGCTGGAAGCCGATTTCGCCGGCTGGCTGGCCGGCAAGCCCCGGATCGGGATCACCGGCGGCACGTCTACCCCAGAGGAGGATCTGGAGGCCGTTCGCGACCGGATCTACGCCCTGACCGCCTAAGTCATCGAGGCCATCAGCTCCGCGAGGGCCCGTTCAAGCCGGTCGTAGCCGAGGTGCTTGCGGCCGATCGCGTAGTTGTGCTCGGCATCGGCCGCCTGTCCGGCGGGGTCGGCGAGGATGGACCTGACCGCCCGAACCGTCGCGTCGGTGACGGCGCCCTGGATCTCGATAAACCGAAACCCGAGGGGCCGGATGTCCGCGTCGTACACCGGATAGCGGTTCACGACGACCGGCTTCCCGTAATAGACGCCCTCCAGCAGGGCGTTACCGAAGCCCTCGTACAGGCTCGGGTAGCTGATGAGGTCCGCTGCCAGGTAGGCGTCGGTGAGGGAGTGGGCCGGGCCCAGCGGCCGCCCCTCGAGGTCGGGGGCGAACCGGTCGGCAGCGTAGCGGAGGTTGACCTTGGCCCGCTCGGCGCGCCGCTCCAGCGAGATGAGGTAATCAAGTCCCTCGTCACCGGCCGGGCTCGTGATCAGCAGGACCGCATGTGGGTCGTCGAGCCGGCCCACCAGATCGATGGCGAGCTCGATTCCCTTGCGTGGCACCACCCGGGTGGGTTGGACGATCAGGTACCCCTCTTCGCCCATGCCCAGCTCGGTCCGAAGCAGCCGTCGAATGTCCGGCCGGGGCGGCGGTCGCTTGTCATGGAAGTCGAAGACGTTGGGGATCACGGTTGACACCAGGCCGCGATGCTCCACCAGGGCGGTTCCCGCCAGGGAGTTGATGCTGACGTGCCGAATCATCGGTAGATCAGGCGGGAAGGTGGATTCCAGGAACTCCGGGACCACGCATCGCGCGAACCGTTCGCGTTCCCACCAGTAGTCGTGGTGGTGCCCGATGGCCGGCAGGCCCGTCTCCTCGATCAAGGTGTGGAGGGCGACGCCGAGGGGCAGCTGCATCGGAATGGCCCACGCGTTTTCGACGATCAACAGGTCCAGTCGCTCCGTCTCGATCCACGCCGCCAGGACGGGGAGCAGCTGCCCGGCCAGGCGGTGGACCTCGGTCCGGACGGCCTGTGGATCACTCTCGGGATCGAAAGCTGCCGAGGTGACCCGCGCGGCGGGTGGGTGCGAGAAGTGCATTGCCGGCACCAGCCGGGCGCTGTAGCGGAGGGCGTCCACCTCGCCGGCACACAGCCGGACCTCATGGCCCATCCGCTCGAGGACCGCCTCCCACTTGGCGGTCTCGAATGTCACGCCGTCGACGCCGGCCAGCCGGGTGGCGACGATTCCGATGCGCACGGTGGCTGATCCTAGCCGACCGGCGCCGGGCCGATACACTCCGCGGCATGCCGTCGCTGCCGACTGTGGCCATCGTGGGACGGCCCAACGTGGGCAAGAGCACGCTCTTCAACCGGATGGTCGGGGAGCGGGCGGCCATCGTGGAGGGCACCGCCGGGACGACCCGCGACCGCGTCTACGCCGAGGCGGAGTGGAACGGCCGCCGCTTCATGATGGTCGACACCGGCGGCCTGGAGCTCGAGCCGGGCACCACCATCGAAGAGCGGGTCCAGGACCAGGCCCGGGTGGCAATTGATGAAGCCGATCTCGTCCTGTTCGTGGTCGACGCCGCAGCCGGGCTGGCTCCGCTCGACTACGAGGTGGCGGATCGACTTCGCAAGGCCCATCGGCCCACCATCCTGGTCATCAACAAGGCCGACAACCCCCGCCGCGAGGCCGAGGGCGCCGAGTTCTACGCCCTCGGATTCGACCCGGCCATCACGATCAGCGCCCAGCACGGCCGGAATACCGGCGACCTGGCCGACCTCATCGTCGAGCGTCTGCCGCCGGAGCCGGAGAGGTCCGAGGCCGAGCCGGCGCCATCGGTCGTTCCTGATGAGGACCTGCCAACTGAAGCCGAGCTGGAGGAGCTGGCCCAGGCCGACATCGGTCCACCCCGGGTGGCCATCGTGGGACGGCCGAACACCGGCAAGTCCACCCTCGTCAACTCGGTGCTGGGCCGCGAGCGGATGATCGTTAGCGAGACGCCGGGCACCACCCGCGACGCGGTGGACGCCGAAGTTACCGTGGACGGCGAGCCGATGGTCCTGATCGACACGGCGGGCATCCGCCGACGCGGCTCGGTCCAGCGCGGCACCGAGCGCTACAGCGTGCTGCGCAGCCTGAAGGCGATTGATCGGGCCGACGTGGCCGTGGTCCTGACCGATGCGGTCGAGGGCTTCACCGCCCAGGACGCCCACGTGGTGGGCCACGTCCTGGAGGCCGGCAAAGGGCTCGTGCTGGTCATCAACAAGTGGGATGCGATCGAGAAAGACGACAAGACCGCCGATGACTGGCTCCATTCCCTGCGTCGTGACGCGCCGTACCTGGAATGGGCCGATATCGTCTTCGCCTCGGGCCTGACCGGTCAGCGGGTGGACCGCATCCTACGCCAGGCGCGCCGGGTGGCCGAGGAGCGCTACCGGCGGGTTCCCACCGCCGACGTGAACCGGGTGGTCGGTGACGCGGTTGCCGCCCACACACCGCCGGTGGCCCGCGGCCGGCGGGCGAAGATCCTGTATGCCACCCAGGTGGCGGTAGCGCCTCCCACCTTCGTGATCTTCGTCAACGACCCGGAGCTGTTCCACTTCTCGTACCGGCGCTACCTAGAGAACCGGCTGCGAGACGCCTTCGGATTCGCCGGGACCCCGATCCGGCTGAGGTTCCGCGCCCGGGCGGCCGGGGAGGGTCCGCGGGCCCGCAGATCGCGCGCCGGCGCTCGGTAGGGCGGCGCTATCCTCGCCGCGCATGGCGGAGCGGATCGCGGTCATGGGAGCCGGGGCGTGGGGTACGACCCTGGCCCGCATGCTGGCGGCGGTCGATAATCCAGTCACGTTGTGGGCCCATCGTCCGGAGGCTGCCGAGGAGATGGCGCGCGACGGCGAGAACCGCCGCTACCTCTCCGGATATCCGTTTCCGCCGGGGCTGCTCGTGACCGGAGACTCCGCAGAGCTGACACTTCCGCATCGGCTGTACGTGCTCGCTGTGCCATCGGCGCATGCCCGGGAGACGCTGCGCCGCGTTGCCAGCGAGCTCGCACCGGCGACCCCGTTTCTGTCGGTCGTGAAGGGGATCGAGGCCGGGACACAGGCCCGAATGAGCGAGGTCATCTGGGAGGAGGCCCCCGGGCGGGCTGTGGCCGTCCTGTCGGGGCCCAACCTGGCCTGGGAGATTGCTTCCGGCTTGCCGGCTGGGACTGTCGTCGCTTCGGCTGACCCCGCGCTGGCGGCCGAGGTCGCGGCCCTGCTCGGGTCGGACCAGTTCCGGGTCTATACCAATCCCGACGTGGTAGGCGTGGAGCTGGGCGGGGCGCTCAAGAACGTCATCGCCCTGGCGGCGGGGATGGCCGACGGGCTGCGAGTGGGCGACAGCGGGAAGGCCGCCATCGTCACGCGCGGCCTGGCCGAGATTACCCGGCTGGGCGTCGCCGCCGGTGCTGACCCGCGTACGTTTGCCGGGCTGGCGGGCGTGGGCGATCTGATGGCCACCTGCATGAGCCACCTGTCCCGGAACCGGCGCGCAGGAGAGCTGTTGGCCTCGAACATGGCCTGGGCCGATATCGCCGACCAGCTCGGAGGCGTGGCGGAAGGCGAGGCCACGGTCACCGGCGCCCTGGCCCTGGCGGCCCGGCACGGCGTCGAGATGCCGATCGCCGAGCAGGTGGATGCGGTCATCCACCGCGGCCGCTCCCCAATGGAGGCGCTGGCGGCCCTGATGTCGCGGGCCCAGAAGGACGAACTCAGCGGCCTCGGTGCGTAGCGGGGCGTGGATGACCGTGTCGTAAACTGGCGCGGATCATCGGGGCGTAGCGCAGCCTGGTAGCGCACCTGAATGGGGTTCAGGAGGTCGCTGGTTCGAATCCAGTCGCCCCGACCACACTCCATCGGCATCCACAAGCCGCGGCTGGCATCGGAGGTAGGGCATGGGATTCATCATTGCGGTCCTGGTCAACGCCGCGGCCCTGTGGGTCGCCGTGCAGCTGCTCGACGGCCTGGACTTCTCGGGCGAGTGGTACCAGTGGGCGATCCTGGCCCTCATCTTCGGGGTCGTAAACGCGATCGTGAAGCCGATCCTCAAGATCCTCACCTTCCCGATCACGATGATCACGTTGGGCCTGTTCCTGCTCGTCCTGAATGCGCTGATGCTGTATCTGACGAGCTGGCTGGCCAGCCTCGCAGGCCTGACGTTCACGATCAGCGGCTTTCTGGATGCCCTCCTGGGAGCCATCATCATCGCCCTCGTCGGGATGGTGCTCAACTGGGCGCTGGGAGCAATGGGAGCCGACTGACCCCCGGCTCCCCCTGGCGGCCGGCGAAACCGGATGTCCGCTCCACCGCGCGTCGGTTTGATCTTTGCGGTATGGGTTGGGGTGCTCACCGCGCTGACCGGACCCCTGGCACTCATCAACCCGCTGTTCATCGGGTGGCTCCAGGACCGCCACGACGTGGCGGACAAGCTGCAGCGCTCTCAAGGTGAGCTGGACCGCATCAACGGCGAGATGGTGTGGGACATCCTCTCCGGTGGCGAGTTCGACGTCGCGTTCTCGAACGGGATGGCGGTCCTGGATGAGTCGGAGCGTTCGCACATGGATGACGTCAGCCGCCTGGTCCGGATCCTGATCATCCTGGACCTGGTGGCCGTCGCGTTTGCGGCGTGGGGCGGGCGGCTCCTTCAACCGGAGACCGCCCGTCTGGGACGCATGCTGATCTACGGATCAGGCACGGTTGGCGTGGCGACGCTGGCCATCGGCGCCTTCGCCGTCCTGGCATGGGACAGCGCATTCACGCTGTTCCACGAGCTGCTCTTTCCGCCGGGTACGTGGACTTTCCCCCCGGACTCCAACCTGATCCGGCTCTATCCGCCCGAGTTCTGGTTCTACGCCGCTATGGTGGCCGGGTTCCTGATCCTGGCCTCCGCCGCCGCACTGTCCTACGCGGGGTGGCGTCGCATCCGCGAGGTGGACCTCGGATCAGCATGTTGAGCGTCGCGGATGCCCGCGAGCGTCTGCTTGCGATGGGCCCCGAGCCGCGAGTCGAGACCTTGCCGTTGAGCGAAGCGCTGGGTCGCTCGCCCGCTGGGGACGTCATCCTGGCCCCCACTGACGTCCCGCCATTCGCGAACAGCGCCATGGACGGCTTCGCGGTCCGCGCCGCGGACCTCCCGGGTCGCCTGCCGGTGATTGGCGAGGTGGCGGCCGGAGCGGGGGAGTGGCCAGCGGTTCAGCCCGGGTCGGCCATTCGTATCTCGACCGGCGCCCGGCTGCCTCCCGGCGCCGACACCGTCGTTCCGCTCGAGAGGGCTGCCGAGGCCGACGGCGTCATTGAAGTGCCGGAGCCGATCCAGGCCGGCTCCGACGTTCGAGCCGCCGGACATGACACGCATGCCGGCGAGGAGGTCCACCTCCCGAATCCCCTGACGCCCGCCGCGCTCGGGGTCCTCGCGTCGCTCGGCCTGGCCGAGGTCGCGGTCCGTGCTCGACCCCGAGTCGCCATCCTGTCCAGCGGCGACGAGCTCGTCTCGCCGGGAGCAGCTCTCCAGGCGGGCCAGATCTACGACGCCAATGCCCCATCCTTGGCCGCCGCCGTGACCGATGCGGGGGGTGAGCCAGTGTTGCGCGGCCACGTCGGTGACGAGCCCGATCGCGTCACGCAGGCCTTGACCGATGCCGTCGCGGACGCTGAGGTGGTGGTCACCTCGGGCGGGGTCAGCGTTGGCCGACACGACCACGTCCGCGGCGCCATCGAGCGCCTGGGCCGGCTCGATTTCTGGCGTATCGCCATGCAACCCGGCAAGCCCCTGGCCGTGGGACAGGTGAACGGCCGGCCCGTCATCGGGCTTCCGGGGAACCCGGTCAGCGCGCTCGTGGTCGCCGAGCTACTGGTCCGCCCCCTCATCCGGGCCATGCTGGGCCTGGCTGGAGACGGTCGTCTCCACGTCGAGGCGGTGCTGGACGAGGACCTCCGCAAGGACCCGGAACGGACGGCCTACCTGCGCGTACGAGTCCGGCAGACCGATGCCGGCTGGGCCGCCCGCCCAGCCGGAGGTCAGCTGTCGTCGCAGCTGCGGGCTCTGGCCGACGCCAACGGTCTGCTGGTGGTTCCGGCGGGCGAGCCGGCTGGACGGGCCGGCCACCGGTACGAGACGATCCTGCTCGGAGAACCCGATCCCGCGGAGGAGCGATGAAGCCATCCCACCTGGACGCCGAGGGCGCGCCACGCATGGTCGGCGTGGGCGACAAACCCATCACCTCCCGTCGCGCGGTGGCGGAAGCCACGCTGCGGATGCGCCCCGAGGTCCTGGCCACCCTGCTGGACGCCGGCGGGCCGAAGGGTGACGTCCTGGTCGTGGCGCGGCTGGCGGGCATCGGTGCCGCCAAGCGGACTCCGGAGCTGATCCCGCTGGCCCACCCGATCCCGCTCGACGTGGTGGAGATCGAGCCCACCCCGGACCGAGATGCGGGCACGCTCACGTTCCGAGCGGAGGTACAGGCCACGGCACGTACCGGGGTGGAGATGGAGGCCCTGACCGCCGCAGCCGTTGCCGCGCTGACGGTCTACGACATGGCCAAGGCCCTGCAGCGCGACATCGTCATCGAGCGGGTTCGGCTGTTGGAGAAGACCGGCGGTCGCAGCGGCGACTATCGGGCCGAAGCATGAGCCACCAGGCCAGCACCGACGCGATCGTTGTCACGGTGTCGACCCGTGCGGCCTCCGGAACGCGCCCCGACACCGTCGGACCTCAGCTTGTGGCCCGGCTGGCTGCCAGCGGCTGGTCGGTCGCACCGGAGTCAACCGTGGTCGCCGATGACGAAGGGGAGCTCGCGCGGCTCCTGGCCGCGTTGGCCGATGCTGGATATCGGCTCATCATCACCACTGGCGGGACCGGGCTGACGCCCACTGACCGAACCCCAGAGGCGACGATGGGCATTGCGGACCGATCCGTCCCCGGCGTCGCGGAGCTGATGCGGGCGGCGGGGATGGCCTCCACGCCCTTGGCCGCACTCTCCCGCGGTGTCGTCGTCGCACGCGGCTCCACGCTGATCGCCAACCTGCCGGGCTCACCCGCCGGAGCCATGGCGTCATTGGAGGCCGTGCTGCCGGTCCTGCGCCACGCGACCGATCAACTGAGCGGCGCCGACCACCACTGACCATCTTCGCAGCCGATTATTGAGTCGGCGCACCCCGAGACCCGCACATACCAGTCGAATGCGCCGGATGTAACCGGCGCAGGATGCGGATGAGGCATGGATACGGACCTCGTGGTGCAGGCACAGAACGGTGACGAAGAGGCCTTCGCGAGCCTTGCCGTGGCCGTCGGGAATCGGCTCCACGCGGTAGCGCACCGGATCCTTCGCGACCTCGACCTCGCCGAGGATGCGACGCAGCAGGCGCTGCTGAG
>JBOGTA010000179.1:0-9030 GCA_050695855.1 Candidatus Limnocylindria bacterium
CTTCCGCACGTCGCCCTTCCGGCGGTCGGTCAGGTCGACCATGGCCAGCAGCTCGGTCATGCGCTGCTCGCGCAGCCCAGCGGGGATGCCGTACGCGTACGCGTGAAAGCGGAGGTTCTGCTCCGCGGACAGGTACTCGTCAAGGGTGGTCTGCTGAAAGACCAGACCGATGGAGCGGCGGACCTCGCTGCGCTCGTGGCGCACGTCGAACCCGTTGACCCGCGCGGATCCTGCGCTGGGGGCAATGAGGGTGCAGAGCATGTTGATGGTCGTCGTCTTGCCCGCCCCATTGGGACCCAGGAAGCCGAAGATCTCGCCCGGCTCCACGCCGAACGTCACGCCCTTGACCGCCTCGATCTCGCCAAAGTGCTTGGCGAGGCCGTCGACCTCAATGATCATCCGGCGCTCAGAGTACCGGCGACGGCCGTTCCTGTCTGATCAGCCCTCGGATCGGCTGACCGGCCCGCTCACCGGCAGAGCCCAGTAGATGGCGTACGCGGCAAACCCGAGCAGGCTGATGAGTGGGTTGACGAAGGCCAGGAGTGTGATGAGCAGGTAGCCGATCGGGGCGAACTGGTAGCCACGGGCACCAGCCCGGCGGGTCTGCTCGTCAATGTCCGGCTTCAGCAGACGCCCGCCGTTGCCCGATGCGTACCTCCAGATGAGGGTGTACATGACCGCGATGGCGACCATCGTGCCGCCGTACAGGAGAGTGGCCGCCACCTCGTCTACGCCGCTCCCCAGTCGCTCGGCCAGCACGTCGGTGGGGTAGGGCAGGAACGCGATGAACATCAGGAACACGACGTGGATGATGGCGAACGTCATGTTCGAGCGACCGATGAGGAGGAAGAGCTGGTGGTGGTTGACCCACATGATGCCGATGGTCAGGAAGCTCACCACGTAGGCCACGAAGGCGGGCCACTGGTCGACCAGCGCGGCCACCAGCGGCTGGTCCGGTTCGGGCACGCCGATACCCAGCACCAGCAGGGTGATGGCGATGGCGAAGACCCCGTCGGAGAAAGTCTCCAACCGACCGGTCTCGGTCAACCGCGTCCTCCGCAGCTCACCGCCGCATGGTACCGACCACCGGTCGGTGAACGCCGGGTCTTAACCGTACTCTATTGAGGGTCATGAAGGGTAGATCCTGGTCGTGCCTCGTCGCGAGCCTGGTGCTGGCTGCCTGCTCGGCCGGGTCCGCCTCTCCTCCACCCGGCGGATCGGCGTCCCCGATCCCGACCGAGAGTCCTCCGCCGCCGAGCCCGACGTCCACCCCCCTGGGCGAGCTGACCTTCACGGTGACGACGTATCCCGTCCCCGCCGGATCGGGGCCACACGACGTGGCCCCGGCGGCCGATGGCGGCGTCTGGTACACGGCGCAGGCCAGCGGTGAGCTGGGCTGGCTGGATCCTGACTCGGGCGACGTTCGTGAGGTGGCGCTGGGCCCCGGCTCATCTCCCCATGGGGTGATCGTTGGCCCCGACGGCGCGCCGTGGATCACCGACAGCGGGCTGAACGCTATCGTCCGAGTCGACCCGGAGTCATTCGCCCTCAGCGTCTACCGGCTGCCGGGTTCGACACCCGCGGCTAATCTGAACACCGCCGCCTTCGACGGCAACGGGATCCTGTGGTTCACCGGCCAGGCCGGCTACCTCGGGTCGCTGGACCCGGCCAGCGGTGCGATGCGCGTCTTTCCCGCACCGCGCGGGACGGGGCCATACGGCATCACCGCCACACCGTCCGGCGACATCTACTACAGCTCATTGGCCGGCAGCTACCTGGGCGCGGTGGACACCGCCACCGGCTCGGTCACCGTCCTGGATCCGCCGACCGCTGGCGCGGGCGCGCGGCGCGCCTGGTCGGACTCGCAGGGTCACATTTGGGTGGCGGAGTGGTTTGCCGGCCAGGTCGCCGTGGTCGACCCCGCCACCGGCGCCTGGCAGGAATGGCCGCTGCCAGGGGCTGCTCCGCAGGCCTACGCGGTGTACGTCGACGAGACCGATGCCGTCTGGCTGACCGATTTCGGCGCCAACGCCATCGTCCGCTTCGACCCCGAGACGGAAACGTTCCAGTCCTTCCCGCATACGAGCCAGCCGGCGAATGTGCGCCAGCTCCTGGGGCGGCCCGGCGAGGTCTGGGGCGCCGAATCTGCCGCCGATCAGCTGGTGGTGGTCCGCTATAGCTACTGACGCACCGGGCTAGAAGTCGCGGCGGCCCGCGAAGTGCTCCTCCGCCTCGGGGCGGGTCAGCTCGTACGCCGCGATGCGATGGCCGCCCGGTGTCCGAAACGAGCACACCGGACCGTGCGGGATCTCGAACGTACCCTCCCGCTGCCAACCGCGAGCCTCCAGGTCGTCGAGTGCCTGTGCGAGGCTGGGCACGCGGTACACCAGCACCGGCCGCTCCCCGTGCAGATGGCCGGCCAGCAGGAGCCGTGGCGATCCTGCACCCAGCTCTACCATTGCCACCCGGGTCCCCATCCCTTCGACCGCGAACACCAGTCGGGCGCCCAGGACGTCGGTGAAATAGCGCACGTCCTCCGCGGGGTCCGAGCTGGGCATGTAGACGAAATCGAGCTGCTCGAGCGTCCAGGTGGACGGACCCGAGGCGGTCGTCACGGTTCGACCCGGTCCTCGATCTCCCAGGCGTGGTCCAGGGCGTGCCACGCGGAGCGGCGCGCGAAGTAGCGTGGGGTCCAGGGTTTGGCCCTCCGGCGCGGATTCTCGGAGAGCGGGACGCCGTTCACCCGGTCGGCCAGGGCCTCGAGCGCGCGGTCCCGAATCGATGCCATGGGTGAACCCTTCCCGCGGCCCGCCTTGGGCGCGCCTCGGCCCGTGCCTCCGATCATGCGCAGGTACGCCTCCTCCGCCTCGAGGACGTGCTCGACGATCTTGTCCCGGTTACGACCCCCGCCCCGCGGTCCCTTGCGCAGCTCGTGACCGGCAGCCCGCTCGGCCGCCGCATCGAATGCCGCCCAGGCGCCGGTCAGCACCCGGACCATCCGTTCCAGGTCCGCCTCATCGACCGGCCTCCGGTCGGCCTTGGCCTCCTTGCTGGGTATCCCGAAATCGGTTCCCGCGGCCCCCTTCAGGCGCTCGACGACCTTCAGATCGTCCGTCGATGACGGCGGATCAAGCCCTGCCTCAGGACCGATGGCTGCCGCGTATCGGGGCCCGTACCGGACGAGCGCGGCCAGCGCATCATCATCGGTCTTTCCACTGCGACACCAGCCCGGCCAGTCCAGCGCACAGGCGAAGACGCGCTTGCCCCCGGCTTCGAGGCTGACCTCGAGGGAACGCTTCAACCGCGGTCTAAACCCAGACCGATACGACGACCGCCACGATGATCAGCCCCACCAGGTGATACGAGCCTGTGATCGCGAACCAGACCCACGGCTGGGGGAGATTCGGTGTGAATGTCGCATCCACAGCCGTTCTGGCCAGGGCGAGGCCGATGCCGACCACCAGCCCCAGGATCAGGCCGCTCTCCACGCTGTCCGACCCGGTGGCCGCGGCCAACATCGCCGTCGCCACCCCCATCACCAGGTACGCGACCGCCGGGATCGCGTAGGTAGTGATCCGCATCTGGGGCGGCGTCGCCTCGGGATCCCACCCGATCGAGCGCTGCCACGCTCGACCCAGGACCGGCGGGGCATACCAGACGGCACCCAGCACGAAGTAGATGGCGGCCCCCACGATGACCGCCAGCCAGTTGAGTTGACCGACCATGTCCAGGCTCACGACACCCTCCCGATTGCTCCAGAGTCACCACAGAACCGACGGGGAGCAGAGTAGTCCGTGACCGCGGGGCGGACCAGATGGAGGTTGCGCTGCCAACCGGGTACGATCGCGACATCGTGACCTTCGAGCTCGAGGACACCTTCGCCCTCCTCGCGCGTACCCCGGGTGCCCTGTCCGAGCAGCTGGCCGGTTTGCCGACCGCATGGACCGAATCGCGACCCGACCCGTCGAACTGGAGCGCCTATCAAGTCGTCTGCCACCTCGCCTACATCGAGGAGCACGACTGGCTGGTCCGGGCGCGCCTCATCGTGGAGCAGGGACCCACCGAAGCCTTTCCCCCGGTCGACCATGGGGACCAATCGGGTCGCTACGCCGGCCAGTCGATCGAGCAGGTCCTCGATCGGTTCACGGAGCTTCGCCGACACAACCTGGCCGCCGTCCGTCCACTCCTGACCGATGCGGACGCGCTGGACCGACGGGGCCTCCATCCGACCCTGGGCGAGGTGACCATGCGCGAGCTGCTGGCTACCTGGGTCGTGCATGACCTCAATCACCTGCGCCAGGCGCAGCACGCCATGGCCGTCCGCTACGTGGGTGATGTTGGGCCGTGGAAAGCAAACCTGGGGATCCTGAGCTGATGAACCTGCGGATTGCGTTTCTGACGGTCCTGATCCTGATCCTGGCCGGCGTCGGCGTGGCGCTGGCC
Source organism: Candidatus Limnocylindria bacterium (assembly GCA_050695855.1). Taxonomy (GTDB): domain Bacteria; phylum Chloroflexota; class Limnocylindria; order QHBO01; family QHBO01; genus DASTEQ01. Next base: position 4,444 of record JBOGTA010000179.1, read on the forward strand.
GGGGGCGAAGTGACCGACAAGATCCGAACGGGTGCCTTCATTACCGTCGGCGCGGACGAAACCGTTCCGCACGATCTGTACGTGTTCGCCGACGTGATCTTCATGCCCCCGGACGGGTGGAAAGGCGACGTCGTCATCGATGGCACCGTCGAAGGAGACCTAGTTGCAGGCGCCGGAAGGGTGACGATCAACGGAACCGTGAACGGTGACCTCCTTGCCGGCGCGGGCCAGGTCGAGGTCAACGGAGAGGTGACCGGCGACGCTCGGGTTGGGGCGGGGGAGATCACCGTCGCCGGGACCATCGGCGAGGACCTGCTCGTCGGCGCCGGGATGATCGACATCGTGGCTGGTGGCGAGGTCGGTGGGGACCTCATCTTCGGTGCCGGCGATGTCGTCGTCGCTGGGGACGTCGCCGGAAGTATCAAGGGCTCCGCGTCGACCTATTCCCGGACTGGATCGGTTGGCGGCACGGAAGACGTCACCCTCGACACCGGTGGCGGGCCGACGGAACCGTCTGAACCGTCTCCGGAACCACCGTCCGAACCGGTCCGAATCGCCGGCGACGCCTTACGCCAGTTCCTCACCGTCGTCCTGTTCGGCGCCCTTGGTCTGTGGCTCATCCCGCAGGCGTTACGCGCCTCGGAGAGCACCCTGCGCCGCCGGCCGCTGGCATCGGTCGGGATGGGTATTGGCGTGCTGGTCGGCTACATCATCCAGTTCATCGCCGTCATCCTGCTGATGATCCTGGTCGCGATTGCGTTCGGGTCGATCACCCTCGATGCCCTGGCCGGCATCGCCATCTGGACCGGAATCCTCGACCTGCTGGTCAGCACGTTCGCGCTGGTGATCGCGGCCTCGTTCCTGGTGGACGCCGTGGTCGGCCTCGCCCTGGCCCAGCTGGTCGCGCGGGGATGGGCCAGGACTCGCTGGCAGGAGCTGGCGCTGCTGATCGGCGGCGCTGCCGTGGTGGTGGTCCTGACCTCGCTGCCTGGGATTGGAGGCATCGTCAAGCTTGGCGTGATCGTCCTGGGACTGGGCGCGATGGCGGTGGCTGCGGCTGAAGCCTGGCAGCGGCGAAACCCGCCAGCCGCCCCGCCGTCGGGAGTGCCGGCCCCAGCGCCAGCAGAGCCCCCTGCCGGGGGCTGAGCAGCGGACGGTGTCGAACGCAACCCTCGGCCTGCCGGACGAGCTCCACGCCTACCTGCTCGAGGTGGGTGTCCGTGAACCGGAGCTGCTTCGCCAGCTCCGCGATGAGACGGCCGCCATGCCGGAGCACGACATGCAGATCGCGCCGGAACAGGGTGCGTTCATGGCCCTCCTGGTCGAGCTGATCGGTGCCCGCCGCTGTCTGGAGGTGGGCACGTTCACCGGCTACTCGTCGCTCAGCATGGCCCTCGCCCTGCCAGCCGACGGACGGGTCGTGTGCTGCGACATCAGCCGCGAATGGACCGATGTTGCCCGCCGCTACTGGGCCCAGGCGGGCGTGGCGCACAAGATGGAGCTGCGGCTGGGCCCCGCCCTGGACACGCTGGACGCGCTGGTGGCCGAAGGGTCGGCCGGCACCTTCGACTTCGCCTTCCTGGACGCCGATAAGGACAACTACCCTGCCTATGGCGACCGCCTGCTGACGCTCCTTCGGCAGGGCGGGCTGCTGGCCATCGACAACGTGTTCTGGGGCGGCGAGGTGGCGGATCCCGAGGTGGACAACGAGTCGGTGCGCGGCATCCGGACCCTGAACGAGCGACTCGCCGCCGACGAGCAGGTCAGCGTGGCCATGGTGCCCATCGCCGACGGCCTGACCCTGGCCCGCAAGCGCTAGCCGGGGGGCGGCGTGGAGATCACCGCCCCCACCATCCTGGAGATCGGTGCGCTGCTGCTGGCGGCGGCCGCCGCGGGCTGGGCGGCGCGTCGGGTGCGCCTCCCGGCGGTCCTCGGTTACCTGGCGGTGGGCCTGGCGGTATCGCCCTTCACCCCCGGCTTCGTGGCCGACCCGGAGCAGCTGTACCTGCTGGCCGACATCGGCGTGATCCTGCTCCTGTTCGAGGTGGGGATCGAGATCGACATCTTCACCCTGCGGCGCGAGCAGCGGGCGCTGGTGTGGGCGGCTCCGCTCCAGATGGGGATCACCACCGCGGCCGGGATCGGGGTCGGGCTCGTGGCCGGGATCGGTGCGGTGGCCGGCGCGGTGCTGGGGCTGGCGGTCGCCTTCTCGTCGAGCGTGGTGGTCATCAACATCACCCGCAGCCGTCGCCGGACGACCGATCCCCCCACCGAGCTGGCGCTGGTGGGGTGGGCCATCCTCCAGGACGTGACCGGCGTGATCTTGACCGGGATCCTGATTGCGGCCATCGGCGCCGAGGACCGGCCCTGGTACGTCGCCCTGGTCAGCCTGGCCGCATTCATCGGTCTGGCTGTCGTCGCGGCCTGGGTCCTGCCTCGGGTGCTGCGAGCTGTGCACTCCGACAAAGACCTCTTCCTGGTCGTGACCATCGGGGCGGGCCTGGCTATCGCGGGACTGGGTGGCCTGGTCTTCCACATTCCGATGGCCCTGGCCGCCTTCATCGCCGGACTGGTCATCGGTGAGAGCCACGAGGCGGCTGAGGCACGGCGCCGGATCCTGCCCTTCCGCGACCTGTTCGCGATCCTGTTCTTCGTGGCCGTCGGCAGCCTGATCGACCCCACCCGCCTGCCCGAGGCCCTGCCCTGGTTGGCCGTGGTGCTGGCCCTGCTCGTCTTCGGCAAGGCAGCCGTTGTCTACGTCCTGGCGCGCCTGCTGCATCTCGACGCCCACCCCGGCCAGCTGGCAGTCGGTCTCGGCCAGATCGGGGAGTTCAGCTTCGTCCTGGCCTCGGTCGGGCTCGCCGCGGGGGTCATCGACCCCATCCTGTACACCGCCATCCTGGCCGCGGTGGCGCTCTCCATCGCCGTGTCCACGGTGGCCGTGCGCCTCATCCCGCGCCGCACCCCGGCATAGCGTCCCGCCGAAAGGACTAGCGCGGGGGTTCCGATGTTCTGGTGCCCCGCGGCACAGACCCCTTCCGTTTGGCGGACGGGGGCCGCAGAATGATGGCGGAGTCATTCCACCAATGCGCAGTTTCATCAGGACTTCCTTCATCGCGCTGGTGGGGCTGGCCATGCTGGCCGGTCCCCTGGCGCCAGTTGCCGCGGCGGGCGTGCGATCGCCGCACGCTGCTCAATCGGTCGGCGGCGGCCCGTCCAATGATTCGTGGCTCGTCACCCTGGCTCCGGGCACGAGCCCAGCCGGGCAGGCCGGCAACGCCGGGAAGGCCGGGACCCTGGCCCGGGGAGTGGGTGGGCGCGTGGGGCACGTCTATTCCTACGCGTTCAACGGCTTCCAATTCCGTGGTTCCGCCGCCGCCGCCGCCGCGCTCCGCCACCAGAAGGACGTGGTCTCGGTCACGCCCGACTATGCGGTCTACCTGACCGAGTCGCTGCCGAATGGGATCGAGCGCATCTCGGCGTTCGACAACGACACGCCGTCCAGCAGCGCGTACCACCAGGGCTTCCGTGGCAACGGGGCGCGGATTGCGATCATGGACACCGGGATCGACCTCGATCACCCCGACCTGGTCAACGCCATCGACCAGGCGCTGGGCAAGAACTGTGTATCGCCTGCATTGCCACCCAACGATGGGTACGGGCACGGGACACACGTGGCGGGGACAGCGGCCGCGCCGCTGAACGGCGTCGGCGTCGTGGGCGTCGCCCCCGAGGCCCGCCTGGTCGCGGTCAAGGTCTTCGACGACGCCGGCAACTCCAGCGAGTCATTGGTCCTGTGTGGATTCGAGCACGTGATGTCGCTGAACATGGACGCGGACCCGTCGAATGACGTCGACGTCCTGAACATGAGCTTCGGCGAGCAGCGAGCGTGGGGCGACTGCGTAACCGACGCGTTGCACACGGCGGTGTGCAACGCCTACGCGATGGGGATCGTGATGGTTGCCGGGGCCGGCAACTCCGCGGTGGACGCGGGCTCGTTCGTCCCCGCCGCGTTCAGCGAGGTCATCGGCGTCTCCGCGCTGGCCGACTTCGACGCAGCCCCGGGCGGCCTGGCGGGTTGCGGCTTCGTGCCGGACCTGGGCTGGTTCGACTGCGACGACACGTTCGCCTTCTTCAGCAACTACGGCCCTTCGGTCGACGTCATGGCCCCCGGGGTCAGCGTCTATTCGACCTACGCTGGTGGCGGTTACTCCACCAACAGCGGGACGAGCATGGCCACGCCCCACGTCACCGGGGTGGCCGCGTTGATGGCGGCCCAATCGCCCTTGAGCCCATCGGCCGTGCTCACCCTCCTTCGGCAGTCGGGCGAATGCCCCAACGGGTCGGTTTCCGGCGTGGATGCCTCGTGCAGCGGGCAGGGCACCTGGGCCGACGACCCCGACGGCATCCCCGAGCCCATGGTCAACGCCCTGCGGGCCGCCCAGGCCGTCAGTGGCGGACCGCCGGTCCCGGTCGTGCCCGGTGCCCCGAACCTGACCAGCGCGACGGCCGGCAACGGGAGCGTGGCCCTGGCCTGGAGCCCGCCGGCCAGTGACGGCGGCAGCCCGGTCACCAACTACGAGGTCT
>JBOGTA010000180.1:0-6184 GCA_050695855.1 Candidatus Limnocylindria bacterium
GTTCCAGGCCGAACGTGGTGCGCCGGCCCGCCCGCCCCGAGGCCAGCCCGGCCACGATCGGATCATCGGCGTTGACGACCAGAACGCTGTCAGGGGGCAAGCCCGTGGCGACCGTCTCGAACGTATCGGCCACGGCATAGATCTCCCCATAGCGGTCCAGCTGGTCACGGAAGAGGTTTGTGACCAGCAGTCCACGGGGCCGAATCTCGTGGACCACCTGCGGCAGGGCGCCCTCGTCCACCTCGCTGAGCATGATCGTCGCCGGCATGCGACCCCGAAGGTCGGCGGCGGCCACGGCGATGGACGTGACGCCCTGGGTCAGGTTGGCGCCGGCCTGGTTATGGGCAACCGGAAGGCCCGCGGCGCGAAGGATGGCGGCGGTGAAACGGGCGGTGGTGGTCTTGCCGTTGCTGCCGGTGATGGCCAGGACCGGGATGCCGCGCTCGCCGACCAGGGCTCCCAGGATTCCCGGGTCGACGCGCCGTGCCACCATCCCGGGAAGCGACGTGCCGCCACCGCGGCCGGTGGCGCGGGTGGCCACGGCGGCCGCTTTGCCGGCCACCAGGGCAGTGAAGCGACGGACGGTCAGCGGCGGCGCCGGCCGGGGCTCGGGAAGCTTGAAGGGTGGCACGCCCGCCCTGGCAGATGCTCGCTTGCGGCGCGGCCGTCGTTTCGGCGTCTGCGTCTCGGTCGGCATCGGTCAGATCAGGTCGACGAAGACGTTCTTGACCTCGGTGTACAGGTCGAGCGCGTGCATTCCCAGCTCGCGCCCCATGCCGGACATCTTGTAGCCGCCGAACGGCGCCTCGGTGTGGACCGAGCTGTTGGAATTGACCGATAGGACACCGGCCCGCACACCCTTGGCGACGCGGATGGCCTTGCCCAGGTCCCGGCTCCAGACCGACCCCGACAGGCCGTAGGGGGTGTCGTTGGCCAGTCGCACGGCCTCCGCCTCTTCGGCGAACGGGATGATGGCCACGACGGGGCCGAAGATCTCCTCGCGCACGATGCGCATGTCGGTCGTGGCACCATCGAAGATGGTCGGGGTCAGGTACGCGCCACGGTCGAACGGCTCGCCGGTCGGTGGGGCGCCGCCGTACACCAGCTCCGCGCCCTCCTCCTGACCGATACCGATGTAGTCCATCACCCGCTCCCGTTGGCGCTGGCTGACCAGGCTGCCCATCTCGGTCTTGTCGTCCGCGGGATCGCCAACCTTGACGTTGCGGGTGGCCTCCGTGAACAGCTCCACCACCCGATCGTGGGCCGATGCTTCGACGAAGATCCGGCTCCGCGCCGTGCAGTCCTGGCCGGCGTTGTCGAACACGGCGTACGGCGACTCGCGGGCGAACTTCTCAAGGTCCGCATCGGCGAACACGATGTTGGGCGACTTGCCGCCCAGCTCCAGGCTGACCTTCTTCACGTTGGCGGCGGCCAGGCGCAGTATCTCCTGGCCGGTCGTGGTCTCGCCGGTGAAGGCCACCTTGCCGATCCCCGGATGGGCCGCGATGGCCGCCCCGGCGGTTCCGCCGGGGCCGGTTACCACGTTCACGATTCCGGGCGGCAAGCCGGCCTCCAGGGCGAGCTCGGCGATCCGGATGGCGGTCAGCGGCGTGTAGGAGGCCGGCTTGAGGATGCATGCATTGCCGGTGGCCAGCGCCGGTCCCAGCTTCCAGCTGGCCATGTTCATCGGGAAGTTCCAGGGAACGATGAGGCCCACCACCCCGATGGGCTCGCGGAGGGTGAAGTCGAGGCCCGGCTGGCTGACGGGGATCGTCTCCCCGAAGTGCTTGTTCGCCGCCCCAGCGTAGTACTCGAACACGAGGCCCACGGCGAGCGCCTCGCCTCGCGCGCCGGCGATGGGCTTGCCCACGTTGCGGCTTTCGAGCTGGGCCAGCTCCTCGAGGTGCTCCTTGGCCAGGTTGCTGAGCTTCTGGAGAGCCCGCCCGCGTTTGGCGGCTGACCACGAGGAGAATCCCTTCGGGTCGTCGAGCGCCTTCTGGGCGGCCGCGACGGCCCGGTTGACGTCCTCGGCCCCGCCGAGAGGCGCGCGCGCGAGCAGCTCCGACGTGGCCGGATTGATGACGTCGAAGGTCTGTCCGTCTGCGGCGTCGACGCGCTCGCCGCCGATGATCATCTGGACGGTCCCCAGGATGGGCTCGGCGCTGCCGGGAGCCTGGGTCTGGGTGGTCATGCGAGCCGAGTATACGGTGGGCGGCCGTACGCCCTCATTCGGGCGACTGCCCACTCATGCCCCGGTCACCGTGTAGAGCCGCCATTCGTCAGGCACGCCCCTCAGCGCAAACATGCCGCGATCCGCAAACGTGATGCCCGAACCGGCCACCAGGTCTTTCACTGTGCTCGAGACGACGACCTCATCGGCCTCTGCGGTGGCCACTACGCGCGATCCGATGTGGACGGCCACCCCCGCAATCTGATCTCCATCGCGCTCGATCTCCCCGGTATGCAACCCTGCGCGGACCTGGAAGCCCGCGCGTCCGGCATCGTCGCGTATCGCGAGGGCACACCGAATCCCGCGAGCCGGCCCGTCGAACACGACCAGAAAACCATCGCCGGTGGTGGCGATCTCCTCGCCGCGCCAGCGGGCGAGCGCGGAGCGGACACCTGCCCGGTGCGTCTCGAGGGCCTCACGCCAACGACGATCACCAAGGCGCGCGGCGGCCTCGGTCGATGCGACGATATCGGTAAACAGGACCGTGGCGAGGACTCTGTTCAACACCGAAACGGGCCGGGCACCGGTCAGGAAGGCCTCGATCTCGGCGAGCACGGTCTCGGTATCGCCCACCCAGAAGATGTGATCACCTCCCGGGAGTTCCACAAAGATGGCTCCATGGATGCGTGAAGATATCCAACGGCCTTCCTCCACCCGAGCATCGCGATCCTCGGTGCGATGGAGGACCAGTGTCGGCACCCGAATCGCGGGCAGGATCGCCCGCACATCGATCTCCGTGTTCATGCGCAGCAGCTGCGCCGCAGCTCCGGGGCTGGCCGATCGACGGAAGTACGTCGCGAGCTGGGCGAGGAAGGCGCGGTCGTCTGCACGGCTCGGAACCAGGGGCCGGAGGAGGACGTCGCTTGCCCACTCTGACTCGACCAGCGCGATGGTCGCCTGGCGATCCGCCTCGCTCGGCGCCCAGGGGTAGTCGTCACTGCGCCGCCTCCTGGCGAACACGCCGAACGTGATGAGTGCCCGAGTGCGCTCCGGGTAGGTAGCGGCGAATAGGATGCACATGCTCCCGCCCTCGGAGTGCCCGAACAGGACCGCCTCCTTCGATCCCGCGGCGTCCAGCACGGCGCGCAGGTCGTCCATCCGCTCCTCCAGGGTCGGCAGGCGATGTTCGGGAACGCGATCCGAAAGGCCGGTGCCGCGCTTGTCGAACAGGATCAGCCGCGCGAAGGACGCAAGGCGCTCGAGGAACGCGGCGAGCCCGGGCTGCTCCCAGCATTCCTCGACGTTGGAGACGAAGCCCGGAACAAAGACCAGGTCAATTGGTCCGCCGCCGATGACCTGGTAAGCGATATGGACGTTCCCCGACCGGGCATAGCGGGTGTGTGGTGCCATCTGCGAATCCGTTGCGAAGGTGAGCCCTGAGGAACTGCTCAGAAGTAGTTGACGCTGATCCCGCCGTCGATGACGAAATGGGCGCCGTTGGTCCAGCGCGACTCGTCCGATGCGAGGTAGATCGCGACGCTGACGATCTCCTCCGGCTTGCCGAAGCGGCCGGTCGGGTTGCGCGCCAGGCGCACCCTACGGGCTTCCTCGTCCTTGACCAGCCAATCCATGAGCATCGGCGTCTCGATCGGACCGGGGCAGATGGCGTTGGAACGCACGCCCTGCGGCCCGAACTGGACCGCCAGTGACCGAGTCAGGCTGAGGACCGCCCCCTTGGAGGCGGTGTAGGCGTCCTGCGGCACCGAGCATCCGAGGAGGGCGACGAACGAGCTGATGTTGATGACCGATCCAGATCCCTGCTCCACCATCCGCGGGATCGCGTACTTGCAGCCGAGGAACACGCCGCGGACGTTGATAGCCATCACGTGGTCCCAGGTGGCGACATCGGTATCGACCACCGAGTGATCGCGCTCGGGCATGACTCCGGCGTTGTTGTACAGGACGTCGACCTTGCCATACCGATCCATGGCGGTCGCCACCATGGCGGCCGCATCGGCCTCCTGCGAGACGTCAACCTGAACGAACGTGGCCTCGCCACCGGCGGCGCGGACACGATCCGCCGTGTCGGCTCCCGCCTTCTCGTCGTACTCGGCCACAATCACCTTCGCGCCTTCGGCGGCGAACATGTGGGACGCGACACGACCCATCCCGCCACCGCCCCCGGTCACGATGGCGACCTTGCCGTCGAGCCTCATCGGTCGGCCTAGCTTCGCTCGAGGTAGCGCTCGCGGTCCCAGGGATGGACGATGGCGTCGTAGGTCTCCTGCTCGACCCGTGCCGCGTTGAGGTAGTGGGCGACCACGTCCGCTCCGAAGATATCCACCGCCGCCTGGCTTGCCTCCAGCTCGCGGATCGCCTCGTGGAGCGCGCGCGGCATCCGGTCGCAGCCGGTCGCCACGTACCCGTTGCCGCGGTACTCGTCCGGCGGCTCGATCTCGCGCTCGATGCCCAGCAGCCCGGCTCCCACCACCGCGGCGTAGGTCAGGTACGGGTTCATGTCGCCGCCCGGGAAGCGGTTCTCGATGTGGAGCCCCGCCTCGTCGCCCACGATCCGGAATCCGGTCGTCCGGTTGTCGCGGCCCCACACCACGTTGACCGGAGCCCAGGACGCGACCGCGTAGCGCTTGTAGGAGTTCACGTTCCAGGCCCAGAAGACCGCCAGCTCGCGGGAGAACTTCATCATCCCACCCAGGAAGTGGCGCATCGTCTTCGACATCCCGTAGGCCTTGGCCTTCGGATCGTGGAACAGCGGCTTGCGCCCGGTCTTGTCCCACAGCGACATGTGGAGGTGGCCGCTGGAGCCGGTCCAGGTGTGGTCCGGCTTGGCCATGAAGGACAGGCCGTAGCCGTTCAGCCAGGCGATCTCCTTGGCGCCGTGCTTGAAGAGCACCGACTTGTCCGACATCTCCAGCACGTCGCAGTAGTGGATGTTGACCTCGTGCTGGCCCGGCGCAGCCTCGCCCTTGCTGAACTCGACCGGGATACCGGCTTCGGTCATCAGGTTGCGCAGCCGGCCATGGATGGGCTCGGCCTTGGTGGCCTGCAGGAGGTGATAGTCCTCGTTGTAGTAGCCGAAGCGCTCGAGCCCAACGTAGCCCTTGGCATGCGCCTGCTCGTAGGTATCGGTCAGGAGGTAGTACTCGAACTCCGACCCGGCCATGACCCGGAAACCATGGCCCGTGGCGCGGTCGACGACCTTCTTCAGGATGGTGCGCGGAGATACCGGGATCTCGTGGCCATGGTGGTCGATGGTGTCGGAAAGCACGATCGCGGTCTTCTCCAGCCACGGCACGACGCGGTAGGTGTCCCACACCGGGTCGGCGACCCAGTCGCCGTAGCCCGTCTCCCAGTTCATGAGGGCGAACCCGTCGGGCGTGTTCATCTCCATGTCGGTACCCAGCAGGTAGGTGCAGAAATGGGCGCCGTGATCGATGGCACCGTTCAGGAATGCCTGGCCCTGGACCCGCTTGCCCATCAGGCGGCCCTGCATGTCGGTGAGGGCCACGACCAGGGTGTCGATCCGCCCGTCGCGGATGGCGGCTGCCAGCTCGGCACGTTTCGGATGGCTATCGGTCTTGGCCATAGGTCCTCCAGAGTAGCGAAGCGAGCCGGCCGGATCGCCCGGCCGGCCCACCGCGTGAATCAGCTAGTCGGGGGTCATGCCATCTGGCGAGCCGCGTCTTCGAACTCGCGCTCGATGGACTCAAGTTCCTCAGTCGTGCCCTGCGGGACCGGTCCGTGGAACCGGCTCCGGGCCCACACGAAGTAGTAGACGAGCAGGAAGACCAGGAACCCGCCCACCGTCGCCAGCGCCGCCGGGTTGAGCACGAATGGATACAGGAACAAGGGGCTGAACAGGATGATCCAGATCACCGACAGCCAGGCCAGCGGTCTGCTCCAGCGGCCCAGGCTCCAGGTCTGCTTGCTGCGCCAGGATTGATCCCCACGCATTCCGAGCCAGATGCAGACTCCGTAGGCCCAATACAGCAGCAC
>JBOGTA010000181.1:0-11687 GCA_050695855.1 Candidatus Limnocylindria bacterium
CCCGCGCGCCGCCCGCACCGCGCTCGCCGATGCGGCGGCGGCGGCGGCGGCATCCGCGTCAACCTCGCGAGCCGGCTCGGCATCCACGCCGACCTGCGGCCGCAGCGCCTGCCAGATGATCCAGACCAGGACCACGAGCGCGGTCAGGGAAATCAGGTAGACGCCGAATTCGCTGAAGACGGTGGCCGCCATCAGCGGATCCCGGGCGAACGGCTCGCCCCCCATGCCAGGATTGATGACCGGCGGCGCGGCGTACGACCAGTCGGCCGAGTACACCCAGTAGATGTTCAGGAAGAACAGGACCGATAGCGCCGCGTACGCCGCTGCCCAGCGGACGGCCGCCCCGGCCAGCGGCGCCGCCAGGGCGAGGGCGGGGAAGAGGTATCGCTCGTGGACCCGTGTCGGCAACGCGAAGAACGCCACCGCCATCGTCAGCGAGCTGACGAGGAGGCCCTGCATGTCGTCGCGTCGGGCCACCGCCACCAGGGCGAGCAGTGCCCCGATGGCGAACAGGGCGACCCCCACCACCGCCCAGGTCACGTCCAGTCCACCCAGGCTGAGGGCGATGCCCTGGTCACTCCCCCACTGCTGGACCTGCGACAGCCCCGTCCACGGGTTGCGCCATATGTTGAACGCGTTGATGGTGAGGCCCTGGTACTGGTTGGCCGCGGCCATGAACTTGTCGAAGAGGCTGGTGGTGGGGTCCCCGGTGGGCAGGAGGGTCATCCCGAACGGGAGGATCAGCGCCACCAGCGTTCCAAACCCCACCGCCAGTGAGGTCAGGACGCGGACCGGATCGGGGCGAGCGGCGAGCAGCGGGTCGGACGACCGGCCGAACAGGTGGCGCTTGAGTCCGACCACGGCCACGATCGGGATCAGCCACCCGAACTGGAACTTGATGAGCACCGCCACCACGGCCGCCAGCCCGGCGGCCTCGGTCCAGCCGCGGCCCAGGGCGTAGAGCCCGGCGAGGATCACGAGGACCCCCACCGAATCCATCTGGCCCCAGACCGCCGAGTTGAACTCCGTCCCGGGGTTGAACAGGTAGATATCGGCGCCGATGAGGCCGATCCGTGCGCCGGAACCGAGCCAGCGGACGGGAGGCCGATCCCCGAAGAAGCGCACCGCGATGAGGTAGATGAGCCACGCCACGCCGAGATCGGCGGCGATACCGGGCACCTTGACCAGGCCTCGAATCGGGCTTGCGCCACCCAGCATCGGCTCCAGGAAGCGGGACCCCTCGCCCAGCAGCCACAGGACGTACATGTAGCCCGGGGGGTAATCGGCAAAGTAGCCCGGCTCGTAGAACTCGACGGGGCCGACGTCTGCCATGCGCAACGCCCACGCGCTGAAGGCGGTGATGTCGTTGTGCAGGCCGCTCTGGGGCAGGATCACGGCCGCAACCAGCACCCGCAGGGCGAGGCCGGCGAGGAGGAGGATGAGGAGCGTGCCGAACGGATCGAGGAAACGGGAGCCCCAGCTGGTCATGGTCGGCGGCGTGGGGGATGATCCGCCGCCGTTGTCGCTCGGCAAGGCGGGGGCGAGTATAGCGCCGGGTTCCGTTACCATCCGCGCCACCTCTTGACCGTCTGCCAATCCTGCGGAGGCCCGTGAACGAATCGGCATCAGCCCGCCCCGCCCTGACGTTCTTCTTCCCCGCCTACAACGAGGAAGCGAACATCGAGCGGACGGTGGCGCGAGCCCTCGAAGGTGTCGGGCCCCTGGCCAGCTCGCTCGAGGTCCTGGCCATCGACGACGGCTCGACCGATCGCACCCCCCGGTTGGCCGACGCGCTGGCCGCCGCCGACCCGCGGGTCCGCGTCGTCCACCAGCCCAACCGCGGTTACGGCGGCGCGTTGCAGGCGGGATTTGCCAATGCCCGCGGGGAGTTGATTGCCTTCTCCGACGGAGACCTCCAGTTCGACCTGGCCGAGCTCAGCCGCCTGCTCGATCGCCTGGCGGACACCTCCCACCCCGTGGATGCGGTGATTGGCTACCGGATCAAGCGGCGCGACCCAGTCCATCGGCTCATCATCGCCAAGACGTACAACGCCATCGTGTCGGTCTTGTTCGGGCTCCGGGTGCGCGACATCGACTGCGCGATGAAGGTCTTCCGACGCCAGGTCTTCGACGGCCTGCGGCTCGATTCCGAGGGGCCGTTCCTGTCGGCCGAGCTGCTCGTCAAGCTCAACGCGCGTGGGGTCCGGATGGACCAGGTGGGGGTCACCCACTACCCGCGGACAGCAGGGCAGAACACGGGGGCCAGCTTCCTGAAGATCATGCGGACCTTCCGGGACATCTTCCGCCTGCGCTGGGCGCTGTGGACCGACCGGGAGCGGACGCTGGGGCCGCCGCCGGGGAGCCGCGAGAGGGCCTAGCGCGGAACGATCTGCCGCCAGGCGGAGGAAACGGCCACGTGCGGCTTGTCTGACGGCTCACAACCGGCGCGATAGGTGGCGCTCGTGGCCGAATTGGTCATCAGGCGCAACAGGCGGCGCGAGGGAGGGCGTCGGCTCCTTATCGGCGCGTTGTTGACCGATACCTCCGTCTGGTGCAATGACATGGGCTTGACGACCCCGGCCGAGCTGTTGGCCTACCCGGGCGGGCCTTATTCAGTCGGCGGGCGACCCTCTGCCGGCGGGCGACCCTCCGACGGCCCGAGGTCGACGTCCAGCGAGTTCACGAAGTCGCGGAAGACGGCCAGCTTCTCGTCGTCTCCCCCCAGCTCACCGTTCGTCTCCGGCTCCACGCCGGCCTCGTCCAGCACCCGCTCGTCGACGTAGATGGTCGACCCGGTGCGGATGGCGACCGCGATTGCGTCCGAGGTCCGCGAGTCGATCTCCGTCTCCCCGCCCTCCGCGGTCTCCAGGTACAGGCGGGCGTGGAAGGTTCCGTCGCTGACGTGGGTCACGACCACCCGGCTCAGCGAGCCATGGACCGCGCCGAGCACGCTGACCAGCAGGTCGTGGGTGAGCGGCCGCTCGGCGCTGATGCCCTGCAGGCGCATGGCGATGGCGTTGGCCTCCGATGGACCGATCCAGATGGGCAGGTATCGGTCCCGTTCGGTCTCCTTGAGAATCACCACGTGCTGGCTCGACAGGACGTGGACCCGCACGCTTTCGACGACCATCTCAATGAGCTGGGTCACGCCCCGATTCTAGTGGCTGCTACTCGAGGACGACGCGGATGACCCGATCCGGGGTCAGCAGGTAGGCCGCCGGCGGGCCGTCAGGCGTGGAGAGCACCTCCATCCCGAGCACCTCGTCCAGCAGGGCGGCCGCATCCCCTCGACGGGGCGCCATCCACTGGCGGATGAAGGCGCCATCGGCACGTCCGAAGGCGATGATCCGCGCGTTGGCGGCATCGTAGACGAAGAACTGGTCACGCTCGCCGATGGTGGCGCTGTCCAGGAACCGGTAATCCAGCGGCTCACGGACCGCCGAATCGGGCGGCGGATCGAGGGAAAAGTCGACCTGCGGGACTGGTGTGCCGAAGTTGACCCGGGTCACGGTCGCTCGTTGGAGGAGCCACAGGTTGGCATCGGCGCGCAGGTCGCGCGCGTTGGCCGGGTTGAGGTCTGGCGGCTCGCTGAGGAACGACTCGGGCGGGTCGGGGAAGGTGACCGGGATGACGGCTGGCGGTGTCCACTTCCAGACAATGCCGCTGGCCTCGTCGACCGCGTACAGGGTGAAAATCTCGAGCGGGGGCCGGTGCTGGAGGGCGGTGAGCAAAACGCTCTCGGGGTCCAGCTCCTCGATGCCGGCCAGCGGCATCCGACGCGGGACGCGCTCGACTAGGTCCGCCCGCCAGGCCTGCCGCTGGCGATCGATGATGACGACGTCGGTGGCCGCCGAGGCCAGAAGCCACGGCTCACCGGCCACCCCTCCGTCCAGGTCCTGGCCGGCGCGGTACACCGCCTCGGCCACGCCGCTCAGCGGGTCGATGCGAACGATACGACCCCGCCCGGTATCGAGGACCCAGAGTGACCCATCGGACGCGGCCACCATCCGTTCGGGCGTGACCGAGGTGAACGCGGCCGCCAGGTCGCTCACGGTCGTCATCTCCCGGATGCGAGTGACGGCATACAGCGCGTCGAGGCGGCCATCCAGCCGGCCGCGCAGCGGCTCGAGGGCGGTGGCTCCCACCCCCGCGCCCTCGGCCCGGTCGAGGGCGCGATCGGCCTGGGCGAGGAGGTCCTTGGCCCGGTCCGGGTCACGCTCCACCAGGTCCTGCCCGTCGATCTGGTCCTCCACCGCCGCGATCAGCTCCTCGCCTTCGGCCACGGCTTCCCGGGCGACGATCAACCGGGGGATGGCCTGGGTCGGGTCCAGGGCGGGGTAGCTGGCCACGGTGACTCCTGCGGCCAACAGGCCGGCGAGCGCCAGCATCCCGAGCGCGCCCAGCCGCCGGCGGCGGCGCGCTTCGAGCGCCTCGGTGCGGACGACCCGCCGCGGATAGTCCACCCGACGACGGGGCATGAGGGCCATGACTCGCCCGATGAACAGCTCGACCGAGCTCCCGACTCGCGACTGCGCGTCGTCCACCGCCCGGTCGGCACGATGGATGGCTCCCCCCACCGCGTCGGCTCCGGGCACCGGACTGCGATCCGGCAGCCCGGCCAGCGGATCCGCCGGCCGGACTGGCTCGAGCCGATGGGTGGTCGCGGTGAGCGGGATGGCCGACAGCTCGATCGCGATCAGGCCATCGGAACCGGTGCCGCCGCGCTCGCGGAACATGCGGTGGAGGTGCTGCGCGGCGGCCGCCGGCCGGAGGGTGAGCAACGCCTGCCGCGTGTCCTCGGCCCCGACCACCTCGGCCAGGTTGCGACTGATGAGCGCCACCCGATCCCCGCCGGCCACTTCCCCGGACCACGTGACCGGGTCGATCTCCAGCGCCTCGCCCAGCGTGTCAGCCACCCGCCGGCCGGCGGCGGGGTCATCGTCCTCCGGCAGAGGCGGCGGGAGCTCGTAGATGCGCTCGCCGCGCACGATGATCGCGCCGGCAGGTCCGATCTTGGCCACGTGCAGCTCTGCGGCCCGAATGGCGATCCCGACCACGCTGATCCGCGCTCCACGGTTCAGCCCCACCCGACCCCGGGCGTGATAGAGGCGACGGTTGGCCTGCGCCACGGCGCGGGCCAGGGTGTCGAGTGGGCCGGCGGACAGGTCGTAGTAGTAGTCGTGCTCGATGGCCTCCAGCGTCTGCCGGGCCGCCCGGATGGTGGAGGCGTTGGCGTTGGTCAGCTGGGCCAGGAGATAGAGGCTGCCCTTGGTCCGGACCGGGGCGCCCACCGTCGGTTCGTTGACCCGGATCAGGTCCGTCGCGTCCGGTGCACGCTCCTCCTCAGGGACGAGGCCGAACCGAGTGGCCAGGCGCTGGCTCACGATGAACCCTCGGCCGCCCCCGGGCGAACGACCACCGCCAGGCTGCGCACCTGGAAGAGTGCGCCCGGCCGGCCGCGCTGGCGTTCGTTGACCGCCTCGGCCAGGCGGTCGCCGCGCAGCTTGAGCTCCGCGGCCAGGATCGGCTCCGGCGTCACCACGGTTGCCACCCCGTTGGTCACGCTGACCAGCCGGCTCCACATCCCCTCCGGGGCGAGGCCGGCATCAGCGACCGCCTCGAGCCACGCCAGGCGGGCCTGCGCCAGGGCCAGCTGCTCGGCGGCGCCGGGCCCTATGCACTGCAGGAGCGCGCGTTGAACCGCGCTCACCGCTTCCTCGGTCGTCAGTCGCTTGCTCACGGTGCCATCACGCCCTCACGCCCTCACGCCACGCGCGGCGTACGCGCCAGCAGGCCCTCGCCCACGCTCCACACCGGCACGCGGTGCCGGTGCCGGGCGGGAAGCAGGGCGGGATCGGTGATGGTGACCAGGACCTGGCCCCGTTGCCGGAGCAGGTCGAGCCCGCGCGCCGACCGTTCCGGGTCGAGCTCGCTGAACACGTCGTCGAGGAGGACGATGGGCGACGGACCGCCGGTCTCGGCGAGCAGGTCGGTCTCCGCCAGCTTGAGCGCCACGATGATGGTCCGCTGCTGGCCGCGGCTGGCGTGCGCCGACACCGGCAGTCCACCCAGGGTGACCGCCAGGTCGTCGCGCTGCGGACCCGCCAGCGACATGCCGTTCCAGATCTCCTTCTGGCGAATGGCTGCCAGCCGATCCCGGATGGCCTGCGACAGCAGCTCGGCATCGATCTGCGCCGGATCGGTCCGTACCGCCTCGCGTCCGGGCCAGGCGTCCTTCAGCACATCGCCGTAGGTCAGGCCGACCTGGTCCTCCAGCTCCTCGGCCGGCGCCACCGCGTCGTGCAGCGGACCGATGCGCGCCGCGAGGTCAGCCACCAGGCGCAGTCGGGCCGCGGTCACGCGGCCGCCGATGCGTGCCAGCTGCTCGTCCCAGGCACCGAGGCCGGCGGCGTCGGTTTCCTCGGCACGGATCGCGCGGAGCAGGGCGTTGCGCTGGGTGAGGACGCGTGCCAGGTCGGACAGGTCGCGGCCCATCGAGGGCGACTGCTGAGCCAGGATCGCGTCCAGGAAGCGGCGTCGCTCAGAGGGCGGCCCCACCAGCAGCAGCATCTCCTCGGGGCGGAACAGGACCGCCCGCACGGTGTCGGCCAGCGAGCTGTGGCGGCGCGCCACGCCGTTCACCGTCAGACGCCGCCGGAAACCCGGCGGCGGCTCGGCGCCGGCGAGCACCAGCTCAACCTGAGCGCTCACCTCGCCCCCACTCACCGGCGCCAGATCGAGGCTGACGCGGCCCAGCGAGGCGCCGTGGGTGACGAGGTCGGCGTCGGTCGTGGTCCGATGCGATCGGCCCGAGACGGCGACCCACACCGACTCCAGCAGGTTCGTCTTGCCGGCCCCGTTCGGACCGGTGATCACGGTCAGCCCGGGGTCGGGCTCCAGCTCCGCGGAGGCGTAGCTCCGGTAGTGGTCGAGCAGGAGACGGGCGAGACGCACATCACATCAGGAGGCGGTTCGCACCGGCATGATGACGTGAACGTAGTCGTCCTTGCCGACTCCACGAATGACGCCCGGGGCCAGCGGCCCGGAGAGCTCGAGGATGGCCTCGTCGGCGCTCAGCGCGCCGAGGACATCGGTCAGGTAGCGGGCATTGAAGGCGATGGTGGTGGGCGTCCCTTCCACCGTGGCCTCCAGCGTGTCCGCGTTGTCGCCGATGTCGGCCGCGTGGGCGCTGATGGTGACGCCCGGCGTCTCCCCATCCTCGCCGCCGACCTCGACCTTGACGATGTTGGCCGAGTCGCGGGCGAAAAAGCTGGCGCGTCGGGTGCCGGCCAAGAAGGCCTCGCGGTCGAGCGTCGCGCGGGACGTCCACGCGTCCTTGCGCGGGACGACCGGCTCGTAGTTCGGGAACTGGCCCTCGATGAGGCGGCTGACCAGGTCGATGCCCTCGACGTGGAACAGGACCTGGCTCCGGTTGGGCGTGATGGTGATCTCGACCGGTGCCTCGGCGTCGGGGAGGATGCGGACCAGCTCGGCATAGCTGCGCCCGGGGACCACGATCGTGGTCTCGGTGGCCACCGGGCGAGCCAGGATCACGGTGCGGACCGCGATCCGGTAGTTGTCGGCCGCGGCCAGGGTCATCGTGTCTCCCTCGAGTCGGGTCAGAACCCCGGTCAAGATCGGCCGCGACTCGTCGCTGGCGGCCGCGAACACGACCTCCCCCAGAGCCTCACGCAGGACGCGGGCATCCACGGCAGTCAACGGCGCTTCGCCGATAGCACCCACCACCGGGAACTCATCGGCCTCGATGCCCTTGATCGAGGCCCGGCTTCCGCCGCAGGTGACTTTCAGGCTGCGGTCCTTGGCTGACAGCTCCAGGTCGATGCGCTGCGGAGGCAGGGACCCGACCAGGTCCGTCAGGAGACGCGCCGGGACCGTGATCTCGCCCTCGTCATCGACCTTCCCGGGCACCCAACAGGTGATGCCGATCTCGAGGTTGGTGGCTGTCAGCTTGAGCCCGCCGTCCTCGGTGCGGAGCAGGACGTTGGCCAGTACCGGGAGGGTGGCCCGGCTGGCCACGGCCCGACTGACGATGCCCAGGCCACGGGCACGGTTCTCCTGCATGACGGACAGGTTCATGAAACGCGTCTCAACTGCGGATTGCATCTCTACGGTTCCCTGAAGGATAGAGTCTTTGAATCGTCGTCTCTGGTAGTAGGGGTGTGGATGATGTGGACATCCCCGCTATCTGGTCTCCAGGACTCGTCGGGGACGTGTTGGCGGGTCGGGGATGGCGGGTTGGCCGGTCTGCCGGATTCGTCGACGGCCGGCTGAGACGCCTGCTCTCGGCCCCGCGGATCGTCACCCGCGGCCGGCCCGCGCTCCCCCACCTGTCCCCAGCCCCAGGCCGGTTGTCCACCGCCTCACTCCGAGTAGATCATCTCCCGCACGGCGCTGATCTCGCGGCGCAGCTCGTCGTTCTCCTGCATCTCGCGGTTGATCTTGTCGCACGCGTGCAGCACGGTCGAATGGTCGCGACCGCCCAGCTCGGCGCCGATCCGCAGCAGGGAGATGTCGGTTTCCTCCCGGATCAGGTACATCGCGATCTGACGCGGGACGACGATCGCCTTCTCCCGCTTGCTGCTCCGCAACTGATCCAGGTTCACGCCGTAGTAGTCGGCCACCACCCGCACGATGCGCTGCGGCGTGATGGAGCGCTTGCGCGGGTTGTACATCACGTTGCTGAGCACCGCCGAGGCCAGCTCGATGTTGATCGGCGCCCCGCTCATCGAGGCGTAGGCCAGGACGCGGTTGAGGGCGCCCTCCAGTTCGCGGACGTTGCTGACCACCTTGCGGGCGATGAACTCGATGACCTCCGGCGGGATGAGGTGCAGCTGGTCCTCCGCCTTGGACCGCAGGATGGCGATCCGGGTCTCCAGGTCGGGGGGAGTGAGGTCTGCGATCAGGCCCATCTCGAACCGCGAACGGAGCCGTTCCTCCAGGGTGGTGATGGCCTTGGGCGGTCGATCCGAGCTCAGGACGATCTGCTTGCCGATCTCGTGAATCGCGTTGAAGGTGTGGAAGAACTCTTCCTGGGTCCGCTCGCGCTCGGCGATGAACTGGATGTCGTCGATGAGGAGGACGTCGATGCGCCGATACCGGCCCCGGAAGTCCTCCATCTTCTGCTCGCGGATGGAGTTGATGA
Source organism: Candidatus Limnocylindria bacterium (assembly GCA_050695855.1). GTDB lineage: Bacteria > Chloroflexota > Limnocylindria > QHBO01 > QHBO01 > DASTEQ01. The sequence goes on from JBOGTA010000181.1 coordinate 9,164, forward strand.
AGTCGTTGGTGAACTTCTCGCTGGTCGCGTACAGGATCCGCTTGCGCGGGAACTTGGCGGCGACGGCATGTCCGATGGCGTGCATCAGGTGGGTCTTGCCCAGCCCAACGCCGCCATACAGGAACAGCGGGTTGTAGGCGTGGCCGGGCCGCTCGGCCACCGACAGCGCCGCCGCGTGGGCCAGGCGGTTGGCGCTGCCGACGATGAAGTTCGCGAACGTGTAGCGCCCGTTGAGGTTGACCGCGTTGCCGCTGGGGGTGGAGGCCGGAACCGGGGTCAGCTCGTCGCTGGCCTGCTCGGGGGCAGGCCCGGGCGCGTCGGCCACCACGAACTCGACCCGTACCGAGCGACCGACGACCCGGGCCAGGGTCTGGCTGACCAGGGTCCGATACCGGTTGTCCAGCCAATCACGGGTGAACCCGTTGGGAGCCGAGATGCGGAACAGGTGCTCGTCGATCTCTTCGAGGGAGGTGTCTTTCAGCCAGGTCTCGAAGTTGGCGGCCGAAAGGCTGACCTGCAGCTCGCCAAGCACGGCGCGCCACACCTGTTTCGCATCCATTCGACAGACGCCTCCAGGCCGGCCTGGCGGGAGCCACGGACCGGGCGAAATCCGAGAATCTGGTGCTCCTCCGGGGCGGGCACGACCCGTTGGGTGGGCGTCTGGCTCCGGGGGTCGGCGTAGTGTAGCGCCCACCGGTGGCCCGGGCAATGATTGGCGACCAGATCCTCCGGCCGGGGGGTTTGACACCCCGCGACGAGGGTACGCTAGAATCGCCGCCACGCGACGCAGACGGTCAACGACGCACCGATGAGGCTGGCGAAACGCCAGCCTCGCGCATGTTTCGGCGGCTCTGCGACGCCCTTGGTTGAACAGAGGGTGAACACGCGACGATGAAACGGACCTACCAGCCCAAGAAGCGCGCTCGGAAGCGGAATCACGGCTTTCGCGCTCGCATGGCTTCCAAGGGCGGTCGCCGCGTGCTTTCCCGCCGTCGGGCGAGGGGGCGCAACCGGCTGAGCGCCTGACCCTCCCGGACCCGCTGCCGTGCCGGCCTATCCGACGCTCCGTCGCCGGGCCGATTTCGAGGCGGTGACGCGGTCGGGGAGCCACGGCGCCACCCGGCTGCTGGTCCTCCGGGCCCGGCGAACCGACAAGCCGATCACCCGGATCGGCCTGGCGACCCCGGCCACGTTGGGCGGGGCAGTGGAACGGAATCGGGTACGACGCCGCGTGCGTGAGCTGGTCCGAGCGCGCTACGGCGGGATAGGAGCCGGCTGGGACCTGCTGGTGATCACGAAACCGGATGCGCGCCGCGCGACATACGCGGAGTTGGGCGCTGCCCTCGATTCCGTGCTGGTCCGTGCCGGCGTCCTCGGGGAGTGACTCGGTGCGGCTGATCGGTCTGGGCATGATCCGGGCCTACCAGGCGCTCACCTTCTGGATGCCGCCCACCTGCCGGTTCACGCCCTCGTGCTCGATGTACACCTATCAGGCCGTGGAGCGGTACGGGTTCCTCCGCGGCGCGTGGATGGGCGCCCGTCGCATCGGTCGCTGCCATCCGTTCCACCCCGGCGGCTACGACCCGGTCCGTTAGAGAACGCCGCGTGGAACCGCTGCTGGCCGCCGGATTCTTCGGGATCGAAGCGTTCAGCCCGCCCTGGGACGTCATCTTCCTCCCCCTCTTCAACGGCCTGATCGGGCTCTATCACCTGATCTTCAGCGACCTGGCGCTGTCGATCATCGGGCTGACCGTCCTCATCCGCACCCTGCTGGCGCCGCTGTTCGTCCGCCAGATCAACTCCCAGAAGGAAATGCAGCGCATGCAGCCGCTGGTCCGCGAGATCCAGCGCAAGCACAAGGGCAACCAGCGGAAGATCAGCGAGGAGACCGCGGCGCTGTACCGCGAGCACGGCGTGAACATGTTCGGCGGGTGCCTGCCGCTCCTCCTCCAGCTCCCCATCCTGTTCGCCCTGTACCAGGCACTGACCCGGGCGTCGAGCGTGGTGTCGTTCACTCCCAGTCAGGAGCAGCAGGCCAGCTTCGACTCGTTCCTGGCCGCCAACCCGGCCATCGAGTCGCTCGGCAACCAGCAGTACCACATCCCCTTTGACGGGTCGTGCGGAGTCCCCCCCGACTTCCAACTGCTCCTGCCACTCAACTGCCAGCTCATCACCCCGTTCAAGCTCGATGCGCCCGTCGATACGGTCATCGAGTGGCTCACCAACCCGTTCACCGGTGTGGCCCTGAACCTGGGTACCGTCGACCAGGCGTTCTCCGTCTTTCTGTTCGGGGGGTTCGCGATCTCGGGGCTGGCGGTGATCGCCGGCATCCTGCAGTTCATCCAGGTTCGGATGACCTCGGCACGGCTTGGGAGTGACGACCCGACCGCCACGACGACCCAGACCATGACCTACCTGTTCCCGATCATGACCGTGGTCTGGGGCGGCATCTTCCCCAGCGGCCTGGTCCTGTACTGGGGCGTGTACACCGCCTACCTGATCATCCAGCAGTTCCTGATCATGG